>JASGFP010000041.1:0-29959 GCA_047605445.1 Rhodoblastus sp.
CGCATCGGCCGCGGCGCTCTCCGCGGGCGTCGGCTCCGGCGCGGCAGGCGTCGTGTCCGCGACAGGCGCATCAAACTTCGGCGCAGCGATGGATTGCGTCGAATCGACCGCGTCCGCGGCTGCCAGATCGATCTCGATCGCGGGGCCGCCCGCGGGCATCTGCGGCGCATCGAGATCGCGGATCGCGGGCAGGAACGCAAGACCGAGCCCGACGTGGCAGATCATACTGGCGAGCGCGGACCAGGCGGTGAGCCGGCGTCGCGCGGCGGCATGGATTTCGGCAAGCGATACGGTCGCGGCGGAGGAAACGGATGCAGGCGCGGACGATTGCCGTCCGCGCCCTCCCCAATCGCCTGCCGCCGCCTGGGTCATCCCACCCTCACTTCGACGCGAACTTCACGCTGAGCGCGAATTTCGCCGTGAAGCCGGCGCTCGGCAGCGTGCTGTTGTACTGCGCGTAGGTCTTGTTGAAGATGTTCAGCAGCGAGACATCGGCGCTGACGCGCTCGTCGAACTTGTAATTGCCGAACAGGTCGACCGTGCCGTAGCCGGGGCAGCGCATGACGTTCGCGCCAGCCGGATCGCACGTGGTTCCCCAGACTTCCTTCGTGTAGCTGTAGCGGCCGCCGACCGTCAGCGCCTTGTCGAAGAAACGCAGGCCGAGCGTGGAGCTGAAGCGGCCCGGATAGACGCTGTTCAGGCGCCGGCCCGTCGACTGGTCGACGCCATTGACGCTGCTGAACGCGGCGGACGCGAAGCCCCAACCCCAGTCGTAGGCGCCTTCCGCCTCCACGCCGTTGAGTTCGGCATTGGCGACGTTCTGATACTGATACACCGGGAAGTTCGCGCAGGCCGCCGGGATGAAGGCGCAGAACGAGTTCGGCAGGCCCGGGATGAAGATGACCAGCGTGGTCGCCCCCGTCGTGCCCATGTCGATGAAGTTCTTCACCTTGTTCTGGAAGATGTTCACCTTGGCGCGGAACTTGTCCTCCGGATTGAAGATGCTGTCGTACTTGAGGTTGAGGCCCGCCTCGAGATTGTGCGCCACCTCAGGCTTCAGGCCGGGGTTGGGCAGGAGGGTGAAGGCCGGGAACGGATGCAGGCCCGAGATCAGCGTCTCCGTAATGGCCGGCGCGCGATAGCCTTCCGAATAGGAGCCGTAGACCTCGATCCCCTCGAAGGGCGAAACGCCGACGATGAGCTTCGGCGAGAGGCGGCTGCCCGACGACGAATAGGAGCCGCCGCTGAGCGCGTAATCGTCGTAGCGCAAGGCGCCGAGGACGCGCACGAGCCGGCCGAAACGCATCTCGTCCTGGACGAAGGCGCCAGACAGGCGGCGGTCGCCGGACGGCGTGAGCGCCGAAACGTAGCCGCCGGCATAGTCCGTCGTGTTGACGCGATCCCACGAGCTGTCGCCGCCGAAGGTCAGCGCATGGTCGAACACGCCGGTCGAGAACCGCGACGTATTGTTGATGTCGAACCCGCGCGTGCGAATCTTGTCGTTGAGCTTGGCGCCCGGCAGCGCGTTGAGCGCGAAATAGGTCGCCGTCGGCTGGATCAGCGTCTGAACGTTGTTGGTCTGCGTGTAATAGGCCTTGGCGTTCAGGTCGATCAGCAGATTGTCGGCCGGGTTGAAGCGGTAGCCGATCGTGTAATTGTCGGTCTTCACGTCGTCCCAGAAGCGGGAACCGGTCGTGCTGGTGCCGTTGTTGGAGAACTGGAAGCCCTGCTTCATGGCCGAGATCGTGATCTCGTGGCCGTCGGCGGGGCGGATGCGGATCTTGCCGAGGCCGCCCATGAGTTCGGAGCCGGTGTCGTCGACCTTGGCGCCGCCAGGCAGAACCTGCCTGCCCGCATTGTTGATGTAGGCGCCGCTGCCGATCGTGTAGGCCGAGTTCGACCGATAGACGAACTGGCCAAAGGCCTCGACGTTGGGGCTGATGCGCGCGGCGACCGCCGTCGAATTGAAAAAGTGCTGGCCGTTTGTGCCCGCGCCGATGCGCTGCAGCACGCCGTACTTCTCGTCGGGCTTCAGAACGTCATCGACATCCTTGGTGCGGATCGAGACGACGCCGCCGATCGCGCCCGAGCCGTAGATGTTGGAGATCGGGCCGCGCACGACGTCGACCTGGCCCATAAACTCGGGGTCGAAGTAGAACTCGCCGTTCGCGTTGTGACCGGATATCTGATAGTTCTGGCGAGCGCCGTCGATGAGCACATTGACGCGCCCAAAGTCTTGCAGGCCGCGAATATTGATCGCCTGGCCGGGATTATTCGGGCTCTCCTGGAAGGCGACGCCCGGGATGTTGCGCATCGCCTCGGCCATCGACGAGGCGCCGTAGCGCTGGACGTCCTGCTGCGTGACCGTGGTCACCGCGCCGAGCGACTCGATCGCCTTCTCTTCGGTCTTGGTGGCCGTGACGTTGATCGTGTCGAACGCTTCGACCTGCGTCGGCGCGGGCTTTTCGCCGCGCCTCGGCTTCGCATTCGCCTGAGCGGCCGGCTCTGCTGCGGCCTGGGGCGCGGCTTGCTGGGCCTGCGCGCCCCCCAGGGACAGCGCCGACGCAACGGCGAGCGCAGCAACGCTCGCGGACGCGCGGAATGACAGACGAACCATAATACCCTCCAGCCTGTGTTCGAACTTGGCTGGCTGGGCGTCCGGCGCCTGGCTGGCTAAATGCGGCTCATGCGGCGATCCCCACGAGATCGCGCCGTCTTGAGGGCAATTAACGGAACGCGCGCACACATGTCAAGAATACGGACACATCAAGGCAGACCATTATTTGTTTAGAGTTATTCTAATGTGAGGATTTTCATATCTTCTACATCGATTCTAAATTTTAATACCTACTTTTCGTCACGCAATAGTTGGCGCATAACCAATTTAGCGAACCCCACTTTAGAATATATCCAGACAAGGGCAGTTTTCATGGCCGACCCGCCGCCACGCAAAGGCGCGCAGCGCGACTTGCCGCCATCTTCCGAACGCAAGCCGCGCGAGATCGATCTTCGCGATCTCGTGGGCGACGAACGGGAAGTCTCGATCGTTCACGACGGCGAGCGCTACCGTTTGCGCGTGACCGCGAACAACAAGCTCATCCTGACCAAGTAGGGCCATGTCGATTCGATCCTCTAATCGGGCGCGCACGCGCTCTCGCGCGGCCGCTTACGTCTTCGCCAGCGCGGCCATCATACTGAGCGCCTCACCCTGCGCGGCGGACGAGCGGCGCATCGTCGCGCTGGGCGGCGCGGTGACCGAGATTCTCTATGCGCTGGGACAGCAGGACAGGATCGTCGCGGTCGACACGACGAGCCTCTATCCGCCCGAGGCCCTGAAGACCAAGCCGAATGTCGGCTATTTCCGTGCGTTGTCGGCCGAGGGCATCCTGTCGGTGCAGCCGACGCTCGTCATCGCGGTCGATGGCGCTGGCCCGCCCGCAGCGCTCGCCTCGCTCGAGCAGGCGCATGTGCCCGTCGCGCGCGCGCCCGACACGCCGACGCCGGAAGGCGTCGCCACGAAAATCCGCGCCGTGGGCCAGGCCGTTCAGGCGCAGGCGCAGGCCGACAAGCTCGCCGGCGAGGTCGAGCGCCGGTTCGGCGAACTCGCCGAGGCGCGCGCGAAAATCACGAAACGCAAACGCGTCCTGTTCATCCTGTCCCTGCAGAACGGCCGCGCGACGGTCGGAGGACGCGGCACCGCGGCAGATGCGATGATCGCGCTTGCCGGCGGCGAAAACGCTGCAGCGGATGTGCAGGGCTACAAGCCGATGACGGACGAGGCCCTGCTCGCCGCGGCGCCCGACGCCGTGGTGATGATGGATCTCGGGCCCGATTCGAAGAGCGAAGACGTCTTCGCCCGCCCGGCTTTCGCGACCTCCCCGGCTGCGCGCGCAAATGCGCTGATTTCCATGAACGGCTTGTACCTTCTCGGCTTCGGACCGCGCGCGCCGGAAGCCGCGCGCGACCTCATGGCCAAGCTCTATCCGGCGCAGAATTGAGCGGCGCGATGGATGCGCGCGCACAAGCGAACAAACCGACGCGCGCCGGGCTTTTCGATCTGCGCCGCTCGCGGTCCATCATCGCGATCGCATTGCTGAGCGTCGCCTGTCTTCTCGTCGTAGTCGTCTCCATCGGGGCGGGCGCGCTGCCAATACCGCCGGCGCGCGCGGTGTCCGCGCTTTGGCGCATGGCGAGCGAACCGGGCGTCGTGGCGCTCGACCGCGACGTTCTCGTCATCGCCAACATACGCCTGCCGCGGGTGCTGACGGGCCTCGGCGTCGGCGCCGCGCTCGGCGCGTCCGGCGCGATCATGCAGGGCCTGTTCCGCAATCCGCTGGCTGACCCCGGCCTCGTCGGCGTTTCGGGCGGCGCGGCGCTCGCGGCTGCGGTGGTGATCGTGCTCGGCGACCGGATCATGGCGCCGGCGACCGTGCCCTTCTACATGCTGCCCATCGGGGCGTTCTTCGGCGGCCTGGCCTCCACGCTCGCCATCTACATGATCTCGACGCGCAGCGGCCGCTCGTCGACCAACATCATGCTTCTGGCCGGGGTCGCCATCGGCGCGCTGTCGGGCGCGCTCACCGGGCTGTTGTCCTATTTCTCAGACGATCGGCAATTGCGCGATCTGACCTTCTGGTCGATGGGCAGCCTGAACGGCTCGACATGGCTGAAGACGCTGATCGTCCTCGGGCTGCTCGCCCCGCTGACGGCCTTTCTGCCCATGCTCTCGCGCGGCCTCAACGCGCTGGCGTTCGGCGAGGCCGAAGCGTTTCATCTCGGCGCCCGCGTCGAGCGGGTGAAAGCGGTCGCGGTCGTCTTCGTCGCGATCGCGGTCGGCGCCAGCGTCGCCGTGTCGGGCATGCTCGCCTTCATCGGCATCGTCGCGCCGCACGCCGTGCGGCTGGCGGTCGGCCCCAACCATCGCACGCTGCTGCCGCTCTCCATGCTCGTCGGCGGCGGCGGTCTGGTCGGCGCGGACGCGCTCGCGCGCACGATGCTCGCGCCGGCCGAACTGCCGGTCGGCATCCTGACGGCCGCGATCGGCGCGCCGTTCTTCCTGTGGCTGCTGCTGCGCCGGCGCGCCGGAGACGCCGTGTCATGAGCGGATTGATCGAAGCGCGCTCGCTTGCCTATTCCATCCGCCGCCAGCGCCTCGTCGACGATGTCTCGCTGTCGCTCGCGCCGGGCCGGGTCGCCATCGTCATCGGCCCGAACGGCGCGGGCAAGTCGACGCTGCTCAAGCTGCTGTCCGGCGAAATCCGCGCGCAATCGGGCAGCGTCAGTTTCGACGGCGAGCCTGTCGACAGGATCGAGCCGGTTCGCCTCGCGTCGATGCGGACGGTGATGACGCAGAATTGCCGGCTGGCGACCGCCTTTCTCGTCGAGGAAGTCGTTCGCCTCTCCACGGAATTCATTGGACGGCTGATGACGCGCGCGGAGAAGGACGACATCGTCCAGGCGTGTCTGGAAGAAGCCGGGGTCTGGCATCTTGCGGGGCGCGACTACACCACCCTGTCCGGCGGCGAGCAGCAACGTACGCGCTTCGCCGCCTGCCTGTGCCAGATCCACGCCGGACGGCGGCTGACGCGCAACCAGGCGTTCTTTCTGGACGAACCGATCGCCAGCCTCGATCTCGATCGCCAGCTCGCGCTGATGGACGCCGCCAGAAATCTGGCGCGGCGCGACGGCGTCGCCGTGCTGGCCGTGCTGCACGATCTCAACATGGCGGTCGGTTACGCCGACGAACTGCTCGTGATGAACCACGGCAGGATCGTCGCGCGCGGCCGTCCGGAAAATGCTCTGACCGACGCGCTTCTGGCGGACGTGTTCAACGTCGGTCTGCGGACGAAAGAACCGCCGATGGCCGACCTGCCCTTCGTCCTGCCGCAGCACCACGCGATGCGGGGCCGCAACCCGGATTTGTGATCTGGCGACCCCGAGTCGGCTTGTCCAGCCAGAGCCATCTGGCGACGACTTTCCGCAAGCAGGCCGGCGTGACGCCACTCCCGCTTCGCATTTCGCCGCGATGAGACGGACTGCTTTTCAATGTCTTTTCGTCAGGCGCTCGGGCGCAAAACTTGATCGCGCCTGATGTTGTCCTCCACGCCTGAGGCATTCAGACAAGCAGATGGAAGCTCACACGCCAACGTACCGTGTCACCAGTTCTGGCTGTCCGTGAAGGTCGGCGCTCGTTCCGGACCATACAGTGCGGCCGCGTTCGAGAATGAAATGCCGGTCGGCGATGCGCTGGAGGACGTGGACGTTCTTGTCGATCAGCAGAATGGATTGGCCTTGCGCCTTGAGTGTCTCGACACAACGCCAGATCTCTGCGCGAATGACCGGGGCGAGGCCCTCGGTGGCTTCGTCGAGAATGAGCAGGCGCGGATTGGTCATCAGCGCGCGGCCGATCGCCAGCATCTGCTGCTCGCCGCCAGACATCGTGCGCGCCATCTGGTCCTTGCGCTCCTTCAGCCTCGGGAAGAGATCGAACACGCGCGCGAGCGTCCATGGGTCCGTCCGCGCAAGCCGATTGGCGGCGGTGGCGACCAGGTTTTCGCGCGCCGTCAGTTCGGTGAAGATCATGCGTCCTTCCGGCACGAGCCCCACGCCGAGCCGCGCCACGCGTTCCGGCGTCGCGCCCAGGATATCGCGGTCCTCGAAACGCGCCTCGCCGCCCCATGCCGCCACAAGACCGATAAGGGTCATCACGGTCGTCGTCTTGCCCATGCCGTTGCGGCCGAGCAGCGTTACGATTTCGCCCGCAGCAATGTCGAGATCGACGCCGAACAGCACCTGGCTCTGGCCATAGCCCGACTGAAGCGCCCGCACGCGCAGCATCAGGCGTCTCCCTCGCCGAGATAGGCCGCATGCACGACGGGATCGTCGCGGATAGCGGCGGGATCGCCGGACGCAACAATCTTGCCGTAGACGAGAACGGAAATGCGGTCGGCGAGCGCGAAAACCGCATCCATGTCGTGCTCGACGAGCAACATGCCGATGCGGCCCTTCAACGCGCGCAGCGTTTCCACCATTGCGGCGCTCTCCCCGGGGCCGAGGCCAGCCATCGGCTCGTCGAGCAGAAGCAGCCGCGGCTCTCCGGCGAGCGCGATGGCGAGTTCGAGCTGCTTGCGTTCGCCCTGCGAGAGCGCTGCGACCTTCACATGCGCCTTGGCGGAAAGGCCCGCCTCCTCCAGCCTTCGGCGCGCCGGCGCATTGAGGCTCTCCTGCGACGCCGCCGCGCGAAGGAAGCGGAAACTGTGTCCCTCGTGCGTCTGGACCGCGAGAGCGACATTCTCCAGCGCGGTGAATTCCGGCAGGAGCTGCGTGATCTGAAAGGTGCGCCCGAGCCCGCGCCGCACCCGCGCGGGGGCGGCGAGCTGGTCGATCCGTTGGCCCGCCAGGTGGATCTCTCCGCCGTCATGGCGAAGCTGCCCAATCAATTGCGCGATCAGGGTCGACTTGCCGGCGCCGTTGGGTCCGATCAAGGCGTGGATTTCGCCGGGCCGCACGTCGAGAGACACGCTGTCGGTCGCCACGAGCCCGCCGAACCGCTTCTGCAGTCCGCGCACATCCAGGAGCGGGATTGACTTGTCGGCGGTCATGGCCGCCTTCCGATGCCGAGTCTGGCCGCGAGACCGACGAGGCCGCCCTGCGTGAAGAGCACGATCGCCAGAAGCGCCGGCCCGAGAAAGAGCTGCCAGTATTCGGTCCAGGCGCCGAGAACGGTTTCAAGTCCAACCAGCGCCGCCGCGCCGAGAAAGGGGCCCGACAGAGTGCCAACGCCGCCCAGAATGACCATGATCATCAGCTCGCCCGACTTGGTCCAGTGCAGCATGTCGGGCGAGACGAAGCGAAGCTGATTGGCCATCAAGGCGCCGCTGATCGCCGCGCCGACGCCGGAGAGAACGAAGGCCATCAGCCGATAGCGGCGCGGCGCGATGCCGATGGCCTGCATGCGCGTTTCGTTCTGCCGGACGCCGGACAGAACGCGGCCGAAACGCGAGACGACGATTCGCCACAGCAGGAGAAAGATGATGACCGCGGCGCCAAGCGCGATGAAGTAGAGCGTCTTGTCGTTGCGCATGTCGAGCGCGCCGAGCGCCAGCCGCCGGCGGATGGTGAGCCCGTCATCGCCGCCGTAGGCCTTCAGCGAGATGAAGAGGAAGAACATCATCTGCGCGAAGGCGAGCGTGATCATGATGAACTGAACGCCGGCCGTGCGCAGCGACAGTGCGCCGATCACGGCCGCGAGCAAGCCGCCGAGCAGCGCTGCAACGAGAAGGACGACCACGAGCTGGTCGGAGCCCGGGAACAGGCCGAAGGCGAGATCCCCGGTGCGGGCGGCGAGCGCCATGACGCCGGCGATATAGCCGCCGAGCCCGAAAAAGGCGGCGTGGCCGAACGACACCATGCCGCCGAAACCGAGCGCAAGATTGAGGCTCGCCGCGGCGATCCCATAGATGAGAATGCGGCCGGCGAGCGGCGTCAGAGCAGGCTGTCCGAACGCATCGGCGATCCAGGGCAAGGCGCAGAGCGCGGCCAGCGCCGCAAGGGCGGCGGCGTAGCGCAGAGGCGCCGCGGTTGGCGAGGGCGGCGCGAGGTCAGGCATTGGTCGGGAACAGCCCCTTCGGGCGCGCCAGAAGAACCAGCGCCATCAGGAGATAGACGCCCATGGACGACAGGCCGTTGGCCAGCGCGTCGGCTTCCGGCCCCGCCATAAGCCCGCGCATGACGCCCGGCAGGAAGGCGCGCAGCAGCGTGTCGACAAGTCCGACGATCAGCGCGCCGAAAAATGCGCCGCGCACGGAGCCGACGCCGCCGATGACGACGACGACGAATGTGAGAATGAGGATCTGCTCGCCCATGCCGACCTGAACCGACAGGATCGGCCCCGCCATCACGCCCGCCAGCCCCGCCAGCAGTGCGCCGAGACCGAAGACAATGGTGAACAGCAAGCGGATGTCGACGCCGAGCGCGCGCACCATCTGACGATGCGTCGAACCCGCGCGCACCAGCATGCCGACGCGCGTCTTGTTGATGAGCAGATAGAGCCCGACCGCCACGATCAGGCCGACGGCGATGATGGCGAGGCGGAAGACGGGATATGCGAAGCCCGGCGGCAGGATCACTGATCCCGACAGCATCGGCGGCACGGCGACGAATAGCGGCTGGCGGCCGAACAGCGCGGTCGTCGCCTGGTTGAAGATCATGATGAGGGCGAAGGTCGCCAGAACCTGATCGAGATGATCGCGCGCATAGAGGCGGCGCATCACCGCCAGCTCCATCGCCATACCGGCAACGGCTGCGGTTGCGACGCCCGCGACCAGCGCCAGAACGGGCGAACCCGTCCTGGCGGCCGTCAGCGCCGCGCCATAGGCGCCCACCATGTAGAGCGAGCCATGGGCGAGATTGATGACGCCCATGACGCCGAAGATGAGCGTCAGCCCGGCGGCCAGCAGGAACAGCATGACGCCGAACTGGAGGCCGTTGAGCAATTGCTCGATCACCAGCGTCATGGCTGCGCCGCTCCGCCGATCGTCAGGCGCACCGTGGCGCCTGTCACATCTTGCACTGCGCGGCGTAGGCGTCGCTGTGGTCCTTCATCACGACGCCCTTCGTGACGATGGCGAGCTTGCCGTCGGCGCCGCGTTCGGCCTTGAGCGCGTACCAATCCTGCACGGGATGCTGGTTGGAGCCGAACTTGAACTTGCCGCGCACCGACTGGAAGTCGGCCTTGCGCAGCGCCGCGCCGAGCGCATCGGCGTCCGTCTTGCCGCCGGTCGCCTTGAGCGCCGAAGCCAGCGCGAGCCCGGTGTCGTAGCCCTGGCTGGCGTAATAGGTCGCGGGCCGGTTGTAGGCCTTGGTCCAGGCGGCCATGAAGGCCTTGTTGGCGGGGTTGTCGAAATCGGAATTCCAGTGGCCCGCGACGTTCAGCCCCTCGGCGGCATCGCCGACAGCGGCGAGAGTCACGGCGTCGAGCGAGGGCTCGGACACGACCATCGGAATCTTGCCGCGCAGGCCCGCCTGATCGTACTGGCGCAGGAAGGCTATGCCGAGGCCGCCCGGATGGAACTGGAACACCACGTCCGGCGCGGCGGCGCGGATCTGCGCGAGTTCGGCGGCGAAATCGGTCTGGTCGAGGCGCGTGTAGACCTCGCCGACGATGTCGCCCTTGAAAAAGCGCTTGAAGCCGGTCAGCGCATCCTTGCCGGCCGGATAGTTGGGCGCGAGGATGAAGGCCTTCTTGTAGCCGAGATTGGTGGCGATCTGCCCCGCTGCCTCGTGCAGCGAATCGTTCTGCCAGGCGATGACGAAGTAGTTCTTGTTGCATTCCTTGCCGGCGAAAGCGGACGGCGCGGCGTTCGGGCTGACATAGAGCGCGCCGCCGTCCACGATGTCGGGAACGGTCGCGCCCGCGACGTTCGAGAAGATGATTCCGGTGAGAATCTTCACGCCGTCGGTCTTCATGTATTTCTCGGCGATCTGCTTGCCCTGCCCCGGCTTCAGTCCGTCGTCCTCGACAAGCAGCTCAACGGGAACGCCGCCGAGCTTGCCGTCCTGGATCGCCAGCTTGAAGCCGTCGCGCACGTCCTGGCCGAGATAGCCGCCGGGCCCCGACAGGGTCGTGATCATGCCGATCTTGACGGGCGCAGGCTGTGCGAATGCAGTCGAGGCTGCGAAAGCGAGCGCAAGACCGACGAGCCTTGCAGCGGGAGCTTTGCGGAATGTCATGCTGTTCCCCTCCAGGATTGAGCCGCCGACGCCGGCAGTGTTGCTGAATTCTTTGCAAGTCGCGTTCCATCCCGCAATCAGCGGATCTCCATGCTGTGCGAGACGTTCTTGACGACCATGTAGTGATGCAGGCCCTCTGCGCCGCCTTCACGACCATAGCCGCTTTCCTTGACCCCGCCGAAAGGCGTCTCCGCGACGGAGGCCTCCAGCGTGTTGATCGACAGGTTGCCGCATTCCACCTCGTCGCTCAGCCGGTCCGCATTCGCCGCCGAATGCGTGAAGGCGTAGGCCGCCAGGCCGAACGGCAGGGCGTTTGCCTTCGCGATGGCCTCGTCGAGCGAGCGCACGGGATTGATGATGCCGAGCGGCCCGAAGGGCTCGACCCTGGTCGCCATGACGTCGTCGGACGCCTCCGCGAGAACGGTGACGGGGAAGAAATAGCCGCGGTTGCCGATCCGTCCGCCGCCCGCCAGCACCTTCGCGCCCTTGGCGCGCGCGTCGGCGGTCATTTCCTCCAGCGCCTCGATGCGGCGATGATTGGCGACCGGGCCCATCTGAACGCCGTGTTCCATGCCGTTGCCGATGCGGATCGACCTCGCCCTCTCGAGGAAAGCGTTGGTGAAGCGCTCGTAGGAATTCTCCATGACGAAGAAGCGCGTCGGCGAGGTGCAGACCTGACCGGAATTACGGGCCTTCCGCACCGCGCAAACTTGACCGGCGAGGCTCGCGTCGACATCGTCGCAGACGATGACGGGCGCGTGGCCGCCGAGTTCCATCAGCACCGGCTTCATGGCGCGCGCGGCGTGCTCGCTCAGCCATTTGCCCACCGCGGTCGAACCGGTGAAAGCGACCATGCGGACGGGATCGCGCGGGATCAAGTAGCTCGAGATATCGGCCGGCACGCCGAAGACGAGATTGAGAACGCCCGGCGGCAGGCCGGCGTCGTGGAAAGCGCGTGCGATATGCACCGCGCCGCCCGGCGTCTCCTCGGCCGCCTTGATGATGATCGAGCAGCCCGATGCGATAGCGCCAGCGATCTTGCGCGCGGGCTGGCTCATCGGGAAATTCCACGGAGAGAACGCCGCGATCGTCCCGATCGGTTGATGATGGACGACGTAGCGGATCCCCTGCATGGAAGGGACGACGCGCCCATACACGCGAACCGCCTCACCCGCGTCCCATTCGAAGAACTCGCAGCCGCGAATGACTTCCTCGCGCGCCGCAGGCAGCGGCTTTCCATGTTCAAGCGTGATCGCATAGGCAATGTCTTCGATACGCTCGCGCATCAGTTGCGCGGCCCTCAGCATCACGGCCGCCCGTTTGGCCGGGGCCGTGCGGCTCCAGATGCGAAATCCTTCAGCGGCAGCGGTCAACGCATCGTCGAGATCGACGGTGGTGGCGATGGGGACCTGCCCGATCACGCTCTCGTCTGCGGGATTGAGAACGGGCAGCGTATCCCTGGTCTTGCGCCACCTGCCGCCGATGTAGAGGCAGATCTCCGGATAGGCTGGCATATCGGGAATGCTCCGTTACGTTGACGTCAGCAGGCGAGAGGGCGAAAGCGGTTCTCGACCATGCGCACGAGATTGAGCGCCGTCATTTCGGACGACTTCGGATTGGTGGCGAGCGGGCGGTTTTCGATCGTCATGTCCATCACGCCGAAATCGCCTCTGGCATGAAGGCTGTGGCCATTGCGCGTGGCGCGGGGATCGGCGACCAGCCGCACCTGCGTGCGGTCGAGACCCGGACCCGCCAGCGCGCTGATGACGGCGACATTCGCGTTCTGCGGAAATCGCCGCGCCGCTTCGCGCGCCGCGCCCTCGAAGAAAACGGTGGCGTCTGCGAGACGTTCGAGATCGCAAAGCTTTTCGGCTTCGGTGCCGCGCCACGCGGCAGGCGGCTTGACGATCGAATGCGTGACGGCGTCGAGGCCGAGAACCGATGCGGCCGCAAGCCCGTCCACGCCGGCGAGCGCGCCTGCGGGAATCACGATCTGGCTGCCATTTGTCTCGGCAATCGCCAGCAGGCGATCGAGAAGCGCATCGTCGCAGAATGCGCTGGTGGACGCGACGGCGAAGGCGCGCGCGCCCGTGAGCGCCGCCTCGCCCCATTGAGCGACGGCGTCGCGGCCGGCGGCCTCGATGACGAGATCGGCCCCGAGCGCGGCAAGCGCCTCAGGCGCCGTCACAATGCGCGCGCTGGCAGGCGCGTCGTCGGGCGTGGCGAGCCTGCGCATGCACAGCGCCACGATCGCGATGCGATCGCCGTTGCGGGCTTTGATCAGTTCGGCAAAACGCCGGGCGATGGCGCCCCAGCCGATCAGCGCGATGCGCAGCGTCCTCCGTCCGGAGGCGCTGGCGTCGTCGATGCTCTGCGAAACGGGGCGCGCGGTCATGGCTGTCCGGCAGTCAGGGGAAGAAGGCGGCGCGAAAGACACGCGCCGTCCAGTGGATCAGATCTGGACCCAGCCTTTCGGCGGCTTCTTGCCCGGATGCATCGCCCCGCAATGCGGACATTTGCGCGCCTGCTCGTTCTCGTAGAAAGCCTTGTAGACCGGCGGCAGGTCGTCGACGATCGACTCAAGATCGAGTTCGGCGCGATACACCAGCCCCTTGCACTCGAAGCAGTAGAATTCGATCGCATCCAGCGCGCCCTCGGGCCGGGCCGGCTCGACGACGAGGCCGATGGAGCCTTCCTGCGGCCGCTGCGGCGAATGGCGCACATGAGGCGGCAGAAGGAAGATTTCGCCCTCGCGGATCGGCACGTCGTAGTGCTCGCCGTTGTCGATGACCTTGAGGACCATGTCGCCCTTGAGCTGGTAGAAGAATTCCTCGACCGGGTCGTCGTGGAAGTCGGCGCGCTCGTTCGGACCGCCCACCACGGTGACCATCAGATCGGAATCCTTCCAGATCATCTGGTTGCCAACGGGCGGCTTCAGCAGGTGCTGGTTTTCCGCGATCCACTTTTGGAAGTTGAAGGCGCGCAGGCGCCCGTATTTCAGTCCGGTCGACACATCGCTCATCGCCCTGGCTCCCTTTGGCTCGAAACTAGACATTCAATCCGCAGGCCTCGAAGGCCGCGCGCGTGGCGGCCTTCTCGGCTTCGGTCAATTCCAGCAAGGGCGCGCGCACATGGCCGCCCGTCTGTCCCACCAGATCCTGCCAGTATTTTTGATGCGCATGCGGCTTTTCCGGCGGACGCGTGGACTTGAGCGCGTGGCGCACCGGCTCCAGGGAATCGCGCACCTTTCGCGCTTCATCCGCCTTTCCTGCGAAGGCGAGGTCTGTATACGCGCGCATGCGTGTGTCATTCGCCGTCTGGATCAGGTAAGGCGGCGACGAGCAGAGATAGAGCCGCCAGCCGAGTTCGAGAATGTTGTCGAGCCATTCCTCTTCCGAGGCGGTCGAGACGATGATGCGATCCGAGGCGAGACGCGTGAGCTCCGCATACATCGGCCGCGGCGTCGAATATTTGATGGCGACGACATTCTCGATGTCGGCAAGCCGGTTGCAGAGATCCGGGCTCATCAGATAGCCGGAATCAGGATGGCTCCACAGCGCGACGCCGATATCGACCGCGCCGCACACCGTCTTGTAGTAGTTGAGCAGCGTTTCGTCCTGCGCCTTGAAGAAGTGCAGCACCGGCGCGTGAACCACGATGTAGTCGGCGCCGCATTTCTCGGCATGGCGCGCGAGATCGATCACGACGTCCATGTTCTGGTCGGAGCAGGACATGATCGTCTGGCCGCGCCCCTTCGACGCCTCGACCGCCAGATCGAAGACGCGCTTGCGCTCGTCGACCGACATGGAGAAGAACTCGCCCTGCTTGCCGGCGATGAAGAGGCCGTCGATGCCGAGATCCTCGAGCCAGTGACGGATATTCGACTGGAAGCCGTCGGCGTCGATCGAGCCGTCAGCGGCGAAGGGCGTCAGCGCGGCCGCCCAGATCCCCTTCATGGTTCGGCGGGCGTAAGCCTTGGCGTCCCTCTTGCCGTAGTTCACGCGCCTGCTCCCGTTCCTGCCTCGAACGGAAATCTGCCCGGCGGCGGCGGCGCGAAAAAGCGGGCCCCGATTATTAATTTATAAAAAAATGATATGAATACGCCCACTCTATAGGCATCTCTTACCAGAATGGGGCCCGGCATGAGCGTCAGCCTGCGGCAGGTAACGGCCTTTCTGGCGGTCGCCGATACCGGCAGCTTCACCCGCGCCGCCGACCAGCTCAAGCTCGCGCAGCCCGCGCTCTCCCAGGCCGTGCGCGAGCTGGAAGCGGCGCTGGGGCTGCGCCTGTTCGATCGCACGACGCGGCGCGTCGAATTGACGGCGGCGGGCCGCGAGTTTCGGGACGCCGCGGTCAGGATCGTCGGCGATCTCGACTTTGCCGTCCGCAACGCCCGCGATCTTGCGGGGCGCAAGCGTGGACGCGTCGTCGTGGCGGCTCCTCCTTTGCTGGCCGCCGCGGTCCTGCCGCAGGCGATCATCGAATTCTCCGCCCAATACCCGGACATCCAGATTGCCGTCGTCGATGCGCCAACGACAAACATCGTCGAGGTCGTGCGCTCGGGCGGCGCGGATTGCGGCGTGGGCACTTTCCCGGCCGGCGAAAGCGGCATCCAGCAGATTGCCCTGATGCGCGACCGCCTGCTTCTGTTCTGCCGCGCCGACAGTCCCTTCGCACAATCCGCCTCGGTCCGGTGGAGCGACCTGCATCGGCAGCCGCTCATTGCGCTATCGCCGACGAGCGCGATCCGACGCCTTGTGGAAATCGGGTTCGAGACGGCGCAGATTCCACTCACGCCGTCTTACGAGGTCCACCAGATCGTGACCGCGCTCGCGCTCGTCCAGGCCAATCTGGGAATAGCCGTCCTGCCGACCTACGCATATTCCGAGGCGCAGTCCCGGCAGGTCGTGGCGCGGCCCTTGTGCGATCCAGACATCGGCCGTGACATCATGGTGATCCATGCCGACGGCCGGTCCGTCTCTCCCGCGGTTTCCGCCTTCGTCCCGATCGTCAGAAGCGTCATCCGCCGGCTTGCGCCTTCGCTGTAGCGCATCCGCGACAGAGTTGCTGAGCGAAGGAAATTCTCCGATCCATCAGGTCAAGGGGACTCGCGCACGTTCTTAAGCGCGGTGGCGGCCGATCGCGGGACACGAGCGAATGCCGCTTTGCAATGCTGGGCGGTTTTCTCGAAATGCTCAATCAGCCGTGACACAGCAAGGTCAGAGTTGCGCGCGACAGTCGCTTCCATGATCAAACGATGTTCGTCGGGTCCGCGGGTGCGACGGGACGTCGCGGTGCGCGACATATGGCGATAGCGATCGGCCATGTCGAACAATTGCTCGCAATAGCCGATCAGCCAACGCGACCTGCACCCCGCAATCAGCGACGTATGAAAGACGCGGTGCGCGGCCTCCCATTCCGGGTTCACGCCGTCCGCAGCGTCTTCGCCCAGCCAGCGCTTGGTCCGCGAGAGGCGATGATGCGCGATCACGATCGCTTCTTCCCAGGCCGCATCGCCATGTTCGATCGATTCGCGCAGGGCCCGGTCGTTTAGCCAGGCGCGCGTTCTCGTGAGTTCCTGAAGGTCCTCAAGGCTGAGTGCGGCGACGCGAAAGCCGTGCAGGTCGCTTTGAACCACAAGACCATCGCTCGACAGGCGGTTCAACGCCTCGCGGACGGGACTTATGCCGAAGCCGTAGCGCTCGCATAACTGTCTGACCCGCAGTTTCTCCCCGCCGGCGAACTGCCCGGAAATGATCTCGCCGCGCAGGCGCGCATAAGCGACGGACGCGAATGTCTCGCCCTCGGGGCGAAGCTCCGGGTCGAATCTCGGCTTCTTCATCAAACCCGCATAGCATAAATGTTCGATCCATCAAAATTGCTGATTGACAAAATGATCGATCATTTTAGGCTAAGTGGAAAGGGAGGATCGCAGGTATGGATCTCGGCATTGGAGGCCGAAAGGCGATTGTCTGCGCCTCGTCGCAAGGGCTGGGCCTTGCCTGCGCCACGGCGCTTGCACGCGAGGGATGCGAGGTCGTCATCAACGGCCGGGACGCCGAACGTCTTGCGGCGGCCTCCGCCGCGATCGAACAGGCGACAGGCCGGCGTCCCACCGCGATAGCGGCGGACATCGACAGCGAAGATGGCCGCGCGCGGCTGGTCGCGGCCTGCCCGGAGCCCGATATTCTCGTGAACAACAACCGCGGCCCGATGCCCGGCGCCTTCGCAGAACTTGGCGCCGACGACTGGCTCGCGGCGGTCGGCGCGAACATGCTGGCGCCGCTGATGATGATCCGCGCGGTCCTGCCCGGCATGCGCGCCCGCAAGTTCGGGCGCATCGTCAACATCACATCGGCGATGGTGAAGTCGCCGAGGCCCGGCATGGAACTGTCCACCGCGGCGCGCGCCGGCCTGACCGCAGCGAGCAAGGCGATTTCGCTGACGGCCGCGCAGGACAATGTGACGATCAACAATCTGCTGCCCGAGCGGATCGATACGGACCGGCAGCGCTTCATGACCGAACGGATGATGAAGAGCCTCGGCATCGGCTGGGAGGACGCGCGACGCCGGATCGCCGAGCAATTGCCGGCAAAGCGTTTCGGCACGCCTGCCGAATTCGGCGACGCCTGCGCCTTTCTGTGCAGCGCCCAGGCCGGATTCATCACGGGACAGAATCTGCAACTCGACGGAGGCGGCTATCATGGCCTCATCTGACCGCGCCGCGCTGCCGCAGACGAACGAATATCCCGCGTTCAATTTCACGCGGGCGAGCCACGTGGTCCTGACCGTACGCGATCTCGCGCGCAGCCGCGCCTTCTATGTCGATGCGCTCGGCTTCGTCGTCAGCGACGCGACGCCGAAGCGTCTCTATCTGCGCGGACTGGAAGAGGCTTGCCACCATAGCCTCGTTCTGGAGCAGGCGGAGGAAGCCGGCTGCCGTTTCGTCGGCTTTCGCGTGCGCCTCGACGAGGAACTCGATCGCGTCAAGGCGCATTTTGAGGCGCAGGGCCTGGCCGCTGGGTGGGCTGAGGTCGAACACCAGCGCCGCACGCTGCACGTGATCGATCCCAGCGGTGCGCGAGTGGAAATCTGCGCCAATATGGAAACGCGACCGCGCAAAATTCTGGCGGCCAGCGAATTCGTGGGCGCCAGTCCGCTGCGGCTGGACCACTTCCAGATCTTGACGCCGTTCGTCGCCGAGGCCTTCGCCTTCTATGCGCAGATGGGATTCCGGCTTTCGGAATATATTGCGCGCGACGGCGTCGCGGAGCCCGACGCCGTCTTCCTGCAGCGCAAGGGCAATCCGCACGACGTCGTCTTCTTCCGTAACGACGGGCCGCGCCTGCACCATGTCGCCTTCCTGGCGCCGGAGACGTACCACCTCATGGCCCTGTGCGACCGGCTTGCAGAAGCCGGGTTCGGCGCATCCGTCGAATTCGGGCCGCAGCGCCATTTCTCGCCGGGCTTCGCCCGCTTCGTCTATGTGCGCGATCCCGACGGCCATCGCATCGAATTCTTCACCAGCCACTATCTGACGCTCGACGGCGAGGACGAACCGGTCCGCTGGAACATGTCGGAACTCGGAGGCGGCTGGGGGCCGCGTCCGCCACAAAGCTGGCGCAACGAGGCCTCGCCCTTCGTCGGGGTTTCCGTGCAGCCGGCGCAGGCGCCCAACCGCGAAGCCTTCGTGCGATGAGCGCGGAAGAGACAGATGTCCTGATCGTCGGCGCCGGTCCGGTCGGCGCGACAGCCGCGCTGCTCTGCGCGCGTTTCGGCCTGCGCAGCATCATCGTCGAGAAACGCGAACGCCGGATCGGGCCGCCCAAGGCGCACGCGCTCAATCCGCGCAGTTGCGAAATCTACGCCTCGCTCGGCATCGACTACGCCCGCCTCGCGCGCCACGCCATGCCGCGCGAAGATGGCGGCTTCGTACGCTTCGTGACGCGCTTGCAGGGGCTCGAACTCGGCGCGCTCGCCTACGAGCGGCAGGATGATGGCGCGCTGGACGCGACGCCGACGCCGCTGATCAACATCCCGCAGCCGGCGCTGGAAGACATACTCCTCGAAGAAGTCGCGGCGAACCCCTTGATCGCCCTGCCCCGTCCGCAGACCTGGCTGTCGGCGGCCGATGCCGGAACGTATGTGCTCTCGCGCATCGCGGCCCCGGACGGCGAGCGCGAGGTCAAGAGCCGCTACGTTCTCGCCTGCGACGGCGCCGACAGCGCGGTGCGCAAGGCGTGTGGCGTCGACATGCCCGGCGATGCGCGGATCGAAGACCGGATCATGATCCACATCGAGGCCGATCTGCGACCGCTTCTGGGCGAACGTCCCGGCGTTCTCTACTTCATCACAGACCCGGCCTCGCCGGCGACGCTCATCGCCTACGATCTGGCCTCGACCTACGTGCTGATGCATCGCTACGACAAGTCTGCGGAAGACCCGGCGAGCTTTTCGCCCGAGCGTTGCAGACAGATCGTGCAGCGGGCGATCGGCCCAGATCTTCCCTTCGAAATCCGCCACATCAGCCCCTGGACAATGACGGCGCTGGTTGCGGAGCGTTATCGCACGGGCCGCATTTTCCTCTGCGGCGACGCGGCCCATCGCTTCCCGCCTTCCGGCGGTCTCGGGCTCAATTCGGGCATGCAGGACGCCCACAATCTCGTCTGGAAGATCGCGGCTGTCGAGCATGGCTGGGCGGCCGAAAGCCTGCTCGACTCCTATCAGCGCGAGCGCCAGCCGATCGCAGCCGCCTATTCCGCGCAGAGCCACGGCAATGCGCTGCGCATGGGCAAGATGTTCGCCTTCGTCGCCTCCCAATTCAACGCCGCCGGCGGCGACGTCGTGCGCGCCGAGCAGCGCCTGTCGTCGGCAGAGCAGCGTGCAATGCTCGACGAACTCGTCGCGCTTCAGCGGCCGCATTTCGACAGTTTCGGCCTGCAACTCGGGTTCCGCTACGGCGACGATGACTGGACGAACCATGTCTCGGATTTCGCGCCGCGCATCGTCGAAGGGGTTCGGCTGCCGCATGTCTGGATCGACATAGGCAGCCGCCGCGCCAGCACGCTCGATCTCCTCGACCCCACCTCGTTTGCGCTGATCTGCGCTTCCGGCTGCGGACCATGGCGGAACGCGCTTTCCGCTTCCGCAATCCCGGCGCGCGTCGCGATCGCGGGCGAGGACTTCAGCGACGTTTCCGGCAAATGGTCAGCCTTGATGGGACAGGCGCAAGCCGTGCTCGTGCGTCCGGACGGGCACATCCTTCACGTCGCGGCAGCGTCGGACGCGGCCGCGGTTGATGCGGTTCTGAACCGAATGAGAGAGCCCGCTCTCGCATAAGAAAGACAAGGGAGAAGATACATGCGCGACACCTGCCGGATCGCCTCGCTCGCCATCGGCGCGCTTGCGATGCTCGCCGCATCCGCCGCTTTCGCAGGGGAATATACCGGCCCCGGCGTGACGAAGGACGAGATCGTGATAGGCAACACCGCGCCCTACAGCGGACCCGTCTCGGCGCTCGGCACAACGATCAAGGCCGCCGCAGCCTATTTCAGGAAGGTGAACGACGGCGGCGGGGTCAATGGCCGAAAGATCAGGTTCGTTTCCTACGACGACGGCTACGCGCCTCCCAAGACGGTCGAACAGACGCGGCGTCTCGTTGAAAGCGACGATGTGCTGCTGATCTTCGGCTCGCTCGGGACGCCGACCAGCGCCGCCGTGCAGAAATATCTCAACGACAAGCAGGTCCCGCAATTATTCGTCATGAGCGGCGCCTCGCGCTTTCATGACCCGAAGGTCGCGCCGTGGAGCATGGGTTGGCCGCTGGCGTTGCGCGCGGAGGGCGCGGTCCTGGCGAAGCATATCGCGGCGATGAAAGAGAAGCCGAAGCTCGCCGTCCTTTATCAAAACGACGATTTCGGTCGCGACCTGCTCGGCGGCCTGAAGGACACGCTCGGGTCGCAGGCGGGCTTGGTTGCGGCCGAAGCGTCCTACGACGTGACGGCGCCGACGGTCGACTCCCAGATCCTGCAGTTGAAGGCCTCCGGCGCGAACGCAATCGCTCTGTTCACGACGCCGAAATATTCTGCGCAGGCGATCCGCAAGATTGCGGAGCTGCAATGGAAAGCGAGCGTATTCATCCCCCAATCCTCCGCCTCCGCCGGAAGCGTTCTGAATCCCGCGGGCATCGACAACGCGCAGGGCGTGATGAGCTGGGCGTCCTACAAGGATCCGACCGAAGCCAGTTGGAAGGACGATTCCGGCATGAAGGCGTGGCTCGCCTTCATGGAGAAATACTATCCGGAGGGGGATCGCGCCGACATTTCGAACGTGGTCGGCTATCTCCTCGCCAAGACAATGGTCGCCACGCTTGCGCAGGCCGGCGACGATCTCAGTCGCGCAAATGTCATGAAGCAGGCGACGCAATTGCGGAACCAGAGCTACGACATGCTCCTGCCCGGCGTGACGATCGATACTCTGCGGACGCCCTATTCGCCGCTGACCCAGGTGCAGATGGAGCGGTTCTCCGGAAAGTCCTGGGAACGTTTCGGGTCGGTCCTCGACGGCGACGCCAAAAACTGACTGCAACCTGATCCATCCGCGGAGGCTCGAATGATCGGCTCAATGCGCGCGGCGCTGCGCGGATCTCTCGTGCTGGCGTTCTGCAGCTTCGGCCTGTGTGCAAGTTTGGCGAGCGCTTCGGAAGACGCAAAGCTCGTCGTGACGCTTCTGGGCACCGGCGATCCAATTCCGAGTCCCACGCGAAATGGGCCAGCGATCCTCGTTCAGGCCGACGGCCTCAACCTGATGATCGACGCGGGCCGCGGAAATACGGTTCGTCTGCGCCAGGCAGGGCTGTGGCCCGGCCAGATCGACGCCGTATTTATCACGCATTTCCACTCCGATCACCTGAATGGTCTCGCCGACCTCGTGACGCTCGGCTATATCGGCCGGCAGAATGTACGACGACGCCAGCCGCTGCGGATCGTAGGTCCGATCGGAATGAAGCGAATTGCAGAAGCTCTGCGCGCCTCCATCGACGACGACGTGAAAATCAGGACCGCGGATGAGAAGATCGCGCCACGCGGCGCCGACATGGACGTCCAGGAATTTGCCGGCGATGGAGTGATCTTCGAACGCGGCGGTCTGAAGGTGACCGCGTTTGCCGTCGATCATGGCGTATTCATCAAGCCGGCGTTTGGCTACCGCGTAGACTATAATGGCATGTCGGCCTTGTTCTCCGGCGACACGCGTTTCGACGAGAACCTGATCGCGCATGCCGCCGGGCTCGACCTGCTGGTCCACGAGACAGCAGTGGCGCCCAAGGGCTTGCAAGACCTCGACACGGTGAAAGCGGTGCTCGCCCATCATACGACGCCGGAACAGGCAGGCGACGTTTTCGCCCGGACCAAGCCAAGACTTGCCGCGTTCAGCCACATCACCCTCATTCAGGACGAAGCGCACCCCGCCGTCAGCGAAGCAGAGATCCAGCTCCGCACGCGCGAGAAATGGAACGGCCCGCTTGTCGTGGGCGAAGATATGATGCGTATTTCGATCAGCGCGTCCGAAGTGAAAATCGATCGGCCGAACCGCCGGTAGGACGAACCCTGTTCGTCATCTTGGTTGCCGCCAGCGGCCGCCCGGAATGTCCGCCTTCGTCGATAGTCCCCGTCGGCTCGCGACCCCGGACCGGTCATTCGCGTCACTGCGCTCGGAATCGGACGAGCGGGATCCGGTCGATCCTTGCTATAAACCATTGATTGTACTGGCGACCCCGACAGGATTCGAACCTGTGACCTACTGCTTAGAAGGCAGTTGCTCTATCCAGCTGAGCTACGGGGTCTTCGCGTGGACGACGCCGCGCGTCAGTGCGTCCACTGGCCGACGCGGCCGGGACGGAAATTGTCGGAATAGGAGATCGTGCGGCGCACGGCCGGCTTCGGCTCCTCGATCACATAGGGGATGGCGTTGCGCTCGGCGTAGGCGACCGCCTCTTCCTTCGTGTCGAAATCGAGCCTGATCTGGCTCTTCATGTCGTTGGAGCTGGTCCAGCCCATCAACGGGTCATGGCCGCGCGGCGAGGCCGGCGTGTAGACGAGGTGCCATTTCCTGGTGCGAGAGGCGCCCGACTGGGTCGCCGATTTCGTGGGCCGAAAAATCCGTGCGCTCATCGTCCAGTGCCTGTCGTCTCGTTTGCCGACGTTTCCGTTCCCATCCCGGGCTACGCCTATCCGGCTGGTCGGGGCAGCAGGATTCGAACCTGCGACCCTCTGCTCCCAAAGCAGATGCGCTACCAGGCTGCGCCATACCCCGCCGACGCCGGGTTTTCACCCGAAGCCCGGTCCCGGGAACAAACCCCGGAACCTCGCGATTGGCTATCACGCGCCGCAGCGCCGAACAAGCGCGCGCCTGCGCGCCTACTTGCCGTCGAAATAGGGATGGCGGACCTTGTCGCCGACCGCGAGCCCCATTCTGGCCGCCGCGCCGGCATTGAGCTCGACGACGCCCCAGACGGGCGGACCGGAGGCGATCGTGCGCTCCGAAAACGGCTCCGTGTCCGCTGCTATGGAAGCGACCGCGCCCTTGCGGTCGATGAAGACCATGTCGAGCGGGATGTAGGTGTTCTTCATCCACATGAAGATGGGTTCGTTGCGTTTGAACGCAAAGAGCATGCCCCGGTCGTCCGGCAAGTAGCGCCGGAACATGAGGCCCTTCGCCTGCTGGTCGGAGGTGCGCATGACTTCGACGGAAAAGGCGTGGACCCCCGTTTTCGTCACGAAGTCGAGTTTCTCGAGCTCCTGTGCGCGCGCAAACGAGCCCGCGTGGCACAGCGCTACCAGGAATGCGGCGAGGAAGAGCCTGCGCAAGATCATGCCAGCAGAATAGATCGCCGCGCGGCCGGGCTGAAGCCCCGGCGATCGCGACCGGGCTATCGCGATCAGTGCGAGGACGGCAGCGCCGTCTCCAGCGGACGCACTTCGGCGGCCATCAGGCCCTTGGGGCCGTCGCCAAAGCGCGCCAGAAGCGAATCGCCCGGCTTGACCTCGGCGATGCCGAAACGGCGCAGCGTTTCCATGTGAACGAAAATGTCCTCCGTCCCCTCGCCGCGCGTCAGGAAGCCGAAGCCGCGAATGCGGTTGAACCATTTGACGATGACGATCTCGAAACCGCCGGTCGGCGCAACCTGAACCCGCGTGCGCGCCGGCGGCGTCTGCGCAGGATGCACGGCCGTCGACTCGTCCATCGAGAGGACGCGAAAGACCTGCATGCCCTTCACGCGCG
Source organism: Rhodoblastus sp. (assembly GCA_047605445.1). Lineage (GTDB taxonomy): Bacteria > Pseudomonadota > Alphaproteobacteria > Rhizobiales > Beijerinckiaceae > JAJXWB01. The sequence continues at coordinate 24,013 of JASGFP010000041.1, forward strand.
TCTGCGCCTCGCAGACGATGCGCGCGCCCTCATAGGCTGTCTGGAAGCCGTCGCGCCGCAGCACGGTCACATGCAGCAAAATGTCGCCGCCGCCATCGTCAGGGACGACGAAACCGTAGCCCTTCGAAACGTCGAACCATTTGATGTGTCCGGCGAGCTCGACGAGATCGACCGGGTTCGCATCTGCAGTCTGCTCCGCCGCCCCGGGCGCCGACTGAACCATAGGATCTTTGCCGACCAATTTCGCACCCCCCGAACGTCGACGGATTCGCCCTGCCCCCAGCAGGCGTCGCTTCGCGTCGATTCGCCGAGCCACTCCAAGAATCACTTAAAGAAAGGATAACACTCCGCGCTGACGCACAAAGGCCAAAGTTGCGAAAGCTGTGGAATAGTGACGCTATTGCGACGTCGCGAACGGCGAAAGTATTGACCCGATGTCGCCGCGCAACACCAGGTCCGCAGCATCGTCGAGCGCCGTCTCCTCGCCATTGACGATGACGAGCGTCGCGCCGCTTCGCTTGGCGAGAACAGGAAATCCCGCGGCGGGATAGACGACGAGCGACGAACCGATCGCCAGGAAGAGATCGCAGGTCGTCGACTCCTCGTGCGCGCGGCGCATTTCGTCTTCCGGCATCGCCTGGCCGAAAGAGATCGTCGCCGACTTGATGGCGCCGCCGCATTCGCATTCGGGCGCAGCGCCCGTGCGCTCGAATTCAGCGCGCACGTCGGCGAGTTCGTGACGCTTTCCGCATTCGAGACATTTGGCGTAAGTGCCGTTGCCGTGCAGTTCGATCACCTTGCGCGTGGGCGTTCCGGCGGCCTGATGCAGTCCGTCGATATTCTGCGTGATGACCGCGCCCATCCTGCCGTTCGACACGAGCGCGGCGAGCGCGCGATGGCCGCGGCCCGGCCTTGCGCCGGCGTAGAGGTCGTCCATCGTGAATTTGCGCCGCCAGGCCTCTTCGCGCGCAAGCGGATCGGCGACGAAGAGCGAGAAGTCGATTGGCCGATGCTTCATCCACGGCGAATTCGGCGAGCGGAAATCCGGCACGCCGCATTCGGTCGAAATGCCGGCGCCCGTGAAGCCTGTCGCGCGCTGCGACTGCGCGAATAGCCGCGCGAGTTCCGCCTGCGCCTCGTCTGTCGATGAGATGATCATTTTGACCTCCGCCGCGCCGCCGCCCGCAACGCAATTTAGGCGTTGCGCACGAAAAAGCGAGCGGCGGCGGGGTTAGAGAACACCCGCCTTGCGCAGCCGTTCGATCTCCTGCGGCGAACGGCCGAGTTCGCCGAGAACGGCGTCCGTATCGGCGCCGAGCAGCGGCGGCGGACGATGCTCGACCGGCGTTTCGGACAAACGCAGCGGCGAGCGCACGAGACGCACCTTCTGTCCCGTGCCGTGCGGCAATTGGATCGCGATATCGCGGTGGCGCACCTGCGCGTCGGCGAAGACCTCGTGCATGTGATTGATCGGCCCGCAGGGCACGTTTGCTCTGGCGCAGCGCGCCATCCAGATCGCCATGGGCGCGGTCTTGAGCGGCGGCGCGATACGCTCGTAGAGCGCGTCGCGATTGGCGAAGCGCGCGGTGTTGGTGCGGAAGCGCTCGTCGTCTGCGAGTTCGGGCATATCGATCACGCTGCAGAAAGAGCGGAACTGCGCATCGTTCGAGACAGCGAGCACGATGTCGCCATCCTCGGCCGCGAACACGTCCGACGGACACACGACCGCGTTGGTGTTGCCGTTGCGTTTCGGCACCTTGCCGTTGAGCAGGAAATTGACCGCGAGATTGCCGTTGAAGGCGACGGCGGAATCGAGCATGGCCGCGTCGATGAACTGACCCTGCCCGGTCGCTTGCCGATGATAGAGCGCCGCCTGGATCGCGATGGTGGCGTAAAGTCCCGTCACCATGTCGGTGAGCGGCACCGCCGTGCGCATCGGCTGCGAGCCCGGCGCGCCTTCCGGCGGGCCCACCGTGCTCATGAGGCCGGACATCGCCTGCATCACGAAGTCGTAGGCCGGGCGCGCCGCATAGGGTCCGTCCTGCCCGAAGCCGGTAATCGAGCAATAGACGATGTCTTCGCGCACGGCGCGAATGCTGTCGTAATCGAGGCCGAACTTCTTCAGCGCGCCCGCCTTGAAATTCTCGACGAAGACATCGCAATCGCGCGCGAGTTCGCGGACGAGATCGGCGCCTTCTTTCGAGGCGATATCGATCGTCACCGAGCGCTTGCCGCGATTGCAGGCCATGAAGATCGCGGTCGTGTCCGTCGGCTTGTGCTCCGCATCCTCGAGAAACGGTCCCATCTGCCGCGTATCATCGCCCGTGACCGGCCGTTCGATCTTGACCACCTCGGCGCCGAGATCGGCGAGGATCTGCGTGCACCATGGACCCGAGACGACGCGCGAGAGATCGAGCACGCGCACACCCGTCAGAACGCCAGCCATGAGTCCTCCAGAACGGCGCTTCGGGCGCCTTTGCCGCATTATGGCATTGCGGGCGGGCGCGCCTCCAGTCGCGCGGACCGCGCCTCCGCAATGCCGACAATTTGCATCGAATTGCTACGCAGTCGCTAAGCCCGCCGCAATCCCACTGTGGAAACGTCCTGTTTACCGATCCGCGACTGGAGGGTGCGATGCCGAAAGTCCCGTTCAATCTTCAGAAAGACTTCCATAGGTTCGACGGGTCGGACATCAATGCGCCGCAGATCGGCGCGACCCTGCGCGAGGATCGGACGCGCGCGTTCCGGATCGCCGGGTTTGCGTTGCTGGTCCTGTTCTGCGGCGCGCTCGGCGTCGTGCTGACGTCGGCCTACGGCTGATCGGATTGCGCAGCCCGGCGCAATCGCCGCTCACAGCGCCTTGCGGCGCTCTTGCAGTTTTCTGAAATCCTCGCCCGCATGGTGCGACGAGCGCGTGAGCGGCGAGGCCGACACGAGCAGAAATCCCTTGGCGTAGGCCACGGTCTCGTAGGCCTTGAACTCGTCCGGCGTGACGAAATCGACGACTTCGTGATGCTTGCGCGTCGGCTGCAGATACTGGCCGATGGTGAGGAAATCGACGTCCGCCGAACGCAGGTCGTCCATCAGCTGCAGCACTTCGTTGCGCTTCTCACCGAGGCCGACCATGATGCCGGACTTGGTGAAAATCTGCGGGTCCAGTTCCTTCACGCGCTGCAGCAGCCGGATGGAATGGAAATAGCGCGCGCCCGGCCGCACCGTCAGATAGTTCGACGGCACCGTCTCGAGATTGTGGTTGAAAACGTCGGGCTTCGCCGCGACGACAACCTCCAGCGCGCCTTCCTTGCGCAGGAAATCGGGCGTGAGAATCTCGATCGTCGTCTTCGGGCTCGCCTTGCGGATGGCGGCGATAGTGGCGGCGAAATGCGCTGCGCCGCCGTCGGCGAGATCGTCGCGGTCGACGGAGGTGACGACGACATGCTCGAGGCCGAGTTTCGCGGTGGCGTCAGCCACGCTTTCGGGCTCGTTCGCATCGAGCGCTGCAGGCATGCCCGTCTTCACGTTGCAGAAAGCGCAGGCGCGCGTGCACGTGTCGCCCATGATCATGAAGGTCGCGTGCTTCTTCTCCCAGCACTCGCCGATATTCGGGCAGCCTGCTTCCTCGCAGACGGTGACGAGCTTGTTGTCGCGCACAATGCGGTTGGTTTCGGCCCATTTCGGCGAGCCCGGCGCCTTGACGCGGATCCACGCGGGCTTGCGCGCGATCGGCTTGTCCGGGCGATGCGCCTTTTCAGGATGGCGTGCGGCTTCGCCTGGCGCCTTGGCGCGCGTATCGCGATTGAGCGTGTCGATAAGGATCGCCATCGGAAGTCCCGAGCCGGGCCGCAGCTTTCCGCGGCGCCGGCTTCTATATAGTGCGCGGGCGCGCCGCGCTCAAATCCGCGGGCGTCACGCCTGCCGATTGCGCGTCAACGCCTGCCAGATGAACAGGATGACGATAGAGCCGACGAGCGCGGCCAGAAAATGCGCGAAACGGCCGCCGCTCACCTCGACGTCGAAAACGTCGGCGAGCTTGAAACCGAGCGCCGAGCCGCAGATGCCGACGAGAATGTTGGTGAGCAGGCCGTTGCGGAAGCCGACGATCTTGCCGCCGATCCAGCCGGCGAGGCCGCCAATGATGATGAGGCCGACGAGGCCGACGCCGGGCGTGCCGAGAAGGCCGACTTGATCGTGCATGAGTTTCCCCTATTGAACGCGGGCGGCGAGCCGCCGCGCCCTAGTTAAGGGATTTGCCGCCGCCGCGCCAGCGCGGGCCCGCGCCGGGAAGGAACATGACCATTCGCAGATGGCGGCTCGCCTCCGGGCTCGTCCTGTTCATCTATATCGCCACGCACATGCTCAACCACACGCTGGGCGCGTGGTCGCTGGACAGCGCCGAAGCGATGCTGGAAGTTTCCACCGCGATCTGGCGCAGCCTGCCCGGAACGCTCATGCTCTATGGCGCCGCCGCGGTTCATTTCGCGCTGGCGCTGAACACGCTCTACGAGCGCCGCCACTGGAAACTGCCTGTCATCGAATGGGTGCGGCTGTGGGCGGGGTTCAGCCTGCCGTGGCTCTTGATCGGCCATGTCTATTCGACGCGGGTGGCCGACCAATGGTTCGCCGCGGCCGCCACCTACGAGAACATCGTCGGCACGCTGGCGCGCGGCGGGCTGCAGGGCTGGCAGATCGCCCTGCTCGCGCCCGGCTGGATCCACGGCTGCCTCGGCCTGTGGCTGACGCTGCGGCGCTATCCGCTGATGGCCGCGATGAAGCCGGCGCTGGTCGCGCTGATGATCGGCCTGCCCGTGCTGTCGGCGGTGGGCTTCGGCGCCATGACGCGCGCGACCGTCGCCGCGCCCGCGCCGTCCAAGCCCGAGCCGATGGAGAAAGCCGAAATCGAGACATGGCGGCGCTTCTCGGTCGCCGCCTATTTCGCACTCGTGATCGGCGCCGCCGGCGCGGGGCTTCTGCGCAATGCACGCGAGAAGCGCGCGCGCGCGCATCACATGTGAATCACGCGCCCATAGGCGTCCATCACGCTCTCGTGCATCATTTCCGACAGGGTCGGATGCGGGAAGACCGTGTTGATCAGCTCTTCTTCCGTCGTCTCGCAGTTCATGGCGACGACAAAACCCTGAATGAGTTCGGTGACTTCCGCGCCGACCATGTGCGCGCCGAGCAGCTTGCCGGTCTTGGCGTCGAACACTGTCTTGATCATGCCGTCGGGTTCGCCGAGCGCGATGGCCTTGCCGTTGCCGGTGAAGTTGAAGCGGCCGACCTTGACCTCGTAGCCCGCGGCCTTCGCTTTCGCCTCCGTCAGCCCCACCGACGCCACCTGCGGGTTGCAATAGGTGCAGCCCGGAATCATCGTTTTTTCCATGGCGTGCGGATGCAGACCCTTGATCGCCTCCACGCAGATCACACCCTCGTGCTCTGCCTTGTGCGCGAGCATCGGCGGGCCCGCGACATCGCCGATGGCGTAGATGCCGGCGACGTTGGTGCGGCCGTAATCGTCGATCACGACGCAGCCGCGATCGGTCTTCACGCCGAGCGCTTCCAGGCCGAGGTTCTCGATATTGCCGACGACGCCAACGGCGGAGATCATGCGCTCGGCGGTGATCGTCTGGGTCTTGCCCTTGTCGTCCTCGACGGTCGCGGTGATGGAATCGGCCGCCTTCACGACCTTCGTGACCTTGGTCGAGAGGAGAATCTTGAGGCCGAGCTTCTCGAATTTCTTCTGCGCGACCTTGGCGATTTCGGCATCCTCCACCGGCATGACCTGCGGCAATACTTCGACCACCGTCACCTCCGCCCCCATCTGGCGGTAGAAGGAGGCGAATTCGATGCCGATGGCGCCGGAGCCCATGACGAGCAGCGATTTCGGGAATTCTGAAGGCTTCATCGCCTCGAAATAGGTCCAGATCAGCTTGCCGTCGGGCTCGATGCC
>JASGFP010000042.1:0-29597 GCA_047605445.1 Rhodoblastus sp.
TCGGCAAGGGCGTGAAGTCGCAACTGGCGGCGCTCGACGGCGCCACGCGCGGCGTATTCGTGCAACACGCCGCGTCATCGCTGTTGAAAGCGGTCGCGGTACGTTCGAACGATCGCAAATCCGTCGACCGGCTAGGTCGCGTGATCAGGGTCGTCGGACCGTAGCCGGAGGCGGGACGGGCGACGCAATGCGCGGCCGCCCGGTCGCACCTCAGCTGCGCGCAGGAGCCTTGTGCGGCACGCCGGCCTGCGCCAGATGGTCGGTCAGTTCGCCGGACTGGAACATCTCCCGGATGATGTCGCAGCCGCCGACGAATTCGCCCTTGACGTAAAGCTGCGGAATGGTCGGCCAGTTGGTGAAGGTCTTGATGCCTTCGCGCAGCTCGCCGTCCGCCAGAACGTTGACGCCCGTGTAGGGCACGCCGAGGTAATCGAGAATTTGAACGACCTGGCCGGAAAAGCCGCATTGCGGCATCTGGGGCGTGCCCTTCATGAACAGCACGACGTCGTTGGTGTCGACCACGTTCTTGATCTGGTCGTGGATATTGGCCATCGCCTTCTTCCTTTCCTGGCGGAGTTCAAGGTTCCGCAGAGTGGAGCGAATATAGAGCGTTTGCGCCGCGACTCCTAGATTGCGTCAGGCGTTGTTTCAGGCAGGCGCGCTGGTTGTCAGGGCCAGAGCATGGAGAACGCCGCCCATCTGGCCTTTCAGCGCCCCGTAAACCATCTGGTGCTGCTGCACGCGCGACTTGCCCCGGAACGCCTCGGTGACGACGGTCGCGGCGTAATGATCGCCATCGCCGGCCAGATCCTGGATTTCGACACGTGCGTCCGGAAAGGCGGTTTTGATCAGCCGTTCGATCTCAGATGCTTCCATCGGCATTGAAGGGCCTCGGTCTAGTTGAAGGCTTCCGGAGTGTCGCCCGCCATATAGGCCGGCAGCGCGGTTTCGTAGGCTTCGCGCAACGCGGAGACAAATATGGGTTCTTCGCCCGGCAGTCGCAATGCGTCGCCGCCGGTGGCGCCCAGACGCATGGCGGGGACGCCGCCATTGGCCGCCTGCGACAGAATGGCGCCAGCATCGCTCGCCATGCAGGTGACGACGTACCGCGCTTGATCCTCACCGAAAAGCGCTGCATGCGCTGGTCCGGGTGGAAGCTGCCCGATCGTTGCGCCAATGCCCCCGGCGACCGCCATTTCGGCAAGACCGACAGCGAGGCCGCCTTCGGACAGGTCGTGGACGGCGGTCGCGCGCCGTGCGGCAATCAGCGCGCGGACAAATTCGCCGTTTCGGCGCTCGGCGGCGAGGTCGACCGGCGGCGGCGCGCCTTCCTCGCGGTTGCAGACAACGTCGAGCCAGGACGACTGGCCGAGCCAGCCGACGGTCGCGCCGATCAGCAGGATATCCTCGCCCGCGGCCTTGAAGGCGATGGTCGCCGCGCTCGTCACGTCGTCCACAACGCCGACGCCGCCAATGGCGGGAGTCGGCAGAATGCCTGCGCCCTGCGTCTCGTTGTAGAGCGAGACATTGCCCGAGACGATCGGGAAATCGAGCGCGCGGCAGGCTTCGCCGATGCCTTCGAGGCAGCCGACGAACTGACCCATGTATTCGGGGCGCTCGGGATTGCCGAAATTGAGATTGTCCGTAACCGCCAGCGGACGGCCGCCGACCGCGACGATGTTGCGCCATGCTTCGGCCACCGCCTGCTTGCCCCCTTCGACGGGGTCGGCGAAGCAATAGCGCGCGTTGACGTCGGTGGTCAGCGCCAGCCCCTTCGGCCCATCGTCGATGCGTACGACAGCGGCGTCGCCGCCTGGCGCCACGATCGTATTGCCGAGAATGAGGTGGTCGTACTGCTCCCAGACCCAGCGCTTGGAGCAGATGTCCGGCGAGCCGAGCAGCATCAGAAGCGCTGCGCCGTTCGAGATCGGCGTCGGCGTCGCGCTCGCGTCGATCGGCGCTTTCTTGGGCGTCGGAACGTGGGGCCGGTCGTAGAGCGGCGCCTCGTCGCCCAGCTCCTTGATCGGCAAATCGGCTTTCACCTCGCCGCCGTGCTTGATGACGAAACGCAGCGTGTCGGTCGTCTTGCCGATGACCGCAAAATCGAGGCCCCATTTGCGGAAGATCGCCTCCGCCTCTTTTTCCTTGGCGGGCGTCAGCACCATGAGCATCCGCTCCTGGCTCTCCGACAGCATCATCTCGTAGGCGCTCATGCCGGTTTCGCGGCACGGCACCTTGTCGAGGTCGAGCTCGATGCCGAGGTTGCCCTTCGCGCCCATTTCGACTGCCGAGGAAGTGAGGCCGGCGGCGCCCATGTCCTGAATGGCGATGACGGCGCCGCTCTTCATCAGTTCCAGGCAGGCTTCGAGCAGAAGCTTTTCGGAGAAGGGGTCGCCAACCTGTACGGTCGGGCGCTTTTCTTCAGCATCGGCCTCGAAGGAGGCCGAAGCCATGGTCGCGCCGTGGATGCCGTCGCGGCCGGTCTTGGAGCCGAGATAGACGATCGGATTCCCAACGCCCGTGGCCTTGGCGTAGAAAATCTCGTCCGCCCTTGCGAGGCCAACCGCCATGGCGTTGACGAGGATGTTGCCGTCGTAAGCCTTATGAAAGCCGGTCGAGCCGCCAACCGTCGGCACGCCGAAGGAATTGCCGTAGCCTCCGATGCCTGCGACCACGCCGCCGACGAGATGGCGGGTCTTGGGATGGGCCGGCGAGCCGAATCGCAGCAGGTTGAGGCAGGCGATCGGGCGCGCCCCCATGGTGAAGACGTCGCGCAGAATGCCGCCGACGCCGGTGGCGGCGCCCTGATAGGGCTCGATGAAGGAGGGGTGGTTGTGGCTTTCCATCTTGAAGATGCAGGCCTGCCCGTCGCCGATATCGATGACGCCGGCGTTTTCGCCCGGACCCTGGATCACCCAGGGCGCCTTGGTCGGCAGCTTGCGCAGATGGATGCGGGACGATTTGTAGGAACAATGCTCGTTCCACATCGCCGAAAAAATGCCGAGTTCCGTGAAGGTCGGCGCACGTCCGATCAGCTTCAGGATACGTTCGTATTCGTCCGGCTTGAGTCCATGAGCGGCGACAAGCTCCGGCGTGACGGTCGGTTCTTTGGTCAAGGGAATTGCGACCCGGCGATAGAGTGCGAGCAGTTCCGACCGCTTAGCCTCGCGCGCCTATGAAGGCAACAGTGCTCAGGTCTGTTGCAAATCGGCCACGTCTGCGATCCGATTGCACAGATCAGGCCGCCCGTTGACATAGGTCAATTATTTTCAACCCGCAAAACAGGATTTTCCACCTCGGGAATTCAGGCGCACGTGCGCTCGGATGACAGGGGTTAACGAATGACTTTCAAGGCTTTTCTCCGCGGTACGGCGTCGGTCGCCGGTCTGCTGGTTCTCGGCTCGGCCGCCGTGGCTGCCGATCTTCCCTCGCGTAAAGTCGCCCCGGCGGAGCCGATGGTGATCGACACGTTCCAGCCCTTCCAGATTCGCCTGCGCGCCACGGCGATCATTCCGGACGGCAAGACGACCGCTTACGACCGCTTCGGCGGCATTCTCCCGCTCGTGTTCATGAGCAGCGGCGCCAACAGCCCGATCCTCGGCTCGGGCGCCAAGGTTTCGACGACCGTCATTCCGGAAATCGACGTCAGCTACTACTTCACCAAGAATATCGCGATCGAAGCGATCTGCTGCCTGTCGAAGCACAGCGTCTCGGGCACCGGCACGCTCGCCGGCCTGAATATCGGCTCGACCTGGGTGTTCCCGCCGACGGTGCTGCTGCAGTATCACTTCACCAATTTCGGCGCCTTCCAGCCCTACATCGGCGTCGGCGTGAACTTCACCGCCTATTTCGGCGCGAAGGGCGGCAACCAGTTCACCCCGTTCTTCACGCCCGTCGGCCTCGTCGGCGCGAACGCCGTCACGAACCTGTCGGTCGGCTCCTCCTGGGGCGTCGCGGGTCAGGTCGGCTTCGACTACATGATCAACCAGAACTGGGGCGTGAACGTCGACCTCAAGCGCATCATGATGCAGCCGACCGCCTATGCGACGGTGTGGAATTCGGCCGTGTCGCCGGTGCTCGGCCCGGTTCCGGTCCGCGCCAAGGTCAATATCGACCCGTGGGTCGTGTCGGCCGGCATCACCTATCGCTTCGGCGGCGGCGCCGGCGCGGTGGTCGCCAAGTACTGATCGCCCGAAAAGCGAAATACGAAAGGCCCGGCGAAAGCCGGGCCTTTTGCGTTCGTGATTCTTGCAGAAGACGTTGAAAGCCTGGCGCGCGCGGATCAGCCCGCCGCGGCCGCGAGGCTCGCGAACATGCCCTTGCCGTCGACGCCGCCGACGAGCGGGTCGATCAGGTTCTCGGGGTGGGGCATAAGGCCGAGCACATTGAAGCGCTCGGAATATATGCCGGCGATGTCGTTGCGCGAGCCGTTCGGATTTGCAGCCCCACCGAGCAGCCCGTTCTCATCGCAATATCGGAAGGCGACGCGGCCATCCTTTTCGATCGTCTCGATCGTGGCGTCGTCGGCCTCGTAATTGCCCTCGCCATGAGCGATTGCGACCTTGATGATTTCGCCGGGCCCGTATGCGCTGGTGAAGGGCGCGGCGGCGCGCTCGACCCGCAGATGCTGCATCTTGCAGACGAAATGCAGGTTGGCGTTGCGCATCAGCACGCCAGGCAAGAGGCCACTTTCACAAAGGATCTGGAAGCCGTTGCAGATGCCGAGCACGTAGCCGCCGGCCGCCGCATGCTTGCGTACCGCGTCCATGATCGGCGCGCGCCCGGCGATCGCGCCACAGCGCAGATAATCGCCATAGCTGAAGCCGCCGGGAAGGACGACGAGATCGGTTCCCTGTGGCAGGTCGTGATCGGCGTGCCAGACGATGTCGGGCTGGCGCCCCGTCGCCTGCTTCAGCGCACGTGCGGCATCGCCCTCGCGATTGGAGCCGGGAAAGAGAATGACGGCGGCTTTCATGGCCTCACCGGGGTTCGATCAACCGAGGTCGATCCTGAAATTTTCGATCACCGTATTGGCGAGCAGCTTTTCGCAGGCCGCCTGCAGCGAGGCCGTCGCGGCCGCCTTGTCCTGGCCCTCGATCTCGACGTCGAACACCTTGCCCTGCCGCACGCTGGCGACGCCGTCGACGCCCAGCGACTTCAGCGCGCCCTCGATCGCTTTGCCCTGCGGATCGAGCACGCCATTCTTGAGGGTGACGACGACTCTGGCCTTCATGATCGGTCCCAAATCCGGTCTGACTTACTGAACGAGCTTCGGACCGCCACGCGGCGGATCCTCAGTCTGCAGGATTCCGAGCCGGCGCGCGACCTCGGTATAGGCCTCGACAAGCCCGCCCATGTCGCGGCGGAAGCGGTCCTTATCGAGCTTGTCGTTCGACTTGATGTCCCACAGGCGGCAGGAGTCGGGTGAAATCTCGTCGGCGACGACGATGCGCATCATGTCGTTTTCCCAGAGCCGGCCGCATTCCATCTTGAAGTCGACGAGACGGATGCCGACGCCCAGGAACAAGCCGGACAGGAAGTCGTTGACGCGGATGGCCAGCGCCATGATGTCGTCGATCTCCTGCGGGCTCGCCCAGCCAAAGGCGGTGATGTGTTCTTCCGACACCATGGGATCGTTGAGCGCGTCGTTCTTGTAGTAGAATTCGATGATCGAGCGCGGCAGTTGCGTGCCTTCCTCGATGCCGAGGCGCTGCGACAAAGAGCCCGCCGCGACATTGCGCACGACGACTTCGAGCGGGACGATCTCGACTTCGCGAATCAGCTGCTCGCGCATGTTGAGGCGGCGGATGAAATGGGTCGGCACCCCGATATTGTTGAGGTGCTGGAAGATAAACTCGGAAATCCGGTTGTTCAGCACGCCCTTGCCGTCGATGATTTCGTGCTTCTTCGCATTGAAAGCGGTCGCGTCGTCCTTGAAATGCTGGACCAGCGTGCCGGGCTCGGGGCCCTCGTAGAGCACCTTGGCCTTGCCTTCGTAGATGCGACGACGGCGGTTCATGACGTGCAACCGTGGTTTGAGAAACAGTTTCGCGCGCCGGACGGCCGCCCGGCGCGGGATCGGAGAGGTCGTATCGCTTTCCCGATCGGGATACAACCCGAACGGTCGGGTATCCCTCGTCTAATCCTTTTTCCCGCCTCTGTTGCGCGCCGGGACGCTAGGCGCCCGCGCGGCGGGTCGCTATATCAGGGCCATATTCAGCCTGCCGCCTGCGAGGCGCGCCAAATTCGGGGCCCGAAAATGACGACCTTCGACAAGCGCGAAGACAGCTTCGAAAAAAAATTCGCGCACGACGAGGAATTGATGTTTCGCGCGACCGCGCGCCGCAACAAGCGCCTCGCCGCCTGGGCGGCCGAAAAGCTCGGCCGGACCGACGCCGACGCCTATTTCAAGGAAGTGATGGCGGCCGACCTTGAGGAAGCCGGCGACGACGACGTGATCCGCAAACTCACGGCCGATTTCGCCAAGGCCGGCGTCGATCAGTCCGAGCACCAGATCCGCCGCACCATGGACGAGCTGATGGCCGTTGCGGTCGCCGAGATAAAAGCCGGAAAGTAAGGTTTCGTTTACCGTTCTTGAGCGATCGTCGGGCGCTATCTGACGGCGGCGGCATGCAGGCGGTCGAACTTCCAGGGCGCATGGACGATTTTCGCGCGGCCGGTCCCGGCCTGCGTCCGCTCGTTCACGACTGGTTGGCGCATCTGGCCGGGGAGCGGCGCATGGCGGGGCTCACGCTCGAAGCCTATGCGCGCGATGTCAGGCAATTTCTCGATTTCATCGCCGGGCGCAGCTCGCAACGGGTTGCGCTCGCTGACCTGATTCTTCTCACCCAGGCCGACGCTCGTGCTTTTCTCGCCGCCCGGCGCGAGTACGGCGCCGGAAGTCGCTCTCTGCTGCGCGGGCTCGCCGGCATCCGCTCCTTCTTCAAGTTTCTCCAACGCGAGGGCCATGCCCAAATCTCGGCTTTTGACGCGGTCCGCACGCCCAAGACGGCGCGCCGGCTGCCAAAGGCTCTCACGGTCGGCGAGGCGCGCGATCTCGCCGATGCGGATTCGCGAGCCGGCGAGGCGCGGGCGCCGTGGATTCTGGCCCGTGACGCGGCTGTGCTGGCGCTGCTTTACGGCTGTGGCCTGCGCATTTCCGAGGCCTTGAGCCTGACCCGCGCGGATGCGCCGGTCGGGCGGCGGGACACGGTCACGGTGCGCGGCAAGGGCGGCAAGACGCGCAGCGCGCCGGTTATCGAGCCCGTGCGCCGCGCCGTCGAAAATTATCTCGAACTTTGCCCGTACCAATTGCCGCCGGACGGTCCGCTCTTCGCTGGCGCGCGCGGCGGCTCGCTGTCGCCGCGCATTATCCAGCTCGCCGTCGAGCGGATGCGGGGCGCGCTCGGTCTGCCCGATACGGCGACGCCTCACGCTTTGCGCCATTCCTTCGCAACTCACCTGCTCGGTCGGGGCGGCGACCTCAGATCGATCCAGGAATTGCTCGGCCATGCGTCGCTGTCCACGACGCAGATTTATACGGCCGTCGACACGAAGCGCCTGCTGTCGGCCTATCAGTCGGCCCATCCGCGCGCGCGCCCGTTGTCAAAGGGATAGACGGCCTCGATCCGATAGGGTCCGCCGCCGGCCGATTCGCGCGAGGAATAGAGAACGAAGCGGTCCGCCTCGAAGGTCAGGGGCCACATGTCGCCGCGCCCCTCGATATAGGCGCCGACAGCGGATGCGGCGACGCCGCGCAGCCGCGCCAGCGTGACATGCGGGGTGAATTTGCGCGCGTCCGCCGGCGCGCCGAGGCGACGCATCAGCCTTTCATGGTCGGCCTGCAGCGCCGTCAATGCGGGATTGTCGGTCGCCCGGGCGATCAGCGCGCGCGGTTTGTCCGCGCCGAAGACCGTCAGGCGGTCGAGCCGGATCGTCATCGCGGGCGCCTCGATCTCCGCGAGCCCTTCGGCAATGTCGTTGGCCAGTTCACGGGGAACGTCGCCCACGAAACGCAGCGTCAGATGATAGTCGGCCGGTTCGATCCAGCGCGCGCCCGACAGGCCGCCGCGCAGCAGGCTCAGCTCCGTCGTGACGTCGGACGGCGTTTCCAGCCCGGTGAATAATCGCGGCATCAATTTCGCCTAATTGGTCGGCTTCGCCCGGGGTCCGTATTTTTCGACCAGGATCTTTTCGAGAAAGGGCGCAAAGCCCGCCACCATCTTCTCGACGCCCGCGGCGTTCGGATGGAGACCGTCCGGCAGCGTCAGGGAACGGTCGCCGGAAACGCCTTCGAGGAAGAAAGGATAGATTGGGACGCCATAGCGACTGGCGAGGTCCGGATAGATCGCCTCGAATTCTTTGGCATAGGCCGCGCCCCAATTGGCGATGGACTTCATGCCGGCGAGCACGACGGCGATCTTGCGGGCCTGCAGCCGCTCGACGATCTGCCTCAGCGCTGCAGCCGCCTCGGCCGGAGGAGCGCCGCGCAGCATGTCGTTGGCGCCGAGTTCGACAATGGCGAGATCGGTTCCTTCGGGGACCGACCAGTCGAGCCGGGCGAGGCCGCCGGCGCTGGTGTCGCCGGAAACCCCCGCGTTCGCGACCGAGACCGAGAATCCGTCGGCGCGTAGCCGCTTTTCGAGCATCGGAGGAAAAGCGGCCGTCGCCGGCAGCTCGTAACCGGCAGTCAGACTGTCGCCGAAGGCGACGATTCTGAGGGTCGCGGGATCCGCCGCGTGTGCGCCCGCCGTCATGAGGACAAGGCAGGCGAATTGAAGTAGCAGGCGTAAGGCCCCATGTCTGGCGTTCCCGCCGACAGCTTTCCGCAATCCCGACCGAAGCGAACCTGCCCCAGAAAATGCCAAACCCGTCACTCCCAGCAGGCGCCGGCGATCCGGCGGCGATCGTGCTCAAATCCCTGCGTCTGAGCCTCGGTTCGGGCCCCACGCGCGTCGAAGTCCTCAAAGACATAACGCTCAACTTCCGGCGCGGGAAGGCGACGGCGATCGTCGGTCCGTCCGGCTGCGGCAAGTCCACGCTGCTGATGACGCTGGCAGGTCTCGAACGGCCCGATTCCGGTTCGGTGGAGATCGAGGGGCGGGAGATCACCGCGATGGGCGAGGACGAACTTGCCGAATTCCGCGGCCAGAAGATCGGGATCGTCTTTCAGTCCTTCCATCTCATGCCAACGATGACGGCGCTCGAAAATGTCGCGGTTCCGCTCGAGCTAGCGGGCCGCGCCGACGCTTTCGCGCGGGCGAAGGCGGAGCTGGCGGCGGTCGGCCTCTCGGAGCGCGCCGCGCACTATCCCTCGCAATTGTCCGGCGGCGAGCAGCAGCGCGTGGCGCTCGCGCGCGCGCTCGTTGGCGATCCTTCAATTCTGCTCGCCGACGAACCGACCGGAAATCTCGACGAGCGGACGGGCGCGGGCGTCATCGACATGCTGCTCGACCAGCGAGCGGCGCGCGGCGCCACGCTCGTCATGGTCACGCACGACCTGTCGCTCGCCGCCCGCTGCGACGAGATCGTTCGCCTGCATTCGGGCCGTGTGGAAAGCGCGGCGTCAGTGGACATCGCCGCTTCATGAGGCTGCCGGCGACGATCCTGTCTTTCGCATGGCGCGATCTGCGCGGCGGCCTGCAAGGGTTTCGCGTTTTCCTGATCTGCGTCGCAATCGGCGTGGCGGCGGTGACGAGCGTGGCCGCTGTCTCCCAATCGCTTCTCTCCTCCTTTGGCTCGCAAGGCCGCTCGATGCTCGGCGGCGACCTGACGCTCGCGCGCTCCCTGCGCATGCTTGCGCCGGAGGAGAGGGCGTCTCTGTCGCCGCTCGGACGCCTTTCGGAAATCGCGATCCTGCGCGCGATGGCGCGGACGTCGGACGACCGCGCCGTCATGGTGGACGCAAAGGTCGTCGACGATTCCTACCCGCTCGTCGGTGAATTGACGCTGGCGCCGGCCCAGCCGCTCGGCCGCGCGCTGGCTGAGGAGAACGGGGCTTTCGGCGCAGTCGCCGACGCGACGTTCATCGAACGCGCGGGCCTGAAAATCGGCGACAGTTTCGATATCGGCAATGCTCATCTCGTCTTGAGAGGCGAGATACAAAGCGAGCCGGATCGTATTGCGACCGGCATCGGCTTTGGATCGCGCGTCATGGTTTCGCGCGCTGCTTTCGACGCCAGCGGGCTCGGCGGGACGGCGTCGCTGACGCGCTGGGTGACGCGTCTCGCGCTCGTCGATCCGCGTGTCGACGACGCGCGCGTGAAAGCGATTGCGGACGACATTCTCAAACGCTTTCCAAAGGCGGGCTGGGATGCGCGCACGCGCGCGAACGTCTCGCCGCAGCTCACCCGCAACATCGATCGCTTCACGCAATACATGGCGCTGATCGGCGTCGTGTCGCTGATCGTCGGCGGCGTCGGCGTATCGATCGCCGTCGGCGCCTTTGTCGACCGCAAGCGCGAGTCCATCGCCATTCTCAAGGCGGTCGGCGCGTCGGGCGATGTGGCGTTCGCGCTCGTGCTCGTCGAGATGATGCTGATTGCGCTTGCGGGCGCGATGATTGGCGCAGCGGTCGGGGCGGCGTCGCCTTTCATCGCCGCCTATTTCGCGGGACCGGCGATCGATCTGCCCTTCGAGCCGATTTTTTCCGGACGCGCCGTGCTCGCGGGAATTGCAATCGGGCTCCTCGCGGCGCTGACTTTCGTGATCGCGCCGGCCGGCCGCGCGCACGACACGCCGGTCGCAGTGCTCTTCCGTTCCGCGGCGACGTTGGAAAGCGGGCGTCTGCGCGCGCGCTACCTCATTGGCGCGCTCGCGGCCTTCGCGGCGATGATTGCGCTGGTCTATGCGCTTTCCACTGAAAAGCAGATCGCGCTGGCGGCGATTGCAGGCGTCGCGGCGGCGGCGGCCGTGCTGCGCGCCATAGCCTGGGCCGTCGCGCACGCCGCAGCCTTCGGGACCGGCGTCCGCAATCTTCCGGCGCGGCTCGCGTTCGGGAACATACGGCGTCCCGGCGCCGTGACCCGTCCGGTCGTCACGTCGCTCGGCCTCGGGCTGACGTTGCTCGTCGTGATCGTGGGCGTGGATGGCAATGTGCGGCGGCAGCTCCAGTCCGGCGACCCCGGGCGTACGCCGGATTATTTCTTCGCCGATGTGCAGAGCGCGCAAGCCGACGCGTTTCGCAAGCTGCTGGTGGAGCGGCGCCCGGATGCGGCGATCGAACAGGTTCCGATGCTGCGCGGGCGGATCGTGCGCGTCGGCGACCGGCGCGCGGAGGACGTGAAGGCCGAACAGAACGCCGCCTGGGTGCTCGACGGCGACCGCGGCGTCACCTATGCCGCCAGCCCGCCGCCGGGATCGACTGTGATCGCCGGCAAGTGGTGGCCGAGCGATTACAAGGGCCCGCCGCTCGTCTCGCTCGACGGGGAGATCGCACGCGGGCTGGGGCTGTCGGTCGGGGATGAGATCGCGGTCAATGTCATGGGCCGCGAGATCGCGGCGAAGATCGCCAATCTGCGCGAGGTCGACTGGCGCAGCTTCGGCATCAATTTTGTTCTCGTTTTCACGCCCGTAACCTTCGCCGGCGCGCCCCATTCGGAACTGATTTCGCTGACCCTGCCGCCCGGCGCGCCCGCCGCTTCGGCAAATCTGGTGAGCGACGTCTCCAAAGCCTATCCGACAGTGGTGACGCTGGCCGTGCGCGAGGCGCTGCAGCAGGCGTTGTCGCTGACGGAGAAAATCTCGACCGCGATCCGCGCGGCGTCGTCCGTGACGCTGCTGACCGCGCTGTTGACGCTGGCGGGCGCGCTGGCCGCAGGACAGCGGGCCCGACTCTACGACGCCGTCGTGCTGCGCATGCTCGGCGCGACCCGCCGACGGCTGATCCTAGCCTATCTTATCGAATTCCTGACGCTTGGCGCGGCGACTTCGATCTTTGCGCTCATAGCGGGTTCGGCCGCGGCGCAACTCATCGTTACACGACTGATGAAGCTGGACTTTGTCCTTGATTGGCCGGGACTGGCCGCCATCGTCGCGATCGGCTGCGCGACCACCATCGGGCTCGGTCTGGCCGCGACATGGCGGACGCTGGGCGCAAAACCCGCCCGTGTCCTGCGGGAATTATGAAGGAAAGTTCATTTACGCCAACGGCCCGACCTTCTTGTCTTTGCTGCAAGCCCCGATCATATTCTTTGAGCGTCGTTCGCCCATGCGCGCGACAGGAGCGCGGCCGGGCCGCGAAGGAGAGGGATAATGTCCGACTATGACCGCAACGCCAGCGCCCGGTGGGGCACGAGCGTAGGCCAGGCCGGTGTTCAGCAGATCGATCAGGGCCTGCGCGCCTACATGCTTGGCGTGTACAATTACATGACGCTGGGCCTGGCCGTCACCGGCCTCGTCGCTTTCGGCGCCAATCTGCTTGCCGTTGCATCCTCGCGCGCCGAGGCGGTGGCGATGTTCCACGGCGTTCCGCTGACCTCGTTCGGCGTCACGCTCTATACGAGCCCGCTCAAGTGGGTGGTGATGCTGGCGCCGCTCGCTTTCATCTTCATCTTCTCGTTCCGGGTCGACCGGATGTCGGCGGCTTCGGCGCGCAACATGTTTCTCGGCTTCGCGGCCGTGATGGGCCTGTCTCTGTCGACCGTGCTGCTGTACTTCACGGGCGCTTCGGTCACGCGCGCCTTCTTCATCACGGCGGCGACGTTCGGCGGTCTGAGCCTCTATGGCTATACGACCAAGCGCGACCTCTCGGCCTTCGGCTCGTTCCTGGTCATGGGCCTGATCGGCCTAGTGATCGCGAGCCTGGTCAACGTGTTCGTGCAGAGCTCGATGTTCCAGTTCGGCCTGTCGATCCTGACGGTTCTGATCTTCGCCGGTCTGACCGCCTGGGATACGCAGTCGATCAAGGAAATGTACTACGCTTCCGACGATCACGAGACGGCGACGAAGAAGTCGATCAACGGCGCGCTCATGCTCTATCTCGACTTCGTCAACATCTTCCAGGCGATCCTGTCGCTGACAGGCAGCCGCAACGAGTAATCCCGTCGCACCGGCGGATACGAGAACGCCCCGCTTCGGCGGGGCGTTTTTTTATGTGACGACGAGCTTGATCTTCTTGTCGAGGACGGCCAGTACGCGATCGAGCTCATGCCCACGCTTCAGGACGAAGCCGTCCGCGGAGACGACGGAAAAGGCGCCCTGCCGGCGGGCGAGCGCAGGGTTCTTCTCGATCGTGTAGAGCGGCGTTTCCGAGGCGCGGCGGAAGATGGCGAAGACGGCCTTGAGGGGGCTGAAGCCGATGGCGTAGTCGCGCCATTCTCCCTCGGCGACGCGGCGTCCGTAGAGATTGAGGATCATCTGGAGTTCGCGCCGGTCGAATGAAACCTGTTTGGGCGCAGGCGGTTCGGGATGGACTGGCGTGGGCGCGCCGGGCTGCCGCCGAAAGGCGACCGATACGACATCCGCACCCTGCCGCCGCTCTGGGTCGGCGATCTCCGAATCCGTCATTCGATGCTCCGCAGATCATGTTCCTACGAATGTCGGGCTACGGCAAGCGCTTCGAGAAATGCCGATAAATCATGGTTTTGCCCAAGTCTTGCCCTTGCAAAGCCCAAGACCGACGCCAATCTCTTGATCGTTGCCTCGATGGCCCGGTTCGCCGTGTCGCCGGATTTCGTCAGCCCCCCAGCCCCCCGGTGGCGCAATGGCGGGCCGGGCCGTTTTTTCGAGGCGAGCGTTCAAGTTTCCGCGTTTTGTTCAAGGCCGGCTGCGTCGCCCCGCAGCCGGCCTTTTCGTTTGGCGTCTGCGGGTTCGATCCGGCGTTGAATATTCCGTTCGCTTTTCGATATGAGTGACGCAACGAAATTCCGATCGGGGAAGATCACTCATGTCCGAGACCGTCAACGACGCTGCGGACGGCAATGTCGAGCGCCCGTTTCAGGCCGATGTCGCCCGCCTGCTCGATCTCGTCGTCCATTCCATCTATTCCGACCGCGACATCTTTCTGCGCGAGTTGATCTCCAACGCGGCTGACGCCTGCGAAAAACTGCGATTCGAAACGGCGACGGGCCAGGTCCCGAGCTCCGCCGCGCCGTTCCACATCGTCATCGAGGCGAACAGGCAGGCGCGGACGCTTTCGGTGTCGGACAACGGCGTCGGCATGAGCCGCGAGGATCTCGAGCAGGCGCTCGGCGTGATCGCCAATTCCGGCACGCGCGCCTTCATGGAAAAGCTGGAGGGCGCAGGCGACAGGGGTCCTTCGGAATCGCTCATCGGGCGTTTCGGCATCGGCTTCTACTCGTCCTTCATCGTCGCCGATAACGTCGACGTCTATTCGCGACGCGCGGGCCAGAGCGAAGGCTGGAAATGGTCGTCCGACGGCAAGAGCTCGTACACGATCGCGCCATCCGACGATTGTCCCGAGGTCGGCACGCGCGTCGTGCTGCATCTGAAGAACGACGCCGACGCCTATCTGGACACTCCTACGCTGCAGCGGATCGTCGCCGAACATTCAGCTGGCATTCCCGTGCCGATCTCCGTGCGCGAAAGCGGCGGCGAGGAGCGGAAGGCGAGCGAGGGGTCGGCGCTCTGGGCGCGGCCGCGCGCAGACATAACGCCCGAACAATATGCTGAATTCTACCGGACGATCTCCGGCCAGTTCGACGAGCCGGCGCTGACGATCCACTGGCGGGCCGAAGGTCGCTATGAGTTCGATGCGCTCGCCTTCATTCCGGGCTCGCGGCCATTCGACCTGTTCAATCCCGAACGCAAGGGGCGCGCGCGGCTCTATGTGCGTCGTGTGCTCGTCTCTACCGACGCCGACCTGCTGCCGCCGTGGCTACGTTTTGTCACGCTGGTCGTCGATTCCGCCGATGTGCCGCTCAACGTGTCGCGCGAGATCGTCCAGAAGAGCCCTGTTCTTGGCGCGATCCGCAAGGCGGTCGCCGGGCGTGTGATTCAGGAATTGACCAAGCTCGCCGAGACCGATGCGGAGAAGTTCGCGACCGTCTGGGAGAATTTCGGCGCGGTGCTGAAAGAGGGCCTCTACGAGGATCCCGAACGTCGCGATGCGCTGTTTGCGCTCGCGCGTTTTGCGACGTCCAAGTACGGGGAAGGCGGACGGACGCTGGCGCAATACGTCGCCGATCTCCGGCCGAACCAGACAGCGATCTACTATCTGACCGGCACGGATGCGGCGTCGATCGCAGCGAGCCCGCATCTCGAGGGTTTTCGTGCGCGCGGCGTCGAAGTGCTGCTGCTTTCGGACCCCGTCGATTCCTTCTGGGTCTCCAATGCGGCCGGCTTCGACGGCAAGCCGTTCCGCTCCGTGACGCAGGGCCAGGCGGATATTTCGCAGATACCGCTCGCCGACGGCGCGCAGGAGCCGGAGAAACCGGAAGTCGACGCGGCAGCGGCAACCGCGCTCGCCAAGATGAAGGAAGCACTCGGCGCTCGCGTGTCCGACGTGCGCGCGTCAGAGCGTCTTGCCGATAGTCCGGCCTGCCTCGTCGCCAGCGACATGGCGCCGGACCGGACGCTCGCCAAAATCCTGGCGAGCGCGGGACGTCTCGACGCCTCCATGCAGCCGGTGCTGGAAGTCAATCTCGGCCATCCGCTCGTGAAGGCGCTGGCGGCGCTGGGCAAGCCGGAGGACCGCGGCGATTTCGACGAAGCGAGCGGCCTGCTTCTCGATCTCGCGCAGCTTGCCGAGGGCGAGGCGCCCGCGAACGGGCCGGACGTCTCGCGTCGCCTGTCGAAATGGCTTGCGCGCGCGCTCGGCGCCCATGCCGGGAGCTGAAGCCACGGCCGAGCCGGGCGTGCTGACCCGGGAAAAGGCGCTCGCGGCGGGGCGCGCCAATTTGCGTCGAGCGGGCGTCGATGCGGCGGAGGACGACGCCCGCCTGCTGCTGCTCGGCGCCTGCGCCATCGAACGGCTGGCGCTCGTGACCGGCGCGGACGTCGCGATTTCTCCCGAGCAGGCGCGCCGCTACCAATCCTTCCTCGACCGCCGCGCGGGCGGCGAGCCGGTCAGTCGCATTCTCGGCCGCCGCGCCTTCTGGACGCTGGAGCTCGAAGTCCGGCCCGGCGTGCTCGACCCGCGCGGCGATACCGAGGCGCTCGTGCGGCTGGCGTTGCGCGTCGCGGGCGAATACGGCGCGCCGCGCCGGATTCTCGATCTCGGCTGCGGGTCTGGCGCAATTCTCTGCGCGCTTCTTTCCGAATTCGAGACAGCATCCGGCCTCGGCGTCGATCTTTCCGCGGAGGCTTGCGCCGCCGCCGCCGCCAACATCGGCCGATGCGGGTTCGGCGATCGCGCCGGCGTTGCGCAAGGCAACTGGTGCGATGGCGTTTCCGGGCCTTTCGATCTGATCGTCTCCAACCCGCCTTACATCCCCGGCGGCGAGATCGCGAGGCTGGATCGGGAGGTTCGCGACCACGATCCAGCGCTCTCGCTCGACGGCGGACCCGACGGGCTCGACGCCTACCGCGAAATCTTCGCCGCCGCGCCGCCCCTTCTGGCGTCCGGCGCGGCGATCGTCGTCGAGTTCGGATTCGGCCAGGCGGCCGATGTCGAGGCGCTGGCGCTCGCAAACGGCCTAAGAAAAATCGACGGCGAACGGGATCTGGGAGACCGCGACAGGGCTGCGGCTTTCACAGCTACGTGACTATTGAGTAACAAATCCAGTCAATTACGCCTTCGCGCGCGATAGGCCTTGGCGAACCGCCGGAAACCGACTAATAAGGATTTGCAGAGATTCTGGCCCGCGAAGGCCAGAAGTTCGGGCAAGACGTTTCTGCCACTCCCACGCGCTGCAGTTTCGCCGGTTCGTCAGGCTGGAGGCTCGCGCAGGGATCGCAAGCGCCGCGCGGCGGAAACGCAAACCAGTCCGATCAGCGTCGTTCCGCAAGTGCGGGAACCCGTAAAGCCCAGGATTACGCCGTTTGAAGAAATGTCCGCCGCTCCATAGACGAGCGGCCCGCAGCACCCGATCCGACCGGTCAATCTCAACGCGCCCATTCGCGGGCGTCTGTCGTCGGAATTTCACGCGCGCCGGACAGGCTCGCGGCTAGTTCAAGTCAAGGATCGTCATGAGACCTGGTCAGAACAAGAGAATGCGCGGGCGCAACAATCGCAAGGGCCCGAACCCGCTGACGCGGACCTACGAATCCAACGGTCCCGACGTGAAGGTGCGCGGCACGGCCCAGCACATTGCAGAGAAATACCTGCAGCTTGCCCGCGACGCGCAGTCGAGCGGCGACCCCGTGATGGCGGAAAGCTATCTACAGCACGCCGAGCACTACTACCGTCTGATAGCCGCCGCCATGGCCGCCCAGCAGGCGCAGATGCCACTGCAGCCCGGCCAACCGCCGCGGCCCGCGCCGGAGGCCGAGCTCGAGGACGATGAAGACGATGTGGTCAACGACCGCTTCGCCTCGGTCGCCGAGCGCCTGCCGCAGCCGCAGTTCCAGCAGCCGCAATTCACCCCGCCGCCGGGCTATCAGGAGCGCCAGCCGTATAATGGCGGCGGACAGCCCGGCCAGGAGCGTCAGGATGCGCGGCAGGAGGGACGCCAGGATCGCCAGGATGGGCGGCAGGACAGGCAGGACCGTCCCCCGCGTCACGAGCGTCCCTACAACGACCGCAACCAGCAGGGTCAAGGGTTCAACCGCGACAATCGCCGGTTCCGCGACCAGCGGCCGCCGGTCGAGGCGGCCGGCGAGGCCCGCCCGCAGGATGAGACGCGCGGCGAAGCCGAGGCCGCCGTCGGCCTGCCGGCCTTCATCACCGCGCCAGCCCGGCCGCTGCCGGCCGATGCGCCCCAGCCCGACCTGCCCGCCTTGTCCGATGGCGACGAGCAGCAGGACCCCAACGGTTACCACCTCCGCCCCCGTCGCCGGCGGCGCGGACGTCCGGCCGGCATGGCCGAGGCTGAAGGCGGCGCAGCGCCCGCCGAAGCCGGCGCGCCGTCCGACGGCGAGTAGGAGATTTTGCGGCGGGAGGCCGCCGGCGTCGATTTCCGGCGTCGCAGGCCTGTCGCAGCCCTTCAAGAATTCAAGTCGCTTCCTAAATCTTGAACGACGGTCGCCGCTTGGGGCCGGAACGTTTGAGTATTGCCGCGATCAGGCTGCTACGGGGCCGGGTTGCAGGGCTAGGAGGTCTTGATGAATATGGACAAATACACCGAGCGCGCGCGCGGCTTCGTGCAGTCGGCGCAGTCGCTTGCGATCCGCGAAGGGCATCAGCAGTTCACGCCCGAGCATCTGCTCAAAGTGCTGCTGGACGATCCCGAAGGTTTGGCGGCGGGCCTGATCGACAAGGCCGGCGGCCGCTCGCGCGAGGCGTTGCAGCAGGTCGAGCTTGCTCTGTCCAAGCTCCCCAAGGTGCAGGGCGCGGGCGCGGGCCAGCTCTATCTCAGCCCGACCACGGCGCGCCTGTTCGACAATGCCGAGAAGATCGCGCAGAAGGCCGGCGATTCCTATGTGACCGTCGAGCGACTTCTGTTGGCGCTCGCCATGGAGAAGGGGTCCGAATCCGCGAAGATTCTGGCGAACGCTGGCGTGACGGCGCAGACGCTGAACGCGGCGATCGAGGAGTTGCGCAAGGGCCGCACGGCCGACAACGCATCCGCCGAAAACGCCTATGACGCGCTGAAGAAATACGCGCGCGACCTCACCGAAGTCGCGCGGACGGGCAAGCTCGATCCCGTGATCGGCCGCGACGAGGAAATCCGCCGCTCGATCCAGGTGCTGGCGCGCCGCACCAAGAACAATCCGGTTCTGATCGGCGAGCCCGGCGTCGGCAAGACGGCGATCGTCGAGGGGCTGGCGCTGCGCATCGTCAACGGCGACGTGCCGGAATCGCTCAAGGACAAGAAGCTGCTCGCGCTCGATATGGGCGCGCTGATCGCCGGCGCGAAATATCGCGGCGAGTTCGAGGAGCGGCTGAAGGGCGTGCTGAACGAGGTGACGGCGGCCGAAGGCGGCATCATCCTGTTCATCGACGAGATGCATACGCTGGTCGGCGCGGGCAAGGCGGATGGCGCGATGGACGCGTCCAACCTGCTGAAGCCCGCGCTGGCGCGCGGCGAATTGCACTGCATCGGCGCGACGACGCTCGACGAGTATCGCAAGCATGTCGAAAAGGACGCCGCGCTCGCCCGCCGCTTCCAGCCGGTGTTCGTCTCAGAGCCGACGGTCGAGGATACGATCTCGATCCTGCGCGGCCTGAAAGAGAAGTACGAGCTCCATCACGGCGTGCGCATCACCGACGGCGCGCTGGTGTCTGCAGCGACGCTGTCAAACCGCTACATCGCCGACCGCTTCCTGCCCGACAAGGCGATCGACCTTGTCGACGAGGCGGCGTCGCGCCTGCGCATGCAGGTCGACTCGAAGCCCGAGGAACTCGACGAACTCGATCGACGCATCGTCCAGCTCAAGATCGAGCAGGAGGCGCTCAAGAAGGAGAGCGACCGCGCGTCGAAGGACCGACTCCTGAAACTCGACGGCGAACTGGCGGAACTGGAAGAGAAGTCGTCTTCGCTCACGCAGAAGTGGCGTGCGGAGAAGGACAAGCTCGGAGCGGCGACCAAGCTGAAAGAGCAGCTCGAGGCCGCGCGCAACGACCTCGCGCAGGCGCAGCGGCGCGGCGAGTACCAGAAGGCCGGCGAACTCACCTATGGCGTGATCCCCGACCTCGAGAAAAAGCTCGCCGAGGCCGAAAGCTCGGGCGGCGGCGCGCTGGTCGACGAGGCGGTGACGCCTGACGACATCGCGCAGGTCGTGTCGCGCTGGACGGGCGTGCCGGTCGATAAAATGCTCGAAGGCGAGAAGGACAAGCTTCTCAAGATGGAGCAGGAGATCGGCAGGCGCGTCGTCGGCCAGAAGGAGGCTGTCCATGCGGTCTCGACGGCGGTGCGCCGCGCGCGCGCGGGCCTGCAAGATCCCAACCGGCCGATCGGCTCGTTCATGTTCCTCGGCCCGACCGGCGTCGGCAAGACGGAACTGACCAAGGCGCTTGCTTCGTTCCTGTTCGACGACGAGACCGCCATGGTGCGGCTCGACATGTCCGAATACATGGAGAAGCATTCGGTCGCGCGTCTGATCGGCGCGCCTCCGGGCTATGTCGGCTACGAGGAAGGCGGCGCGCTGACCGAAGCCGTGCGGCGGCGGCCCTATCAGGTCGTGCTGTTCGACGAGATCGAGAAGGCGCATCCGGACGTGTTCAACGTGCTGTTGCAGGTGCTCGACGACGGGCGGCTGACTGACGGACAGGGCCGCACGGTGGATTTCCGCAACACGCTGATCATCATGACGTCGAACCTCGGCGCGGAATTCCTCGTGATGCAGAAGGACGGAGAGGATTCGTCCGCGGTCCAGAACGAGGTGATGCAGGTGGTGCGGTCGCACTTCCGACCGGAGTTCCTCAACCGGATCGACGAGATCATCCTGTTCCACCGGCTGCGGCGGCAGGATATGGGCGCGATTGTCGACATCCAGATGAAGCGGCTCGACAAACTGCTCGAGGATCGCAAGATCACGCTGACGCTGGACGCCAAGGCGCGCGCGTGGCTCGCCGACAAGGGCTACGACCCCGCCTATGGCGCGCGCCCGCTGAAGCGCGTGATCCAGAAGGCGGTGCAGGATCCGCTGGCCGAGATGATCCTCGCCGGCGAAGTCGGCGACGGCGAGACGGTCGCACTGTCGGCAGGTTCCGCCGGCCTGACGATCAACGGCAAGGCGGTCGGCAAGGGCGAGGCGGCCAACGACGATCCGGAGTTCGACAATGTCGTCGACTTGCCGAAAGGCGCGGACGCGCTGCACTGACGATCGTTCGCTCAAATGAAAAGGGCGGCTCTCGGGCCGCCCTTTTTTGCGCGTTGCGTTTGCTGCTCAGTGCAGGAAGCCGAAATAGGCGCCCAGCAGCAGCACGACGCCGATAACGGCGCGATAGATGACGAACGGCCAGGCTGAGAATTTTTCGAGGATGCGCAGGAGGCCCCAGATAGCCACGAAGGCGGAGAGCGAGGCGACGATCAGGCCGACGGCGAGGATCGACCAGCCGTGAAAATCGAGATGGGCCTTGTAGAGTTCGTGAAACTCCTTCAGGCCCGCGCCGGCGATGGCCGGCAGGCCGAGCAGGAAGGAAAATTTCGCGGCGTCTTCGCGGTTGAGATCGCGGAACAGCGCGGCGGTCAGCGTCGAACCCGAGCGCGACACGCCGGGGATCAGCGCGCCGACCTGCGCAATGCCGACGATCATCGCGTCCTTGAGATTGAGCTGATCGAAGCGGCGCGAATGATCGCAATAGAATTCTGCGATGGCGAGAATGATCGCCAGCGTGATCATCGAAATGCCGATGACCGGCAGGCTGCGGAGCGGCGTGTTGCAGGCGTTCAGCAATGGCGACATCAGCACGCCGCCAATGACGATGGGCAGGGTCGCGAGCACGATCCAGATGGCGAAGCGGAAATTCCAGTCCCTGAAATCGCGACGCACGACGGCGCCGATAGAGCCGAAGACGAGGCCGCGCACGTCCTTCCAGAAATAGCTGATGACGGCCGCCAGCGCGGCCATCTGCATGGCGGCGGAAAAGGCCGAGCCTGGATCGCGCCAGCCCAGCAGCGCGGGCACGATGCGCATGTGCGCTGTCGAGGAAATCGGCATCAGCTCGGATATGCCCTGGACCACGCCGAGAACGGCGACCTTGGCGTAGCCGAGTTCGATGAAGCCGGTGTCGAGGCCGGCGGTGCAGGCAGACGCCATGGGAATTCCATTGCCTTCGTGAATGGGTCACGCGCGACTTTAAGCAGCGACCGTTTACGATGTGCTAACCAAGACAGGACCGCGAGCCTTCAGGCTCGCAATCGACAGAGCGAACCTGAAGGCTCGCGGTCCGGGATCACGCCGCCTTGTTCTGGCCGGCGCCGACGATCCTGACGATGTCGGACATGATCGCGTTGAGGTCGAAGTCCTTCGGCGTATAGACCGCCGTCACGCCGGCCGCCTTCAGAACCTTCTCGTCCTCCGGCGGAATGATGCCGCCGACGACGACGGGGATGTCGCCGAGGCCCTCGGCGCGCATGCGGTCCATGATGTCGCGCACGAGCGGCACGTGCGAACCCGAGAGGATCGACAGGCCGACGCAATGCACGCCCTCTTCGAGAGCGGCGTTGACGATTTCGGCCGGCGTCAGGCGGATGCCCTCGTAGACGACTTCCATGCCGCAATCGCGCGCGCGCACGGCGATCTGTTCGGCGCCATTCGAGTGGCCGTCGAGGCCGGGCTTGCCGACCAGGAACTTGATGCGCCGGCCCAGCGCCTGCGAGACGCGTTCGACTTCGCCGCGCACGCTCGACAGATCGCCGCCCGTCTGGCGTGCGGCGCGGCCGACGCCGGTCGGCGCGCGATATTCGCCGAAGATCTCGCGCAACGTGGCGCCCCATTCGCCGGTCGTGACGCCAGCCTTGGCGGCGGCGATGGAGGGCTCCATCACAGAGCGGCCTTCGGACGCGGCGGCGCGGAGATCGGCCAGCGCCTTCTCGACGGCCTTGGCGTCGCGCTGCTCGCGCCACGCCTTGAGACGCGCGATCTGCTGGGCTTCCACGCCTTCCGGCACGACCATGATCGCGCCTTCGCCCGCGGTGAGCGGAGAGGGTTCGGTCTCGACGAATTTATTGACGCCGACGACGATCTGCTCGCCCTTCTCGATGGCTTCCAGTCGCCGTGTGTTGCTCTCCACGAGCTTCGACTTCATGTAGCCGGTGTCGATGGCCGCCACCGCGCCGCCCATGGCGTCGATCGCCGCGAGTTCTTCGCGCGCCGCCGCCTTCAGTTCCTCGACCTTTCGCGTGATCTCCGCGGAGCCGTCGAATATGTCCGCGTATTCGAGCAGGTCGGTCTCGTAGGCGAGGATCTGTTGCATGCGCAGGGACCATTGCTGGTCGAAGGGGCGCGGCAGGCCGAGCGCCTCGTTCCAGGCGGGGAGCTGCACGGCGCGGGCGCGCGCGTTCTTGGAGAGAACGACCGCCAACGTTTCGAGCAGGATTCGATAGACGTTGTTCTCCGGCTGCTGTTCGGTGAGGCCGAGCGAATTGACCTGCACGCCGTAACGGAAGCGGCGCATCTTCTCGTTCTTCACGCCGTAGCGGTCGCGCGTGATCTCTTCCCAGAGTTCGGTGAACGCGCGCATTTTGCAGAGTTCGGTGACGAAGCGCATGCCGGCGTTGACGAAGAAGGAAATGCGGCCGACGACATCCTCGAATTCCTTCTCCGAGACGCCCGCGGCCTTCACCGTATCGAGCACGGCGACGGCGGTGGCGAGCGCGTAGGAGAGTTCCTGCACAGGCGTCGCGCCAGCTTCCTGCAGGTGATAGGAGCAGACGTTCATCGGGTTCCACTTGGGAACCTGGGCGGTGGTGAACAGGATCATGTCGCGCGTCAGCCGCAGCGAGGGCGCGGGCGGGAAGACGTAGGTGCCGCGCGACAGATACTCCTTGATGATGTCGTTCTGCGTCGTGCCCTGCAGCGCGGTGCGCGGCGCGCCCTGCTCGTCGGCGGCGGCGATGTAGAGCGCCATCAACCACGGCGCGGTGGCGTTTATGGTCATCGAGGTGTTCATCTGCGCGATCGGAATGCCGTCGAACAGGGTGCGCATGTCGCCAAGATGCGACACGGGCACGCCGACCTTGCCGACTTCGCCGCCCGACAGCTGGTGATCGCTGTCGTAGCCGGTCTGGGTCGGCAGATCGAAGGCGATGGAGAGGCCGGTC
Organism: Rhodoblastus sp.; assembly: GCA_047605445.1. Lineage (GTDB taxonomy): Bacteria > Pseudomonadota > Alphaproteobacteria > Rhizobiales > Beijerinckiaceae > JAJXWB01. Next base: position 23,769 of record JASGFP010000042.1, read on the forward strand.
TGCCCCTTGGCCAGGTTGCCCTTGTAGAGCTTGTTGGATTCCGATGCGGTCGAGTGACCGGCATAGGTGCGGAAAATCCAGGGCTTTTCGCGTTGGGACCTATTCTCGACCATCTGAACCTCGTCAGGCTGCTCAGCCGTGGCGCATCCCTACCTGCTCCGCCGCGAGACTGGCAATCGGCCGGAAGTCGACCAAATTCCAACGCCGGGCGGCATTGCCAAGGAAGCGAAAATCGCCTCATAAAAAGGCGGACAATACGGTTTACTAATGAACCATCTTGCTTTGCACTGCAATTTGTATAGTGCAATGCAGCGAACTAGGTAAGATGACCAACCCGTGACGGGTTTCTGATCGAGGGAGCAACAGGTGACCGGACTCAAGCTCGTCGAAAGCGCGGGGCAGGGCGAACTCAAGGATCTCTACGATCTCGGCGAGATTCCCCCGCTCGGCCATGTGCCGAAGAACATGCACGCCTGGGTGATCCGCAAGGAGCGCCACGGGCCGCCGGATACGGCGATGCAGCTCGAGGTGGTGCCGACCTGGCAGCTCGATAGTCACGACGTGCTGGTCTACGTGATGGCCGCGGGCGTGAACTACAACGGCGTCTGGGCCGCGCTCGGCGAGCCGATCTCGACGCTCGACGGCCACAAGCAGCCCTACCATATCGCCGGCTCCGACGCCTCGGGCATCGTCTGGGCCGTCGGCTCCAAGGTGAAGCGGTGGAAGGTCGGCGACGAAGTCGTCATCCACTGCAACCAGGACGACGGCGACGACGAGGAATGCAACGGCGGCGATCCGATGTTCTCCTCCTCGCAGCGCATCTGGGGCTACGAGACGCCGGACGGTTCTTTCGCCCAGTTCTGCCGCGTGCAGGACCGCCAGCTGATGGAGCGGCCCAAGCACCTGACCTGGGAAGAGGCCGCCTGCTACACGCTGACGCTCGCGACCGCCTACCGCATGCTGTTCGGCCACGAGCCGCACCGCCTGAAGCCCGGCGACAACGTTCTGGTGTGGGGCGCCTCGGGCGGCCTCGGCGTGTTCGGCATCCAGCTCTGCGCAGCGGCCGGCGCCAATCCGATCGGGGTCATCTCCGACGAGTCCAAGCGCGATTATGTGATGAGCCTCGGCGCCAAGGGCGTCATCAACCGCAAGGATTTCGAAGGCTGCTGGGGCCAGCTGCCCAAGGTCAATTCGCCCGAGTTCAACGAGTGGACCAAGGCCGCGCGCAAGTTCGGCAAGGCGATCTGGGACATCACCGGCAAGCAGGACGTCGACACGGTGTTCGAGCATCCCGGCGAGTCGACCTTCCCGCTGTCCTGCCTGGTGGTGAAGCGCGGCGGCATGGTCGTCTTCTGCGCCGGCACAACCGGCTTCAACCTGACTTTCGACGCCCGCTATGTCTGGATGCGGCAGAAACGCATCCAGGGCTCGCATTTCGCCCATCTGAAGCAGGCGTCCGCGGCCAACAAATTCGTGCTGGACCGGCGCGTCGACCCCTGCATGTCGGAAGTGTTCCCGTGGGACAAGATCCCGCTGGCGCATATGAAGATGTGGAAGAACCAGCATGCGCCCGGCAACATGGCTGTGCTCGTCAATTCGCCCAAGCCCGGCCTGCGCACGGTCGAGGACGTGATCGAGGCCGGCAAGTCGGCCTGATCGAGTGTCGGCCTGATCGAAAGTCGGCCTGACCGACGGATTTGATTCATTCGCCGGCGCGCGGGGCCTCCTGCGCGCCGGCCTTCTTTTTCGCGGTCGCCTCGATCGAGGCGTTGACCTGTCCGCCGAAAATGAAAATGCCCGAAAGCACATAAAGAAATACGAGGGCGATCATCACCGAGGCGAGCCCCGCATAGGTCGTGACGTAATTCTGCGAGAAGCGGGCGAGATAGAAGCCGAAACCTTCGCCGAAAGCGAGCCACAGGATCAGCGTCAGCCCGATGCCGGGCGCGACCTGCGAGAATGTCCGCCGGCCGGCGGCCAGAAATATGTGAGCGAAGAGCAGCGTCGCCAGCAGGATGAGCGAGACCGTCGCCAGCCGGAAAGCGTCGAAGGCGCCCTGCAGGTCGGCCATGCGCGGAGCCCAGCGCACGAGCTGGGCCCAGACTATCGGCTCGAGCACCACGAGGACCGTGAAGCCGATCAGCGCCACAGCGCCGACGAGGACGAAGAAAGCGCTCTCGAGCCGCAGCACCCACCAGGCGCGCGCGTCGGTTTCGCCATAGGCGCGGCTGAGCCCGATGCGCACGGCGTCGACGGCGCTGGAGGCGAAATAGACCGCCAGCAGCGCGCTGAGCGTCGCAAGGCCCGTCCGCCGCTCGGTCAGCACGTTCTCGACCTCCCGCGCGATCGGGCCTGCGACCTGCGCGGGCCAGCTTTCGAACAGGAGCGCCGTCGCGCGCTGGGCGAGATCGGGCGTGCCGATGAAACCCGCGAGCGCGCCGACGAAAATCAGGAACGGAAAAAGCGAGGTGAGGCCGGAGAGCGCTATATGACTTGCGATCGCCCAGCCGTCATCCTCGGAGAACCGCATCCAGGACCGGTAGATGATTCGCCAGATCCGTCCGATCATGTGTATGTCCGCGCGGTGAGCCGATAGAAGATTCGCATTGTCATAACGCGCCGGCCAGCAAAATGGCGCAGAAGGCCCAAAATGCTCGTCCGGCTTGCGCCCATACTCTTCCCGCTGATCTGGTCGACCGGGTGGATCGTCGCACGCTACACCAAGGATTTCGCCGATCCGCTTGCGTTCTTGTGCGTGCGCTACATCTGCGCCGGCCTGGCGCTGGGCGCGTTTGCGATCTATGCCCGCGCCCAGTGGCCGCGCAGCGCGATGGAAGCGACGCATGCGATCGTGTCCGGCGTCTTCCTCCACGCCATCTATCTCGGCGGTGTGTGGTGGGCGATCGAACAGGGGGTTCCCGCCTCGATTTCAGCGCTGCTGGCGGCGCTGCAACCGATCATGACCGCCTTTCTCGCGCCCGCGCTGGTCGGCGAGCGGGTCGGGCTCGCGCGCTGGAGCGGCGTCGTCATCGGCTTTGCCGGCCTGTGCCTGGTGCTGGCGCCGAAACTCGTCGGCCTCGATCCCGCGCAATTGCGCGCAGCGCTCACGCCGATCGGGGTCAACGTCGTCGCCATGACCGGCGTCACCGCCGGCACGTTCTACCAGAAGCGATTCATCCACACCGGCGACCTGCGCAGCGTGGCGGCGCTGCAATATGTCGGCGCGCTCGCCGCCGGCCTGCCGATGGCTTGGTTTGCCGGCGAATACCGGATCGACTGGACGCCGACGGCCTTCGTGGTGCTCGCCTGGTCGGTGCTCGCCCTGTCGATCGGCGCCATCGCGCTCCTGCTGCTGCTGATCCGGCGGGGCGAAGTCTCGCGCTCGGCGCAGCTCATCTTCCTCGTGCCGCCGCTGTCGGCGCTGCAGGCGCATTTCCTGTTCGGTGAGACGCTGACGCTGGTCCAGGTTCTCGGCATGGGTTTGACCGCCTGCGGCGTGGCGCTGGCGGCGCGCGCGAAATGAGGCTCAGTGGACTTCGCGGCCGCGCGCCTGAACGCGGGCGCGGAAGGCGGCGAGCCTGCGCATGAGCGACGGCGCCTCGCTAGAAAACCGCGCGCGCAGGGCGGCGCGCAGTTCGTCGAGACGCTCGCGAATTGCGATCTTGTAGGGATCGACCTTGGCGTGCGCCCAATCGCGCATGCGGATGACGAAAGCATAGAAACGCGCGAACCACGGCAGCGTCATCAAGCGTCCGTGGCACACATCGAAGACGAAGGCCGTCACGCCGAGGCCGACGGTTTTCGCCACGAGAAACACGCATCCGCCCGACACCACGCGGCCCCCCGCGATCAGAGCGAGGCCGGCGATCTTGAACGGCAGAACCACGAGAATGGGAATGACGAACAGTGCCAGTGCGAAGGTCGCGGGCATGGTTTCGATCATGCGCTGCAGGACGCGCTTGACGGCCGCCAGCGGGAGCGCCGCGACCATGGCGCGAACCCAGCCGCCGAGCACATCCCACAGCCAGGCCTCGACCAGAAAGATCGCCGCCAGCAGCGTCCAGAAAAACCGGGTCAGTCGCGCCTGCATATCCGTCATCTTTGCATGGAAACCGGAATTTCCAGATCAAAGGCGGCGGATTTATGCGTTGTGCAGCGCGGCGCGAAGCCGCGCCGGCGCTTGTCAGACGTGGATCGCGCGCTTGTCGACGGCCATCGCGGCTTCCTTGACCGCTTCCGACACCGTCGGATGGGCATGGCAGGTGCGGGCGAGGTCTTCCGCGGAGCCGCCGAATTCCATGAGTACGCAGGCTTCCGCAATCAGTTCGCCCGCGCCGAAGCCGACGATGTGAACGCCGAGCACGCGGTCGGTGGCGGCGTCCGCGAGAATTTTCACGAAACCGTCCGTCTTGCGCATGGCGCGGGCGCGGCCGTTGGCGGTGAGCGGGAACTTGCCGACCTTGTAGGCGACGCCCTTTTCCTTGAGCGCCTCTTCGGTCGCGCCGACGGTGGCGATTTCCGGGCTCGTATAGACGACGCCCGGAATGACCTCGTAATTCACATGGCCGTGCTGGCCCGCCAGGATTTCGGCGACCGCAATGCCTTCGTCCTCGGCCTTATGGGCGAGCATCGGGCCACGCACGACATCGCCGATGGCGTAGACGCCCGGCACGCTGGAAGCGAAATGATCGTCGATGACGACCCGGCCGCGCTCCAGCGCGACGCCGGCCTCCTCCAGTCCGAGCCCTTCGGTGTACGGCGCGCGACCCGTAGCGATCAGCACGCGGTCGGCGTCGATCGTCTGCGCCTCGCCGCCGGCGACCGGCTCGAATGTCACCTTGGCGCTGGCGCCCTTCACCGTCACGTCCGTGACCTTGGAGGCGAGCTTGAAAGCGAAGCCCTGCTTTTCCAGCATGCGCTGGAACTGCTTGACCACTTCGCCGTCCATGCCGGGCAGGATGCGGTCGAGATATTCGATGACGGTGACTTCCGCGCCGAGGCGCCGCCAGACAGAGCCGAGTTCGAGGCCGATCACGCCCGCGCCTACGACGACGAGTTTCTTCGGCACGGCGCCGAGATCGAGCGCGCCGGTGGAGGAGATCACGACCTTTTCGTCGACCGGGATTGGCGCGCCGTTCCTGTCGCGCAGGACCGCGACGTCGGAGCCGGTGGCGATGACGATGTTCTTCGTCTCGTGCGTGGCGAGCGAGCCGTCGGCCGCCTTCACTTCGACCTTGCCGGCTCCTGCGATACGGGCTGCGCCCGCCAGCACGTCGACCTTGTTCTTCTTCATCAGGAAGGCGACGCCGTTGACGTTGGCGGCGACGGTGTCGTCCTTGTGCTTCATCATCGCAGGCAGATCGAGCTTCGGCTTGCCGACGATCACGCCGAGCGCGGGGAAGTCGTGCGTCGCTTCCTCGAACATTTCGGAGGCGTGCAGCAGCGCCTTGGAGGGGATGCAGCCGATGTTGAGGCATGTGCCGCCGAGCGTCTTGCGCTTCTCGACGATGGCGACCTTCATCCCGAGCTGCGCTGCGCGAATGGCGCAGACATAACCGCCGGGGCCGGCGCCGATGACGATGAGATCGTAGGCCATTTCAAGCACCTTGCGTTGCCGTCACTGCGAGGAGCGGAGCGACGCGGCAATCCATCTCCGAGACTGGGGGATGGATTGCTTTGCTGCGCTCGCAATGACAGGGAAGTTGTTGGATCAGAGATCCAGCACCAGACGCGCCGGGTCTTCCAGATTCTCTTTCACGCGCACGAGGAAGGTGACGGCTTCCTTGCCGTCGACGATGCGGTGGTCGTAGGAGAGCGCGAGATACATCA
>JASGFP010000043.1:0-28019 GCA_047605445.1 Rhodoblastus sp.
GCGTCTCGCGCGGTTCGAGCAGCGAGCCGATCCCCGCGCCGCTCACGCGCCACGCCCCTTCGCCCGTACGCTCCATCGTCGCGCCCAGCGCCCGGCAGGCTGCGCCGGTCCGCAGCACGTCGTCGCCTTCCAGCAGGCCCGTGATTCGCGTTTCGCCGACGGACAGCAGGCCGAAAATGAACGCGCGGTGCGAGATGGACTTGTCGCCGGGAACGCGCAGGCGCCCCTTCAGCGGGCCGGAGCGGCGCGCGGCGAGCGGGCGGGGCGCAGCATGCGAGGACAAGGGGTTTCGCTCCGGGTGATGCCTGTTGCGCGCGCGCCATAGCATGTCGGGTCCGCCCCTGTCATTAAATGCGCGGGGCGGGAAAAGGCTTCGGAAGCAGGGGGCGCGCGGCGCGGTCAAATTCCCATTTGACAGGCGCCTTTCGCCCCACTAACCGAAGCGCCGCGGATATGCGGGCGCGTGTGCGGCGCCAAACCCAAGGAATGACAGGCGAGGGACGAAACACGTGGCCAAACCCGAGCTCGGCAGCAAGCGTCAGTGCCTCAACTGCGGCGCGAAATTTTTCGATCTGAATCGCGATCCGATCCTGTGCCCGAAGTGCGGGACGGCGTTCCAGGTCGCCCTGCCCACGCGCGCGCCGCGCGCGGCCGCCAAAGCGACGGATGACGAAGATCAGAACGAGGAGGCCGGCGCGGAAGTCGTGTCGCTGGAAGACGCCGACGCGGAGGCCGCCGAGAAGATCGCTGTCGGCGACGACGACATCGAGGTCGAAGACGATGGCGCGGCCGACGACACGTTCCTCGAGGAAGAGGACGAGGACAGCGACGACGTTTCCGGCCTGATCGACGGCGACATCGAGGACGACGAAGAAGGCTGATTTTTTAGGTCGCGATCGGGGGTTGCGGAGGCGGAGGCCTTCCCCTATACAGCGCACGCGTCGCGGACGACCCAAGCCCGCGGCCCGGAAAAGTGGGGCCATAGCTCAGTTGGGAGAGCGCTTCAATGGCATTGAAGAGGTCGTCGGTTCGATTCCGTCTGGCTCCACCAACACATCCGCGAAATCAGTAGATCGGCGGCCGATATGTATTCGGCATGCGCTGTTGCGCCGCCATTTCAGGCGTCGTCGCTGTCTGCGGCCGCCAGATCCGCATCGCTCCGGGCGCGGACCTCGATCGACAGCGCCGTCATCGCGGCGCCCGGCCTGCGCGCGCCGGCCCAGTCGCCATTCGCGGACGCCAGTCCCGGGCCGCTCAGGAGATGCCCGCCATTGCCGATCTGTCGATAGCTTGCGGCATAGGTCAGCGTGAATTCCGGCGCCCGCTCGCCGATCAGGCGCGCCGCGAATCGATGAAACGGGCGCCGCTTTCCGTCGACTTCCAGGAAGCACTTGTGGCCGGATGGCGTCCAGGGACTTTCGGCGCCGTCAAGGTCGGCGACCTTGCATTCGACATCGAGCTGCGCGACGCGGCGCGCCCATTGAAGCGTCACTGCCATCAGCGGGTCGGGATCGAGCAGCGCGCCGGCCCAGGCGAGTGGCCCCTGCTGCGTGACCCCCAGTCTGCGATTGGACGTGATCAGGTTCAGGCTGGGCGCGGCCACCGGCTCGATCAATGTCGAGATATCGAGGCCCGCCGGATCGTCGGACCGGGGACGCCGTATCGCCCAGATGCTTCCGACGACTTCGATCTTCGTCGCCCAGTCGCGGGCGATTCGGTCGGCTTCACGTTTCACGTCGGGAAAGCGAAGCGTGTAGTCGTGGCCGCAGATCACGCCGCCCGGCTTGAGATGCCGCAACCAGAAATCCAGATTGTCTTTCAGGCCGGGATTTCCGTGGATTGCGTCCTCGAAATAGAGGTCGATGGGCTTGTCCCAATCCGCAACGACGTCGGGGCTGAATCCCTTGATAGGCGTGATGTTGGCGCAGTCGCGCGTATATGTGCGAAACGCGTCGACCCCGAAGGGCAGGACATTGCCCGTCTTGCCCCGATATTTCTCGATCCAGGGCGCGGTCTCCCACGTGTCGATCGAATAGACGGCGGCCTGCGGCGCCGCATTGGCGATCGCATAGGTCGAACGCCCGAACAGCGGCCCCACTTCCACGATCACACCGCCGGCCGGAACCGTTGCCGCGAGCCGCGCCAAATAACGAAGCTCGAGCTCCGTCATCTTGCCGGGAATGTTCAGATTGTCCCGGAGCGAATAAGTGCGCGGCATACGTTCCTCTAATTTGCATGCGTTCGTCGCCGAGTTCCGCCGCCTGCATGGCGTCCGGTCCCCGGCGCGAGCCTCCTCCGGGAGCCTTGCGGGGCGCACGGCGTCAAGTCAACCGGACTGCGCAAGCGTTCGAGCGGCCGCGCCGGAGATGCAAATCGTGTCGCACCGGGAGGCGCGGCGCATATGCGCCGCGCCGGCGGCGTCGGGTCAGCTTCCGGCCCGGCACTGCTTGACGAAGCTCCACAGGGCCTGATCTTTCAAACCCTGCGCCTTCCCCTGCTTGCGGCAATCGTCGCGTTTGGCGAGTCCCGGCTGGGCGGTCTGGAAACAGGCGTCGATGGACGCGCGCAGCTCGGCGCCTTTGAGACCTTTCGCGGTCGCGTCCGCACGGCATTTCTGGCGCGCGTCCTTGCCTGCCTGCGCCGCCGCTGCTCTCGCCGGAGAGACCGCTTTCGCGTTGGGCGCGGGCGGGCTCTGCGTCGCCTGCGCCAGCGCGCTGGAAATGCCGATAAGTGTCGCAAAGGCAAAAATTGCAATTCGTTTCATGGCTCGCTCGCTTCTTTGGGGCGCCGCCGGCGGAGACCCGGGAAGGCAGGTCGGCGTTGCGCCGCCTGCATTCGCCGGACGGCCGGCGGATGCAGCCTAGCGAAGCGTCAGATTAACCGCGCATGAACGGAGCCGGCGCACGACGCTTCCCCCGCTTCGGACAGACACACCGCCGCCCGTCTGGCGCGCTCAGCGCGCGCCGAGGAAGCCCTGGAGCTTGCCCAGTCCATAGCGCCATCGCGCGGGCGATCCGTCGAACACCATGTTCTGGCCGCGCGCGTTCGGATCGAGCGGGTTTCCGTCCTCCGTCGGGTCGCATTTCGCAGTGAACCTCGCGGTCGGGGGCGGCTCGTTTTCGTTCGCCGCCTGACCCGCGCCGCACATCGTCGGCGCCGCGTTCTTTGTGTAGTAACCCAGGCCGGACACGCCGAGACGCTCGGCCAGCGCCACCGTCCTGTCGATCCCCGCCGCGCTCGGCGTGCGCCCGCCGCCATGACCGAAGGCGTTCGTGGTGTGCAATTGCGCGAGATAATAGACGTTCTGGCCCATCTGCTTGAGGATCGCGACCCGCTTGCTCAGCTTGTCGACGAAATCGGCTTCGTTGGGCGACACCTTCTGGTAGAGATCGTAGAAGGTGAAATCGATCCGCGGCATCGAGGACAGCGCCAGCGCATATTCCGACTTGCCGTCCAGCTTCTGGTAGAGCGGATAATGGCCGATGTGCAGGCCGATCCGGCATGACGCATGTTGCTTGCGGATGGCCGAAATGAGAATCGAATTGACCGATGCATATTGCCGGACGAAGTTTTCTTCGATCGTGCGGCTCGGCGACAGATGTTCGCCGGGACCCTTCTTCACGCTCTGATCCCAGAGCTGTTCGCCTGCCCAGAACAGCCCGCCGCCCAGCCGTGCGTGATAGGGCGTCTCCTCTTCGCCCAGAATGATCGTGCAATCTCGCGGAAACGCCTCGGCGTAGGCGCCGATCGTCTCCATCGCCGCCGCGACGAAGGCGTTGCGCATGGCGCCGTCGTTCGTGATCTCGGGCGCGGTGATGTTGCGTCCCTGGCCGTTCACCTGCACCCAATTGTCGTAATAGCGCAGTTGCAGCCAAAGCGTCGCGCCCTCCGATCGGGCAAGCGAGAACAGTTGCGAATTGTAGGCGTTCGGATCGAAGGCGTCCGGAACATCCCTGTTCTTCCTGATCCAGGGCGGCACGCCCAGCGTGCCGTAGACAATGCCCGCCACATGCGCCTTCGCGATATCCGACATCGCTCCAGCGATCGGCGATTGCCTGGAAGCCGGAGGATAGAGACCCCAGCCCGACAGCATGACATAAGCCTGGCGCCCGGCAGCGGCCGCAGAGGACGCGAAATTCGCAATCGCGAACGTTATGGCGATGGCGGCCAGAAGCCGTGCGAAATTCGTCTTCGTCAATTTCGCTTCTCCCGATCGGCGCATTGAGCGGCGATACGATCGCTCGGTTATCGCGCTATCTTATCACGACTGCCTGCGTCGTGCGATGCGCAGGCGATCCAGCAGGGGGCGCTGCGCGGAGGTCTGCATCGCCACGCGCCCGCCCTGCAGAACGACGTCGGATGCCTGAATGGGCGTTCCCGTCTCCGCAACCACGACATCGAGCTTGAACGGGCCGCCGGCGACGAGTTCGCGGGGAAGTTTCACCGTGAACGCGTGATAGCCCAGCCCGATTTTCACCGCGCGCAGATCGTCACGATATTTGGCGGCCTGCACACGCGTCAGGAAGCGGCCGTCGACGAATACCGCGACTTCCACTTTTTCGTCAGGCGCGCCCGGTCTCCAGACCCATCCGCGCAGAAAGCCGTCGTCACTGCTGTCCACATAGCCTTGAAACGGCGAACGCGATCGGAGCCAGATCGAACTTGCAAGGAGATGATCCGCCAGGATGTCGCCGGTTTCCCTGACGCGCAGCGACAATTCGACCGGCATGCCCGGACGAAGAATGTTGCGATGCAATCCGACGGGCATTGCGAAGCCGCGCTGGCGCAGATGCGCAGGGAAATCGCCGACGACCGCGACGTGCTCACTCGCCGGCCGGCTGCGTACGACGCGCCCGTTGGCCAGCAGTTCGACGTTCAGTTCACGCGATGGATCCTTTTCGTCGACGAGCCAGCCATAGAGCACGCCGCGCCGTTCCGCGAAGGCGCGGCCGACGACGCCGTCGCCAACCTTCACCCCGCTCATGGGCGCAAAAAGCTCGATGGATTCCTGCTCCTCGCGGCCGCGCCCGCGGCCGCGGCTGCGGCCGCGGCGCGGCCGTGTCTTCGCCGCCGGCGTCTCGTCCGCCAGCGTCAATACGAAATTGAGCGGCGAGCCGGAGAGTTCGATATTCGTCCCGAGAATGGTCACTGTCGCCGTGTGCGGAACGCCGGGCGTCAAGCCAGGCGGAAGTTTCGCGGCGAAGCCGTGCGATCCGTCGCCGATCCCGCGCGTGGCGAGCGAATTGCGAAAATGACTCGCGCGAAGCTTGCACCAGTAGACGCCGTCGATATGCACGGCGACGGTCAGTCGCTGATCAGGGTCGTCTGGCGTCCAGGCCCAGCCGCCGATCTGGTTCTGGTCCTCGTTGATATGGCACTCGCCTGCAAAGACGGGATGGGCGCTGATCGCGCTGTCGCGATGCATGATGATCGACGCGAATGGCTTGGGGTCGCGTCGTGGCGCAATTTGGATGCGCTTCATATCGGATTCGTCGAACAACGAGTCCGGAATCGTGATCCTGAACAGGTGATCGCCGACGTCGGGATCGACCGCGCTCCATTCCGCGACCTTGGCGCCGGTTGAGCCGATGGCGACGGAGACGCCATCGACCTGCGCCTCGAACTCCCGCGTCGGGAAGCGCCCTGCGCGGTCGAGATACCATCCCAGAATAGTTCGGCCTTCGACGCCCAGAACGCCGCCGTCGCCTGCGCCCGACAACAGCGACCAAACGAGCGGCAGTTGCGACAGACGCATGGAGGCGTTCTGAAGCGCGGTCTTCATGGCGCTGTAGAGCCGCTGTTCATATTTCTTGAGGCCGAAGCCCAGAACGCGCTTGCGGAAGCGCTGTTCCATCCATCTGAGGTAGGTCGGGGTGCAGACCATGACGCCATGCTCGATCAGCGTCGTGGAATCCTCGTAGCGGATCGAGCGATCGTTCTTGAACCGGACTTCGGTCTCGCTCGTGATGCGCGCGTAGCTCTCATAGTCGGCGACCTGGACACGGTCGCCGCGCTCGACTTCGCGCTGCGATAACGCCTTGAACGAGGAGAAAAACTTGAAATGCAGAAGCGCGCCGGTGATGTCGGCCAGATGTGTCGGCGTCGCGGAATGTGTTGAGTGGAGATATCGAAATCCCGGCTTCCATTTCACCAGCGGCAATTTGCGCATGCTGGGGCCCTTGCCCCGTTTGCCGGCTTCCCAGAAAATGCGCTGGCGCGGACCGCCGAATACGCCGACATGCGGGAAATGCAGCGGCTGGGTGAGCGTGTAGCCGTCGGTCTCGAAATGGTCGCAGACTTCGAGAAACGGCTGGCCCGGCCGATAGACCGCTTCGGCGAGCGATTTTTCGGAATACATGTCCAGAAAAACCGTGAATACGCCCTCGTAGCCGTGCTGGTCGCAGTAATCGCACAGATCTGTCAGCCGGGCGAACCTGTCGCCGGGAAAGACGAACAATTCGTCCAGATCGAGCGTCAGGCACCAACGATCGATGCAATAATGGTTGGCGAGTTCGCTCGTCCACAAGCGGCCGGCCTTGCTCGACGCATAAGATTCGGTCGTATGAAAATACGTGACGTCCGGCTGGTCCTTGAGGAACGCGGCGGATTGGTCCGTCGAATTATTGTCGACGGCCAGAAAGTGTTCGACGCCCATCTTGCGATAATATTCGAAGAAATATTCGAGCCGCTCGAACTCGTTATACGCTGTAAAAACCGCCACCAGTCTTTTTCCGGCCAAGTCGATCTCCGGCTTGTCGAAATATTGCGTGTCGGTTCGCAAATCTAAAAACTCCTGTTTGCAGTGCGAGATACGCGCGGACTGACGCCTGCGTAACGCGGCGCGAGGCGGGACGCAACGTCGCATTTTGGGTGAAGAACGATGGCCACTTTGCAAGCTTCCCGCATGCCGCCCGCCCGCGCAACCTCGGGGGCGTCCGGCTTCGGGAATGTCTCCTCCGGCCACGGAGACAATTAGCGCGGCGGAATAATGGCTTGCGTTCTGACGCCTTGCGCGGGCGACCCCGCCGTGCAATCAATGCCGCATTGCACAAGACGGCATCCGCGCCGGGCGCGGCCCACGAGTTCGTCCGTTCCATACGCTTGCGCAGAAAGGCCGCTGAAAATGCCGTCCACGATGTTTGCGACTACATTTCGAGCGGTCAACAAACTCTATCGCATGGGGCTCGTCGCGCGGCCGGAACTGGACGGTCTGACGATCTTCGAAGCCATGACGCTGTCTCTTGCTGCGGAGCAGCCTGGCCAGACATCCATGGACCTCGCGCGCAAGGTCGGCGTTCGGCGCGACATGGTGGAAAAGCTCCTCGCGAAACTGCAGGATCTGAAATTCGTAGAGCTGGAGCCGGTCGTTTCCGCCGAAGCCGATGCGGGGCCTGCCTTGCAGGCCGTAACCGTCACCGCTGAGGGCGCGACGCAAAGCGCGAAAATCGTGGGCTTGTGGGAACAATGGGAGAAGATCGGGTCGCGCCACCTTGAAGTGCTCAATCGCGCCGCGAAGGGCTCCCGTCAAATGGCCAACCTGATGTCCGGCAAGCGGTAGGCTCGCGATCTTTCCCGTTGCCGCCGCCGCAGCGCATGGATTCGGCTATCAGCGCTCCGGCGTATATAGGATCGCGCGCAGGCGTGAATCGGCGCAAACCATCGGCGCGCTATTCCGGCCTTGAGCTACGCGTTGATCTGCGACGCCGAGGAGCATGAATGATGGACGACAAGATACTGGTCAATAAGAACATCCCGCATACCATGACGCTCCAGGGGCTGGAGTTTCTGGGGCGGCTGGCCAAGCAGGTTCCGGAGAATGGCACGATCGTCGAGGTCGGCCCGCTGTTTGGCAGTTCGACCTGGGTGCTGTCGCACAATGCGCATCCTTCGGTGAAGATCATAACCATCGACACGTGGGAGCCGCAGGAATGGGTGAACGCGATTGAGGCGAAGTTCCCGGGATGTCTGCCGTTCGGCCGCGCGGCGTTCGAGACGTACATCAAGGATTGCAAGAACGTTCAGATCGTCCAGGGGATGAGCCCGGAAGTGATGAAGGGGTTCGAAGGTCCGATCGATCTGTTCTTCGACGATGCGACGCACGGAAACCCCGGCTTCCGCGACAGCCTCGACTTTTACATTCCCAAGCTCAGGCCTGGCGGCATCGCGTGCGGCGACGATTATGCGTCCGGCTGGCCGGACATCGTGGCCGAGGTCAGCGCGCTTGGGCGCACCTGGAATACGAAGCCCGAGATCATTGGGCGCGTGTGGGCCATGTCCAAGCCGGACGCCCTGGGAAGGAGCGTTCCGATCTACGACCGCGTCGGGCCGTATAGCGAGCATGACGTTGCGATTTCGCTCAAGACCGCATCGGGTCAGATGATCGAGTCGACGAGAGGCGCCTGGGCCGGCAACCTTCATCAGGCCGAGGATCCGATTGTCGCGGTCAAGGTCGATTGGGCCAAGCCTCACGCCAATGGCGTGACCGGCGTGATCCAGACGATGGGCGAGGACAAGATCGCCGGCGACTGGGCGCCGTTCGGCCAGTGGGCGCACGCCACCGGCGCGATTACGGCCTTCCGCGCCCATCTGGTCAATCCCGGATCGGCGGCGCTGCGCTTCCGCTACCAGGCCTGCTGCATCCTGAGAGGCCGCAGAAAGTCTTTCACACGCAGCACCAGGGCGTTTGCGGACGGCGCCTGGACGGTGTGGCAAGACCCGGACAGCAAAGCCAGGGTGTCGGGTGTCTGCGCGCTGCGCTGCTATGTCGAGGATTCGGCCGGCCAGGCCGACGAATCCTGACGCCAATCGCCAATCCGGCCCGGCGTGGATCGCATCGCTATCGTGGCGATCACGCCGGGGCCGATGTCGCTTGGCGTCGCGGCCTGCTTCCCGAACGCGGCGGGACCGGCGCGGAACGCAAAAAATCGCCGCAATTTCAGCGCCAAGTGATTGGCGGTTATCGTGGAATCCTTGACTATTCAGGTGTTCCCGGATAATTTGGGGAGTTGCTGCGCCCTTTGCGACCAGCCTGGAGCGCGTCTGTGGTTGAAGTATCGGACCAGTCAGAAAACGGCCCCCGCGGGCGTCAGGGGCCCGGGCTCGTCTTGAACCTGGGCGATCGCGCGCGCGCCATGCCCGGCAGGGACAGCAGCGCGGGCGACCCCGGCGATCAGCGCCAGTACGCCGGTTCCGGTCAGACGGTGGTCGCGCTCGGACGCGCCGTCGTCTCGCGTGTGCTCGGCAAGCCGGCTGAAAAACCGGAGAGCGCCGAGCCAGCCGTCCGTCCCGCCGAGCCAGCCGTCCTTCCCGTCGAGTTGCCTGGCCTGCCGCAGCTGAAGGCGTGGCGGCTGCACGGCATTTTCATCAGCTTTCTGTTGCTGGTGGCGATCCCGGCGCTTGCGACCACGATATATTATTACGCCTTCGCCTCCGACCAATATACGTCGGAGTTCCGCTTTTCCGTGATGCAGGGGAATGCCGTCCTTCCCGGCATGCCGGCGACGTCGGTCGGCAGTTCGTCCACAGGCGCGTCTCCGGCGCCCGGCGGGCTGGCCTCGCTGCTCGGGGCGACGGCGGGCGGCACGTCCTCGCAGAACTTCCTCGTGGTCGACTATCTGACCTCGAAACAGGCCCTCCGCGATCTTCAGACCCGTATCAACATCAGAGAGATGTTCACCCGCTCCAGCATAGGGTGGTGGGATCGGTTCGGCGCCGACGATCGGTCGGACCAGGAATTCGCGAAATATCTGCAGAAGTTCATCTACGCGAACTATGACCAGATCACGAATCTGGCGGTCGTCAACGTACGCGCGTTCACGGCCGCGGACGCGGAACTGATCGCGCAAACGATGCGCAAGCAGGCGGAAACCCTCGTCAACAACATCAATGACCGGGCCAACCGCGACGCCATCGCTTCCGCCGAAAAGGAAGACGCGCGCTGGGAGGAATCCCTGCGCAAGGCGACCTACGAATTGGCGAAATATCGCTACGGCAAGAACCTCATCAATCCCTATTCCGGCGATGTTTCCAGCAACGTCCAGGTCGCGCAGGGGTTGCTGACCAACCTTGTGAACCTCAAGACGCAACTGGCCTCCGCGATGAACCAGGACGCCAGCGAGAATTCGCCGACGGTCCGCAACCTCAAGGCGCAGATCAAGGCCGCATCCGACGAACTTAAAAAGATCCAGGGCGACGCCGGCGCCCTCGCCGACGTCGTGGCCAAATACGATACGCTTGTCTTCGATCAGCAATATGCGCAGACGATGGTGAGCCAGACCCGCGCCGCGCTCGCGCTCGCGCGCGCCAATGCGGCCGTCCAGCATCTCTATATCGAGCCCTATGTGACGCCCGAATATCCGGACAGGCCCAGCTATCCCAACCGTCCGGTGGCGATCTTGCTGGCCATCGCGGCGATCTTCGGATTCTGGTTCGCCGGCGTGATGATCTATCTCGCGATCAAGGATCATACGGCGTGACGGGTCGCCGGCCTGATCGGCGTCGGGCGCCGCAGTCGCGGCAAGCCTGACAGAGACGCGAAATGAGTTTCACCAGAGCGCTTCGAGGGCAGGGGCTGGCGTTGGGCGCGCAGATGGCGCGCGAGATTCACGTCGCCACGGGTTATGGCGGACACAAGCTTTTAATCGGCATTCTCGAGCCGATTGTCGGCGTTGGCGTCGCCATCTATTGGCACACGCTGCTGAAGGCCGATCCGCCCTACGGGACGAGCCGCGTCCTCTACATCTCGTCCGGCCTGTTCTGCACCTATGTATTCATTCACGTTTCAAGCGAGTTCCGATCGCTTGCCAAGGGCGCGGGCGCGGACAGGCGCTTTCCCGCGGTCAACACGATAGATTTCGTTCTCGCGGCGGCCGCGATGAAGTCGATCTTCTACGGGTTCGTGGGCTTCCTGGGCTTTGCCTATATCTACTACGAATACACGTCTCAGGCGGCGCCGACGAATTGGCACGACATCATCGCCGGCTTCGCCGCGCTGGTCATGTTCGGTCTCGGCATCGGCCTGTGCAATGCGTCGCTCGAAAGGCTATGGCCCGTATGGCGGTATATATGGGCGCCAATAGCGCGCGCGCAGATATTGTTTTCGGGCGTCCTCTACTGCCCGAGCCTGCTCAGGTCCGACATACGCGACATATTGAGCTGGAATCCGGTCCTGCACGCATCGGAAATCTTCCGCATGGGGTTCTACCCCATGTATCCGAAAGTGATATACGACGGGCGCTATCTCTGGACCTGCATCTTCATTGTCCTGCTTCTCGGCCTTGCCCTGGATCGCGGTCTGCGTCGCCGCCTCGCCCGTGGGTGAGCGGGGCTCCGGCGCCGCCGCGCACGCCGGCAAAAAATTGCGCGGAACCGCGAAAGTGACCGGCTTCGAATGATCGTACTCGACAAGGTCAGCATGAAGCTGACGACGGGGCCGTTGAAGAGCCTTGTACTGCAGAACGTATCCGCGACGCTGCCGACAAACGAGCGGCTCGTCATTCTGGGCGGTCCGCAGAGCGGGAAGTCGACGCTGATCAGCCTTCTGGCGGGTTTGACCGCGCCGACGGAAGGCAAGATTACCAGCCACGCGAAGCTCTCGTTTCCCGTCGGTTTCCAGAGCGGCTATCGCGCCAATGTCTCGGTGCGCGAAAACATCGCCTATGTTGCGCGCCTGTATGGCGCGGACGTCAGCGAGGTCGTGCGGTTCGTGGTGCAGACGGCCGATATCGGCGACTTCCTGAAACACAAGTTCTCGGCTCTGCCGCCGCAACTGCGCGCGCGCATGGTCTATGCCCTCAGCTATGCGATCCCTTTCGAAACCTACCTGATCGACAACAGGCCTGGTCCCGGCGACGAGGATTTTCGCGCCAAATGCGAGCGCATGCTGGAGTTGCGCGCCAAGGAGGGTGGATTCATCCTCACGACGAGCTTGCCGAATCTGGCGAAGAAGTTCGCATCGCGCGCCGGCATATTGCATCAGCGCTCGCTCAAGCTCTATGACGACGTCGACGAGGCGATAGAAATATACAAGTTCCTGCCGAAGAATCCCGGGCTCGAGTCAGAAACGGCCGATGAGCAGGGCGACTGGACCGATCTGACCCGCACGACCGTGCAATCGGGCCGGGAGACCGATACGCAGGAGCCCCGCGTCTTCGCCCAGATCGCGATCCGCAACTCGATCCGCCAGGATTTTGCAAAACTGCTGGCGGACAATGGAATCATGAGCGGGAAGATCGCCGAGATCGGCCCGCCCCACAAATCCTTCGCCGACGGCATGCCGGGTTACGCGTTCGAGTTTCTCACGCTCCATGGCGACAAGTCGGACCCGCGCGTTCGTCCTGCGGACATCTGCTATTGCCCGCATATTCCCGACCAGTCGTTCGACGCGATTGTCAGCGTGGGCGCACTGGAGAATGTCGCGCGGCCCCACGAGGCCGCCCGCGAGATGACGCGCATCCTGAAACCCGACGGGATCATGTATCACGCCACGCCCTTCGGCAATCAGTATCGCGGCGCGCCGACCGACTTCTGGCGTCTGACGCCGGAAGCCTTCAAGACGCTGTTCGCTTCGTTGGCCTGCCTGAAAGCCGACTTCATTCCGATCGCGCAACTGCGCGACAGTTCCGCCCCCGATGCGCGCGACAACATCTACACGATCTATGCGGGTCGCAAGACCGCCGAGGCGTTGAAGGAATTCAGAACGCGCAGAGACCAGCAATTGATCGTCGATCTCGTCGCCATGCTCATCGATCTCGGCGCAGCGGAAAACACCGCGTTCGAGCTCGCGGCAATTCTCTCGCCGCGGATTTATATCGACGTCAACGGCGACCCGCGGCGGCGCCCGAAAGCGGGCCAGCCCAGGACGGACGCGGATCGCGTTCGAAATCTGTGGCGAAACAAGCGGAAGCTCGGCATACCGCCGACGCCCAATCGTTTCGCGCTCGGCAAGATCGTTTCGCAGATGTTCCCGCAGGCGAGCAGGTAGCGGAGCCAAGCCAGATATCCTTGGCGGGCGCCGCATCCAGATATCCAGAACGTGCGCCATATATGTTCAATCGCGCAGATTGGACAGTTCCGATATAGACTGGCGACGATGAGAATTTCAGGAGACGAATGATGGACGGTGGGGTGAATTTCCGGGCGATGCTGACCACGGCAAAGCAGGCGTTGACCAAGAAGTCCCCCGAGGACATGGAACGCGCGCTTTCTTCATTCGTGTCGAATTTCAAGAATATCATCGCGGCGGAAGCCGGTCCCGATACCGAAGTCGGCATCAAGGATTTCATCCGGCAGGATTTCGAGCGTCTGCTGGTCGCCAACGGCATCGCCAGCGGGACTGTCGCCGAAATCGGCGGCCCTCACAATTCGTTCGCCAGCGGCATGCCCGGATACAATTTCGAGTATCTGTCCCTCTATCGGGAGAAGGGCGATCCGCGCGTGAAGGGCGCGGACATCACCTATTGTCCGCAAATTCCGGACAATTCCTTCGATGCGATTCTGAGCGTGAGCGTGATGGAGCACGTCTCGCGTCCTATGGAGGCGGCGCGCGAGATGACGCGCATGCTCAAGCCGAACGGCATCGTCTATCATGCCGCGCCGTTCAGCTATTTCTATCACGGCGCCCCCATGGATTTCTGGCGCTACACGCCCGAAGCCTTCAAGGTCATGTTCTCGTCGCTCGAATGCCTGAAGTCGGAATTCTATTCCGCGAACCGCCGGCGCAACAATCTGGGATCGGCCTTCAATCCGGTCGACAGGGACGGCGGCGCGCAGTTCAGCCCCGACGCTTTCGGCGGCTGGCGCGAAAACTGGTTCACGATGTATGCGGGCCGCAAGTCCGACAAGGCGCAGCGCGAACTGAAGGCGCGTAGAACCCGGCAATTGATGATCGACATGGTCGCGATGCTGACGGAACACGGCCTCGATGAACCGGCGGCCGTCGAAGCCGCGCGGAACCTGTCCGCATATATTTCCATCGACCAGCTCGGCGACCCGAAGCGCAGAAACAAGCCCGGTCAGCCGAAGATGCAAGTCGAGCACATTCGTCACTTGTGGCGGCGCAAGCGGCGCATGAACATGCTGCCGACGCCCAATCGCTACGCGCTCGGCCACATCCTCGCCGATCTGCTGCCCGCGGCGAAATAACGGTCGCCGCCGGGTTCGATCCGTTTTGCGCGTCGCCTCCGGCTCAGTCGGCTGGCGACCGGGCGTCCTTGGCGAGGGCCGCAGCGGCCGAGCGGCGCGCCGCAATCGGAACGCCGACGGATTTCGGCCGGCGTGCGCCGGCCGCGAATGCCGAAATCGAAATGGTCGCCTCCATGCCGGACCAGAACTCGCTCTCTTTGGATGCGAGCGCGGCTCTGGATTGCGGGTCGCGCAGCCGCCGCAGCAGATCCTCGCTGGCATGCACGGCGGGCGCGCGTTCTCTGTAGCGCCCGTTGATGCGGCGGACATTAGGCGGGCGGACGCTGTCGATCGCGAAGCCCGCGCGTTCCAGAACGTCCCACAAGGTGCGTTCGGTGAGATATCCGCCGCGCCCTCCCCAGTCGTCGCCGCGCTCGATCGCCTTCATGGCGGCCGCTGCGCCTCTCGGCCCGGCGTTCAACGCGCGGTCGACCGTGGCGCCGAGGCCAGGCGCGGCGCTGATTTGCAGCCGGCCGCCGGTGCGTAGCACACGGCGGGCTTCGGCAAGCACAGCGTCGCGTCCATAAAGGCTGAGCCAGCGCCCCTGGATGACCACGCCATCGAATGCGCTGTCGGCGGCAGGAATACGAAACGGAGCCGCCGTGGGCGCTTCGACGCGTATCGGCGCGCCAAGCGAGGCCGACAGCGCCTCGGTCGCGTCGCGGCGCTGTCCCTGGACATCGACGAGCAGGAGCGAAGAATTGGCTTCCCTCAGGAACGGCGTCGACATGGCGCGATCGGCGCCGAGCTGCGCGACTTCGCCCAGCCCCCAGAACCCTCTCTTTCTCACCTCCCGCCGGTATTCCCACCTGGCCTTGCGAAATGGACGTTCGAGTCCCGACCCGTCCGGCGCCTGGTCCCAGACCCAGCCGGCGAGATCGTCCGGCAGGGCGTCGATCGAGGGCGAAAAATCGATCCTGGCGGCGTCCTCGAGGATGAGTTCGTAGATGCGCTGGCTGTCGCGCGTCGCGGCGCGCTTGGCCTCCTGCGCCGACGAACCGGAGGGCACGCTGCCCAGACAGAACGAACAGAATGGAATCTTGTCGTTCGTCCCCATCCGCTCGCGCAGCTGCTGCATGAAAGGGTGATTCCACATGCCGTCCGTCGAATGGAAATCGCGGGCGGTCGGAAAGTCGAACTCGGGCAGCTTCTCGAAAAAGCTGCAGCAAACGGTCGATCGCCCGAAAGGGTCGACGCGCAGCGATTGCCATGGCGACCAGCAGACGCCGGCGGGCCGCGGCGAGGTCGAGCAGGCCCAATGGCTCGCCCAGACGGTTCCGTCTTCCTCCGTGTCGGTTGGCTCGCCTTCTACGCAATCTGCGGAGACAGGCGCGGCATCGCAGGCAAGAGTCCAGGACTCTCCCGGCGGCGCGGGCCGTTCCGTCGCCTCCTGCGCGTTGGAAACGGGTTCGGACATGGAAGACCTGTCGTCCGGTGCGGCGAAGACGGGGCGCGATGGATGAAACGTGCGCAACATCCGGCCCTCCTCAACAGGCGATCGAGAAGGGCGAGGCCGCCGCCGCGCGCAGAACGTCCAGACCCGGAAGCGGGCGCACGATCTGGATGCCGTAGGTCGCGCATTCAGCCTCGAGCTCACGAAAAATGCGATCGGTGAGCTCCGGCGTGCGCGTCACGCTGTCCTCGTGCGACAGCAAGCCATCCGAGATGCTGCAATTGGGCGGCGGCACCATGAGCCGCACCATCAGCCGCTGAAAGCCGAAACCCGCGATCAATCGGGGAAATTCAGGCAATTCCTCGAGCGAATAGCGATGAACGACGTAGCTCGCCTGCATAACTGGACGCTCGGCGCGAGCCTTCGCTTTCGCGTCGCGCAGGGCGGCGAGATTGTACAGGAGCTGTTCCCAGGAAAGGCCGCGCATCGTCGCCTCATAGGTCTCCTTCCGCGCGGCGTTGATGGACACATACAGAAATGAAAAGAATCCCGTGATCGCGTCGATCGCGGCGGGCTTGAGCAGCGATCCGTTGGTCACGCAGCCCAGATTGATGTAGGGCGCGAGTTCGCGCACGCGGGAGAACATCTCCGCGGCATGAGGATGGGCGAACGGCTCGCCGAGCGTCGAATTGGCGCGGAAGACCCGGCAGAACTTGAGCCAGTCTGCTCGTTCGATCCGCTCGAGCGTGATCTTGTAGCCGGTCGTGCGCTCGGGCGCGTAGGCGCAGAAGACGCAGCGCGCATTGCAGACGCCAGTGAATGCGAAGGCGATGGACTCCGGAAACGAACTCACGCGGCCAACGCCCAGATGCGCCTCCCATGCCGCCAGTTGCCGGTTTGCGGCGATCAGTTCCCGCGACGGACGCGCGTCTTCGCGCACGGCGTCCTCGATGAACGACTTCCATTGCTCCCAGTTTCCCAGAAGCGCCGGAACAGGGCCGCGCCGGCGGTTGACGACGCGGCGGTCCAGCGAGTGAAACCGCGTGACGAACGGATCGTCCGACGCGCCGTTGCTTACGACGCTCGTATGGGGCAGTAGCGCAACCAAGAGAGACCCTCGCTTCTTAGTTCGACCGCTTTAGATAATGCGACACATTTGAATATATCGCAACTACGCCTTGAATTGTCGGGGTCGCACGAGCGCAAGACCTTCAGTTATCTTTAGTCAATCGACCGGCGACAGATTTCGCGCCCGCAATTGCCGCGCCATTTGCAGGAAATACCGCCTGGCGCTGGACGTTAGCTTTCGGCTCCGCCGGCCCGCCCGGTCGTGTCAGTTCGACGAGTTGATAGAGACCGCCGAAAAATCGCCGCGGAGGCGTTGCGATCGAGCCGCGCGGTGCGAAATCGACGATTTCCGTGCGCCAGAGGTCGAGCGCGAAAGGCTCGAGCAGCGCCAAGACCGGCCGCATCAGCCACCGCCACGGGCTCCAGTGGCGAGGAAGCGCATAGTCGACGAGCACGACCGCGCCGCCAGGCTTCACCACGCGCAGGGCTTCGGCAAGCGTCCGGCGGCGAACATTTTCGGGTTGTTCGTGGAGAAGAAAGAACAGGACGGCGCGGTCGAAGCGCGCGTCCGGAAACGCCATGCGCGCGGCGTCCATCACATGCGCGCGCGCTGGCGTCGCCGCGGAGAGCTTGGCTTCGAGATTGGCGATCTGGATCGGCAGGGCGTCGATCACATCCAGCCTGCCATCGTGCGCCGCGACGCGCGCAGCCAGCGTTGTGGTGAAATCGCCATAGGCGCAGGCGACCTGCAGCGTACGGCCGCCGAGCCGCGGACCCAGCGCGCCGATCGCCGCGTCGCGCAGGCGGCGGTAATTGCCCCAAAGTATGGCGTTGACCAGCCATTGCCGCTCGAACAGCCGCACAGCGCGCGGATGGACATAGGCCCACCAGTAATGCTTGGCGAGATAGGCCGGCGGCGCATTGGAGTGTGAAGGTTGCGTCTCCGGGATCGTGTCCGCGCGGTCGGCGTCTACGAAATCCCGTTCGGAAAAAGCCTCGATCATGGCGCTACAGAGCGCCGGTTTTCGTCGAGCCGCGTTGCGTTGCCGCAAGGCCCGGCGCCGTCAATCGCTCAGAAAACCTTCGACCAGCGCGATCTGGTCGGGAACGTTCAGCGCCGGCGCGTGGCCGCATCCCTTGATTTCCACGACATGGCAGAGCGCGTTTTCCTTCGGCATTCGCTCGGCGGCGTCGCGCAGAAGCAGATCGGAATTTTCGCCACGCAGGCACAACATGGGGCAGGCGAGCTTACGCCACGCGTCCCATTGCGCGTAATCGTCGGGATGATGGATGAATTGCATCACCATGTCTGGATTGTAGTGCGTCGTGATCCCGCCGTCGGGCAGACGTCGCGCCGACGCTCATGCTTCTTTCCGCGCGCAACCGCCGGCAATGCTCCAAAGCCGGACCGTCGCCAGCCTAGATAAAAATCGACGCCGATGCACAGTGTCGTGCGCGGCCTACACCAGCCGCCGCCCGGCGGCGCGCGCGTCGGCGCTGCGCGGCGCGAAGATTTGACGGATGCCGTCGATCAGCGACCATTTGTTGCGCGCTTCCGCCAGCCGCGCGATGAAGGTTTCCGCCCAGCGCGTCACATCATATTCGGCGATGCGCTCGAACATGCGCGAATGGCGCGCGACGCGTTCTTCGAGCGGCATGGTCAGCGCGCGCTCGATCGCCGCCGAAACCGCTTCGCGCTCGTGAGGATTGACGATCAGCGCGCCGTCGAGCTCGGAGGCGGCGCCCGCGAATTGCGAGAGAACGAGCACGCCGGGGTTCGTCTCGTCCTGCGCCGCGACATATTCCTTGGCGACGAGATTCATGCCGTCGCGCAGCGGCGTCACCAGCGCGACCTCGGCGCTGCGATAGATGCCGGCGAGCTGCTTGCGCGAATAGGAGCGGTTGACGTAGCGGATCGGCGTCCATGCGGCTTCGCCATATTCGCCGTTGATCTGGCCAACCAGCGCCGTGACCATATCCTCCATTTCCTTGTAGCCCTTCGCCTGCTCGCGGCTCTTGGGCGTGATCTGGAGAAAGGTGGCGGCGCCGCGCCAGTGCGGCTTTTCTGCCAGCAGATGCTCGAAGGCCTGCATGCGCTGAACGATGCCCTTGGAATAGTCGAGCCTGTCGACGCCGAGCAGCAGCTTGCGTCCGCCGAGGCTGATCAGCATGTCCTGGATGAAATCGGAATGCTGCGCCGCGCGCGCGGCGCGCGCGTAGATGCCCGTCTCGATGCCGACCGGAAAGGCGTCGATCTGCATGCGCCGTCCGTCGATCTCGAAATAGCGTCCGCCGCGCGAGGGCGTCGCGCCGCGCGTTTCGAGATATTTGCCGTAATTGTCGGCGTCGTTGTCGGTCTGGAAGCCGACGAGATCGAAAGCCGCCAGCGCGCCGATGGATTCCGCATTCTTGGGCAAGGCCTGCAGGATATCGGGCGGCGGACACGGGATATGCAGGAAAAATCCCATTGGATTGTCGTGCCCGCGCGCGCGCAGCTCCTGCGCGAGACGCATCAGGTGGTAGTCGTGCACCCAGACGATGTCGTCGGGCTGCAGGATCTTCGACACCTGGTCTGCGAAATAGCTGTTGACGCGGATATAGCCCGAGAGATCGGCGCGCGAATATTCCTGCAGGTCGACGCGATAATGCAGCAGCGGCCACAGCACGCTGTTGGCGAAGCCGTTGTAATATTCCTGGTAGTCGGCGGCGGAGAGATCGAGGGCGACATAGCCGACGTTGCGGCCTTCGATCACCTCCGGCGCGCCCGGAGTTTCTTCCGTCGTGCGGCCGCTCCAGCCGCACCACACGCCCTTGCGTCCGCGCAGCGCGGCCTTCACGGCGACCGCCAGTCCGCCCGCGCGTCTTTCGCCGGGCAGGGCGACGCGGTTCGAAACGATTACCAGGCGCGCCACCAGGCGTTCTCCCATGGTTCCGACAGCCGCATCGCCGTGTTGATGACGCCCGCCATT
Source organism: Rhodoblastus sp. (assembly GCA_047605445.1). GTDB lineage: Bacteria > Pseudomonadota > Alphaproteobacteria > Rhizobiales > Beijerinckiaceae > JAJXWB01. The sequence goes on from JASGFP010000043.1 coordinate 19,612, forward strand.
GAATAGGTCTGCGGAATGTTGCCCCACAATTGTCCGGTGGAGGGCTGCATGTCCTCCGACAGCAGGCCGTATTTGTTGGCGTGCGAGAGGATGTCCTGGAATATCTCGCGCGCTTCCTCGCGGCGGCCTATGGCGGCCAGCGCGTCGGCGTACCAGAAATTGCAGACGATGAAGGCGGTCTCCGGCTCGCCGAAATCGTCGGCCGCCGTATAGCGCATCACGCGTCCGTTGCGCCGCAATTCGTGGCCGATCGCTTCCACGGTCTTGACGAAGCGCGGATCGGTGGGGGGAAGCAGCCCGAGTTCGGCGATCATCAGCACGCTGGCGTCGAGATCTGTGTGCCCGAAGGCGCCGACGATCGCGCCGCGTTTCTCGTCCCACCCGTTTTCGAGAATGGCGCGCCGGATCGGCGCGGCGCGGTTGCGCCAGTAGTCGGCGCGATCCTTCAGGCCGAGCCGCGTGGCGATATGGCCGAGCCTGTCGCAGGCCGCCCAGCACAGCGCGGCGGAATAGGTATGGACGCGCGTGCGGCCGCGATATTCCCAGATGCCGGCGTCGGGCGTCAGTGCGAATTCCGCCGCGCGCTCGCCGAGCGGTTCGAGACGGCGGAACAAGGCCTCGTCGCCCATGCGCGGCAAGCGATGGTCGATGAACATCTGCTTGGCCGCCAGCACCACCGATCCGTAGACGTCGTGCTGCGCCTGTTCGGCCGCGGCGTTGCCGACGCGCACGGGCCCTTGCGACAGGAAACCCTCGAGCAGCGAGGCTTCGTGCTCTTCCAGCGACGTTCCCGGCACGATCGCATGCAGCGGTGCGATCGTCTCGTTGGGATCGGCGACGACCGAGGTCAGATAGCCGATGTAGGATTCCATCGTCTGCGTCGCGCCGAGACGGTTGAGCGCGCCGACCACGAAAAAGGCGTCGCGCAGCCAGCAGAAGCGATAGTCCCAGTTGCGCGACGTGCCCGGCGCCTCGGGGATCGAGGTCGTGTGCGCGGCGATGATCGCGCCCGTCTCCTCGAAGCTGCAGAGCTTCAGGGTGATCGCGGAGCGTATCGTTTCGCGCTGCCATTCGAGCGGCACGCCGAGCGAGCGCGACCAGTCGAGCCAATAGGCGCGCGTGCGATTCTCGAAGTCGCGCGCCGTCGAATCGAGATCGCTGAGAAAGGGCTCATCCGTGCCGAAGACCATCGTGATGGTGCGGGTCAGCGCGAATTTCGTCTCCTCGGCGATGTAGGAAAGCGGCGCGTCGGTCGTCAGGCGCAGCACGTCGGCGCCGCCGAGATAGCGGATGTGATTTGAGCCGAGCACGGCCTGCGTCGGCTTGCCGCCGTAGCCGAAGGTCGGCCGAACGCGGATCGCGATGCGCGGCAGGCCCGAAATCGGTTCGATCCGGCGCACGAATTGCGGCGGCCGGAAGGTGCGCTCGTAGCGGCCGAAGCGCGGCATGAAATCGACGATGCGGACCGCGCCGCCGTGCTTGTCCTCCAGGATGGTTTCAAGCACCGCCGTGTTGCGCGCGTAGGAGGAGCGCGAGGAAACCTGATCGTGCAGGACGACGTCGGAAAAACCCTTCTCCTCGTTGCCCGACAGCAGCCGGCAGAAGATCGGGTCGCCATCGAAGCGGGGGAAGCACCACCAGACGATCCGCGCCTGCGGATCGACGAGGGCCGCGACGCGGCAATTGCCGAGGAGCGCGAGATCGAGCGGCTGGATCTGCGTCATGCGCGGCGCGCCTCCTGTTGCGTCGCGAGCAATCCGGCGAGCCAGGCGCCGACCTCCGCCGGCGACGCCAGAACGCCGTCGGCGCCCTCGAGCCGCTGGCCGACGGAGAAGGCCCGGCCGCCCAGCGCCTTGGCCGCCGCCATGCCGGCGACATCGGTCACGTCGTCTCCGATGAAGACCGGTATGCGGCCCGCGAACGGCGCGGCCTGCATGAAGGCGCGCACCGCGTCGCCCTTGGTCGTCGAGGACGATTTCACCTCGAAGACGCAATGGCCGCGCAGGATGGAGAGACCGGGCGTCGGCAGGATCGTGGCCGCGAGTTCGTCCGAAAGCGCCTTGGCGCGCTCCTGGGCGGCCCGCCAGTGGACAGCCAGCGCCTTGCCCTTGTCCTCGACGAAGACGCCGGGATGGCGGCGGGCGACGGCTTCGATGGATCGGGCCACGTCGGCGGGAATGTCCGGCCCGCCAGTATCGCAGATCTCGCCATCGGCCCTCGCGCGCAATTGCGCGCCATGGATGCCGCTCGCAGGGAGTCGCAGCGGCGCGAAAAGCCGGTCGATATCCTCGATCCGGCGACCGCTCACGATCGCCAGCGCGCCTCCGAGCGCAAAGTATAACCTGTCCAATATATTCAATATATCGCTCGTTGCTCGTGCGCTTTCCGGTCGTTCGGCAATGTTCAATAAAGTACCGTCTGCGTCGGCGAATAGACAAAACTCGTCGAACGCAAGATTCAACTGCGGTATTTCAGACATAAGCGGCGCTGCCCATTCGTGTCCCGCCTGGCGGAGACTTTACCAATCCAGATCCAATAACTCAATCGGTTCGTTCCGGTTCCGCTTTCGGTCGGATAGACATGATGCGCCCAACGCCCTATCTTCCCGCGCCCGTTGATTTTTCACCTTCTCCTCAGGCGGCCGGCTTGAAATTTCCCTTCCCCGTCATGGTCTGCGACGTCGGCGGAACCAATCTGCGCATCGCCATCTGCCGCACGCCCGGGGCGGCGCTCGAGATCGTCCTGAAGGAGCCGACGGCGGCTCATCGCGGGCTTGAGAGCGCGCTGCGCAAGGCGGCGTCGGCGGCAGGGGCCGCGCGCTCGGTCCTCGTTTGCGCCGCCGGTCCGGTCACGGGCGCGAGGGTCACGCTCACCAATGCGGACTGGGCGCTCGACGGTCCGAATGTCGCAGGCCGGCTGGGGCTGGAGCAGGGACTGCTGCTCAACGATTTCGAGGCGCAGGCGGTCGCCCTGCCGCATTTGACCGACGACATGACGCTGCCGGTTTGCGGGCCGGCGGCGCCTGCGGACGGCCCGATGCTGGCGCTCGGTCCCGGCACGGGCCTCGGCGCCGCGGCGCTGCTGAAGGCGGGCGGTTGCTGGGCGGTGGCGACGACCGAGGCCGGCCACGTCGATTTCGGTCCGGCCAATTTGGCCGAGGAGGCTTTCTGGCCTCATCTCGAGCGCGTCGAGGGGCGCGTCACCTTCGAGAGCGTGCTGTCGGGACCGGGGCTGGCCCGGCTCGACGCGGCGATGCGGCGCGCGCGCGGCTTAGCCACGGGTGATCGCGACGCGGCAGGCGTGCTGACTGCGGCGCGGGCCGGAGACCGCGCCGCCATCGACACGATCCGCATGTTCTGGCGGCTGGCCGCGCGCTGCGCCGGCGACCTCGCGCTGATATTTCTCGCACGTGGCGGGGTGACGCTGTCGGGCGGAGTGTTGCCGCGTCTGGTCGATTGGCTGGACAGGGACGAATTCCGCGACGCCTTCATCGCCAAGGCGCCGATGAAGGATCTTCTCGCGGGCGTTCCAGTGCGCCTGATTGTCCACGGCGACGCGGCGATGTTCGGCATGGCGAAACTCGCCGCCGCCCCCGGCGAATACGCGCTCGACTATGCCGCCCGCGCCTGGCGCGCGGACGCCTGAGAAGCGTCAGGCCGCGTTCGGCGTCGGCGACCGCATCAGGATCGAATAGAGCGCGGAAGGGTCGCGCGTCGAGCGCAGCGTCGCCACCAGGCTCTGGTCGCGCAGGACGCGCGCGGCGCGCGAAAGGGCGTTGAGGTGATCGGCGCCGGCCGTTTCCGGCGCGATCAGCAGAAAGATCAGGTCGACCGGCGCGTCGTCCAGCGCCTCGAAGTCGATCGGCTTTTCGAGCCGCGCGAACACGCCGAATATGTGCTCGCAGCGCGCGAGCTTGCCGTGCGGGATGGCGATGCCGCCGCCGATTCCGGTCGAACCGAGCCGTTCGCGCTGGATCAGCGCGTCGAGAACTTCGCGCGAATCCAGACCCGACAATCCGGCTGCCTTTTCGCTGAGCTCGATCAGCGCCTGCTTCTTGCTGTTGGCTTTCAGCGAGGCAATGACCGCCTGCGGGGATATGAGATCGTTGAGCGATATCATCCGCACTATCCTGTTTCCGCCAGCGGACCCTTAATGTCCGGGCGATGACCTCGATCGCGTCGCCGCGATCCAGCCTGAACGCAAGCGCAATCGACGCAATAAATATGCCGATCGACCGGTCAGGACGAAGCTTTGGCCTTGTCCTCGCCGGCGGGATCGAGCCAGCCGATATTGCCGTCGTTGCGACGGTAGATGATGTTCACGCGTCCGGTTGCGGCATGGCGGAACGGCAGAACGGTAACGCCGGTCATGTCCAGTTCCATGACAGCGGCGGCGATTGTCATCGCGCCAAGCCGCGTCGACGTCTCGGCGATCACGGTCGGCGCGAATTCGTGCTCGGCCGGCGCGTCGACCTCCTCGTCGAGAGCTTCCAGCACATAGCTGGCGACAGTGACGCCGCCCTCGGCCTTCTCGTGCTTGCGTTCCTTGAGGCGGCTCTTGTAGCGGCGAAGCCGCTTCTCGATCCGGTCGGCGGCCTGGTCGAAACAGGCGTAAGGCTCCTGGGCCCGGCCGTCGGCCTGCACGGTCACGCCGTTGGTGAGCTGCAGCGTGCAATCGGCGCGGAAGCCCGAACCCTCCGGCGCGATCGTGACGTGCCCGCTGGGGTCGCCGTCGAAATATTTGCCGGCGGCGGCCGTGAGTCTGCCCAGCACATGCGTGCGCAGGGCTTCGCCGATGTTCATGTTCTTGCCCGATACCCGCAACGACATCTGTTCCCTCGGTCTGCTTCTGGTTCGTCGGTTGGTTCTGGCCTGACTTCTCGTGGTCTGACTTCGACGGCGGCGTTCGATCTACGGTGTAGCGGCGAGCGGGGAAACCGTTAGAAGCGCGCGGAGGCGAAGTCAACCGGCGCAAAATCCTGTTGAAAACTGTTATAAATCAAATGTATACATATATACCATCCCGCCCGGGCGCCAATCTCAGGCCAGTTGGGCCGCCAAAGCCGACTTTTCCCGCCGCCGCTCGACCGACGAGGGGATACGCAGGCTCTCGCGATACTTGGCGACCGTCCGGCGCGCAATGTCGATATTGGCGTCCTTCAGCCGCGTGACAATGGCGTCGTCGGAAAGAACCGTGTCGGCGCTTTCCTGGTCGATCATCTGCTTGATCCGGTACCGCACAGCTTCCGCCGAATGCGCCTCGCCGCCGGCCTGCGCGGAGATCGAGGCGGTGAAGAAATATTTCATCTCGAACAGGCCGCGCGGCGTCGCCATGTACTTGTTGGACGTCACCCGCGAGACCGTCGATTCGTGCATTCCGATGGCGTCGGCGATGGTGCGCAGGTTCAGCGGCCGCAGGTGTTCCACGCCGTGCGCCAGGAATCCGTCCTGCTGGCGCACGATTTCGCTGGCGACCTTGAGGATGGTGCGGGCGCGCTGCTCGAGGCTCTTGGTCAGCCAGTTGGCGTTCTGCAGGCAATTGGCGAGGAACGATCTGTCCGTCTCGTTGACGCGGGATGCGGTCACGGTCGCCGCATAGGTCTGGTTGACCAGCACGCGCGGCAGAACCTCGGTATTGAGTTCCACCTGCCAGCCCCCGTCGGCGGCGGCCCTCACGATCACGTCGGGCGCGACCGGCTGCAGCGTCTCGCCGCCGAAGGCCCGGCCGGGCTTCGGGTCGAGCCGCCGGATTTCGGCGACCATGTCGGCTATGTCTTCGTCGTCCACCCCGCACAGGCGGCGCAGCGTTGCGAATTCGCGCTTGGCGAGCAGCGGCAGGTTGGCGATCAGCGCCTGCATGGCGGGATCGTAGCGGTCGCGTTCGTGCAACTGGATGGCGAGGCATTCGGCGAGATCGCGCGCGCCGACGCCGGAGGGATCGAAGGTCTGGATGGTCCGCAGCACCCGCTCGACCCGCTCGGGCGAGGCGCCAAGGCGTTCCGCGGTCTCATCCATGTCGTCGCGAAAATAGCCGGCCTCGTCGAGCGAATCGATCAAGGCCCGGCCGATCAACTGATCGGTGGGGTCGAAGCAGGCCACGTTGAGCTGCTCGGCCAGATGCTCGGCCAGCGTCGGCTTGGCGGCGACATAGGCTTCGAGATTGGGCGCTTCGCCATCGCCGCCTCCGCCGCCCGTCCCGCCGGTCCAGGCGGTGGCGGACAGGCCTGCATCGTCGCCGCTCGCGCTGGGGGCGGCCGGCGTCGGCGGCGCGTCGGCGTCGAAGGCGTTGGAGACGTCGGTGCCGAGATCGGCGGCAAGCTGGCCGCTGTCGACCGCCAGTTCCGAGCCCGCCCAGTCGGGCGCCTCGCCCGCGCGCGCCTGCTCCGCTTCGGCGAAGCGGTCGATGGCGGGCGTGGCCTCGGGCCCGATGTCGCGGTCTTCGGCGCGTTCGAGCAGCGGATTGCGGTCGAGTTCGTCCTGCACGAAGGCGGTCAGTTCGAGATGCGAGAATTGCAGCAGCTTGATCGCCTGCAGCAATTGCGGCGTCATCACCAGGGCCTGGCCCTGCCGCATCATCAGCCGCGTGGATAAAGCCATCTCACACCACTCGAAACTGCCCCGGCGAATGGCCGGAGACCATTGCTGCGCCGCACAATCTTATACGGCCCGCTTTTTGCTTCAAGCATTTTAACGCACGCCGCGCCGCTGGAAAGCGGGGCTGTGGATTACCCTTTTTCTGGGTTAAGGGCGGGTGTGGCGCGCCGGCTAAAGTCCTGTATGCGCGATATAAGAGCGGTTGTGCGTCGGACTGATGAGGATCTCGTTGACGCAGACATGCTGGGGCGCTTCCGCCACATAGACGATAATCCCGGCCACATCCTCGGCCTGTAGCATCCGCGCCTGTTCCTCTGCGGTCGGCACGACGGGCCGCGATTTGAGGATGGGCGTGGCCACTTCGCCGGGGCAGACGCAGCAGGCGCGAAGATTGTTTTTGGCGTTCTCCATGTTGAAGGATTCCGTCACCGCGACGACCGCGTGCTTGGAGGCGACATAGGCTGGTCCCGTCAGCGGCGAGACGAACTTGCCGGCCCATGACGAGACATTGACGATCGTGCCTTCCTTCTGCGCCGTCATGGCCGGCAGCACGGCGCGCATGCAGTACATCAGCCCGTCGAGGTTGATGCCGATCACCTGGTCCCAGCCCTCGTTGGTGACGTCGGGCCAGTTGCGCGCGCGAACGTTAACCCCCGCAGAATTCACCAGCAGATCGATCCGGCCGAATTTCTCCGTGATCTTTTTGGCGGCAGCCTCGACCGCGCCCGCATCGGAAACGTCGAGCGGAACGGCCAGCAGCTGCGCCTTGTCGCCGCCCTTGGCGATCGCGCTCGCAATGGCCGCTTCGACATTCTCGGCCCGGCGCGAGGTGACGGCCACCGACCAGCCGCGCGCGGCGAGCATTTCCACGCAGGCCTGCCCGATGCCCGTGCCGCCGCCCGTGATCCAGGCGACGCGTCCGTTGTTGGCCATGAAGTCCTCCCTTGGCTTTGCCGGAGGATGGCACGGGCGCGTCGGTCGACCAATGCCGCCGCCGCACGCGCGGCATGCGCTACATCCGGAAGTCGTCGCCGAGATAGAAGCGCCGCACGTTCGGATCGGCCACGATCGCCTCCGGCGGGCCTTCGGTGAGAATGCGGCCGGCGTGGACGATATAGGCGCGGTCGGTCATGCCGAGCGTCTCGCGCACCGAATGGTCGGTGATGAGCACGCCGATGCCGCGGTGTTTCAGATGCCGCACCAGCCCCTGAATGTCGGCGACAGCGATCGGGTCGATGCCGGCGAAGGGCTCGTCGAGCAACATGAACGACGGGTGGCCGGCGAGAGCGCGGGCGATCTCGCAGCGCCGCCGCTCACCGCCCGACAGCGCCACCGAATTGACCTTGCGCAGCCGCTTGATGTCGAATTCCTCGAGCAGCGCCTCCAGTTCGTCCGCGCGCTTCTGCGGATCTGGCTGCGCGATCTCCAGCACGGCCCGGATATTGTCCTCGACGCTCAGGCCCCGGAAGATCGAGGGCTCCTGCGGCAGGTAGCCGATGCCGAGCCGCGCCCGGCGGTACATCGGCAGCATGGTCACGTCATGGCCGTCGAGTTCGATAAGCCCGGCGTCCGGCCGGATCAGGCCGGTGATCATGTAGAACAGCGTGGTCTTGCCGGCGCCGTTGGGGCCGAGCAGGCCGACCACCTCGCCACGGCGCAGGTAGAGGCTGACGTCCTCGATGACGCGGCGGCCCTTGTAGGACTTGCCGAGATGATGGATGCCGAGCACGTCCTCCTCGGTCGGCACGTCGGGCGAGCGCTCGACCGGCGCCGGCGCGTCGCCGTCCGGACTGGCGTCCCGCCGCGCGCCCGGCA
>JASGFP010000044.1:0-27878 GCA_047605445.1 Rhodoblastus sp.
GACCGCTTGCGCGCCCGAGTGCGCGCAATGAGAATTTTTCTCCAATCATGGCCAATTACCCCCTGTGAGGCCGCGACGGATTGTCGCAACCAGAGGCACGCTATGTCCGGACACAATCTGCCACAATAGCTACAAGTTGAGCGAATTGATTTTTTTCGAGGCGCGCCGCCGTCTTCGCGGTCGACGGGCAGGCGGAAGTTATGCCCGTGCGGCCGACGAGGGCGCGGGCTCCGCCCCTCAGGGAAGGCCGCGCGAAGCAGGCCGCGCCGAATCCAGTTCTGCAAAGTCCAAGGCGGTATAGCTCAGTCTACGCTCCGCCGATCAAAATCCCGGCCGCGAGCACGATCGCGCCGCCGAGCACGATCTGGAACACCGCCTGCAGGAAGGGCGTGTCCATGTATTTCGCGCGGATGAAAGCGATAGCCCAGAGTTCGACGAAGACGACGGCGCCGGCGATGCCCGTGGCGATCCAGAAGGAATTGGGCCAGGCGTCCGGCACGAGATAAGGCAGCGTGTGGCCGAGGCCGCCGAGCGTCGTCATCAGGCCGCAGACCGCGCCGCGCAGCCAGGGCGAGCCGCGCCCGGTGAGCGACCCGTCGTCGGACAGCGCTTCGGCGAAACCCATGGAAATGCCGGCGCCGATGGAAGCGGCGAGGCCGACGAGGAACGTCTCCCAATTGTGATGCGTGGCGAAGGCCGCGGCGAACAGCGGCGCGAGCGTCGACACGGAGCCGTCCATCAGGCCCGCAAGCCCCGGCTGGACATATTGCAGCACGAACAGACGATGGCTGGCGCGGTCTTCTTCGTCGCGCGCGTCGGGCGTGAGATTGTCGGCCTGCAGCTTGCCGGCGAGCTTCTCGTGACCCTGTTCGGCCAGCGCGAGTTCGCCGAGCAGCTTGCGCGTGTCGACATCGGTCGCCTGTTCGGCGGCGCGCTGATAGTAGCGGGCCGCCTGATGCTCCATCACCTCCGCCTCGTCGCGAATGCGTTCCAGCGGAAGATTCTTGGTCAGCCAGATCGGCCGGCGCTTCAGCGCGCCTTTCACATCCTCCCTGCGGATCGGCGGCAGCACGTCGCCGAAACGGCGCTTGTATTGCGCGAGCAGCAGGTCGCGATGGGTGTGCTCGACGCCGGCCATGTCGCGGAAGGTCTTCGCCGAAGCCGGATAGCGCTCGTCGAGATCCTCCGCGAAGGCGAGATAGATGCGCGCGTCCTCCTCCTCCGACGCGATGGCTATGGCGAGGGTCTCGCGTTCGGTCAGGTCGGCGAAGGCTTTCAACGGCAGGCTCCGGAGGGATATATTTTAGAATTGTTCTAGAGTAGCCCGGCGATCATTTCCACCCCGGCGGCCGTGCGATGAGCTAGGCTCGGCGATGCGTCGCCCAGTTGCGCCCGGAATCAGCAGCGATGACGGAAACCCCACGCCGCCCTTCTCTGCGCACGCGCCTGGCAGGCGGCCTCATCGAGCGTGTCGGCCTGTTGCGGCGGGCGATGACGCTGGGCGTTCGCGCCGCCGTCATCGACAGCCAGGGCCGCGTGCTGCTGGTGCGGCACACCTATGTCGCGGGCTGGTATCTGCCGGGCGGCGGCGTCGAGCGCGGAGAAGCCGCCGTCGACGCGCTGGCGCGCGAATTGTTGGAGGAGGGCGGCGTTACTCTGACCGCGCCGCCGCAATTGCGCAGCCTGCATCACAATCGCGGGCGCGACCATGTCGCCTTCTACGTGGCGCGCGCGTTTGCGCAGGCGGCGCCGAAACAGCCGGATTGGGAAATCGCCGAGGCGGGGTTCTTCGCGCCGCACGCGCTGCCGGAAGGCGCGACGCCGGCCACGCGCGCGCGGCTGGCGGAGGTTTTCGACGGCGCCGAAGTCACCGCGAAATGGTGATCATTCCGCCGGCGCGGGCGCGGGGACGGCCTGCCCTTCGGGCGCCCTGGCCCACAATTCCGGCTCCAGCTCTTCGCGCCGGTCTGGAAAAGCCAGCGCGCAGGCGAGCGTCACGCAGCCGACGGCGGCGAGGATCAGCACGATCGCCGACAGCGAGCCGGTGCGCTCGTGCAGGAAGCCGACGAGCGGCGCCGCCGCCGCGCCGCCGATGAAGCCGATGAAGAAACGCAGCGAATAGATCTGCGCGCGCATATGCGGCGAGATATAGCGCGCGGTCATCGTCTCGTTGATCGTCACCTGGCCGAAGATGACGGCCGCCACGAGACCCGCCAGCGGCAGCGTCAGCCAGCCGTGGACGACGGCGAGCAGGCCCATCGCAGGCACGAGCGTCAGGCCGAGCGGCAGGAAGATGCGCTTCAGCGTCGTGTGGTCGATGAGACGGCCGACCGTGAATTGCGTGAGCGCGCCGCAGAGCGTGACCGAAAAGGCGAGCACGCCGACCACCGGGAGCAGGCCGGGCTCCGAGGCCAGCCGCTCCTCCATCAGCTTGGGCAAAAGCACGGTGAAGGCGTTGAAGATCAGGCCCGAGGCGGCCGAGATCGACAGCATGACGATCAGCGCGCGCCTCACGACGGCCTTCGGAATGTCGGGGAAGGGGCGGGCCTGCACGTGACGGGCGATCTCGACGTGGTTCTGCGTCGTCCACCAGAGGCCGAGGGCGATGCACACGAGGCCTGGAACGGCGAAGCCCGCGCGCCAGCCGACCTGTTGCGACAGGAAGGCGGTGACGAGCGGGGCGGAGGCGACCCCCAGGTTGCCGAACACGCCGTTGACGCCCAGCGCGCGGCCGGGCTTGTCGCCGGCGGCCTCCACCAGCATGGCCGTGCCGATCGGGTGATAGATGGCGGAGAAGAAACCGGCGAAGCCCAGCGCGATGGCGAGGCTGGCCGGCCCCTGCGCGAAACTTGCGGCGACGAGCGACGCGCCCGTGCCGAGAAAGAAGGCGAGCATGAGCCGCGGCCGGCCAAAGCGCGCCGCCAGCCAGCCCTGCGGCAGCGAGCCCGCGCCGTAGAGCGCGAACATGGCGGTCGCCAGCGCGACGATCGGGCCGTAGTCGGCGCCGAAGGGCGAGTTGGGCGCGGCCATGGCGAGCACGGCTGTCGGCAGGATCAGCAGCGAATAATGGGTGAGGAGATGCGCGGCGTTGATGAGCTGCATCTGGCGCGCGGCGGCGCGCATCCGGTCGGAATCTGGCTGCATGACGCCTCCTCGCGATCTTTTAGCAGCGGCGGCGGCGCCTTGTCGCGGGGCGGCGACGCAGATCGGACGCGCGCCCGCCGCATGGTCGTCCCGCGCGGCGCGGGCGTCGTCACGCTCGGGATTGGCTGGATTTGGAACGGCTTTAAACTTGGACCGGCGCTCTTGTTCGCGAAAACGCAATTTGTTCAATGTCGGTGCGAGGGTGGCCTCCTGTGGGCCAGCTGCAGTCAAATCTGCAAGAACAGCTTTCAGGAGACGGGAATGTCGGCGCGATTTCGTTCGGTTCTGGCCGCGGCCTTATCCTTCGGCGCGATCCTGGCGGTCGCGCCGGCGGTCGCGGAGGACGGCCCGACGGTCACGCTGACCGTGAAGGACCACAGGTTCGACAAGACGACCGTCATGGTTCCGGCCAACAAGCCCTTCACCATCGTCGTGAAGAACCTTGACCAGACGGCTATGGAGTTCGAGAGCAGGTCGCTGCGGGTGGAGAAGGTCATCACGGGCGGCGCCGAGGCGAGCTTCAGGATTCGCGCGCTGACGCCGGGCAAGTACAAGTTCGAGGACGAATTCCACGACAAGACCGCCAAGGGCGAGATCGTCGCGGAATAGCGAGGCAAGGTCGGTTTCATGTTGGGCGCGCTCATCATCGTCTTTCGCGAGGTCATCGAGGCCGGCCTGATCGTCGGCATCGTTATGGCCGCCACGCGCGGCGTGCCGCACGCCCTGCGCTGGATCGCGGCGGGCGTCGCGGGCGGACTCGCCGGCGCCGGGCTGATGGCCGTGTTCGCCGAGCGCATCGCCGGCGCCATGGCCGGCATCGGGCAGGAAATGTTCAACGCCGGCGTGCTGGCGCTCGCCGTGGTCATGCTGGCCTGGCACAACATCTGGATGGCGCGGCATGGGCGCGAACTCGCCGCAGAGCTGAAGAGCGTCGGCAAGGCCGTCGCGGAGGGCGACAAGTCGATGGCGGCGCTTGCGGTCGTCGTCGGCGTCGCCGTGTTGCGCGAAGGCTCGGAAGTCGTCCTGTTCCTCTATGGCGTCGCCGTGTCGGGCGGCGAGACGGCGGCTTCGCTGATCGCCGGCGGCGCCTTGGGGCTGCTGGCCGGCGTCGTGCTGAGCGCCATCACGTTCGCAGGACTCGTCCGCATTCCCCCGCACTATCTGTTCGGCGTGACGACGACGCTGATCACGCTGCTTGCGGCCGGGCTCGCCGCGCAATGCGTCGCCTTCCTGCAACAGGCCGGCGTCGTCGACGCGCTGGCGCAGACGGCCTGGGACACGTCGGGCGTCCTGTCGGATTCGAGCCTGTTCGGCCGGGTGCTGCACACGCTGATCGGCTATTCCGACCAACCGTCCGTCCTGCAGGTCGTCGTCTATGTCGCGACGCTGGCGGTGATCGTCCTCGCGACGCGGATCGTCGGCTCGTCCCCGCCGCCGCAAACGCGCCGGGCCGCCCCCGCGGAGTGAGCGCGCCAGCTCCCGCTCGACCGCGGACCGCCAGGACTGCTGCACAATTGATGTGCGAGGGCGTGTGCGCCCCTTTCGCTTTCGCGTTTGCGAACTAGATTTGCACATGGTTCGCGCGCACTGAATTCCATGGCAATTCCTACATTCCGGATTTTTGGACGATTTGGCCGGGAGGCGTCCGCCGTGCTGGCGCGGAGCCTGACGTCCTGGGCCGCCGTCGGAACGGTGGTGGCGCTGACCGGCTTCGGGCCGGAGCACTGGTTCGCCGCCGCCTTCCGCGCGATCGATTCGTCGAAGACCGGCTTCGCGCCGCCGGCGTGGCTCGACATCCGGATATTCATCGTGCTGGCGGGCGTCGGCATCGTCGTCGCTGACCTGCTGTTTCGACGATTGCGGCGCGAGGCGGTCGCGACGGCGGCTCCCATCGAACTGGCCGCTGCGCCCAATGCGACCGTCGCGGCGCGCGCTCCGGCGATCGCGCAGCCCGCCCCGGAACGTCCCTCGATCGTGGTGCTGCCCTTCGACAATATGAGCCAGGATCCGGAGCAGGATTATTTCAGCGACGGCATCGCCGAGGACATCATCACCGACCTGTCGAAGATCTCAGGCCTGTTCGTCATCGCGCGAAACTCGGCGTTCGCGTACAAGAACACGGCGATCAACGTGCCGCAGGTCTGCCGCGATCTCGGCGTCCGCTATGCGCTGGAAGGCAGCATTCGCAAATCCGGCAATCGCGTCCGTGTCACTGCCCAGCTGATCGACGGGGCGACCGGCGGGCATGTCTGGGCGGAGCGTTACGACCGCGATCTCACCGACATTTTCGACGTGCAGGACGACGTGACGCGGCAGATCGTCTGCGCGCTGAAAGTGACGCTGAGCGAAGCGGAGGAAACCGGCATCGCCGGCAGCGGCACGAAGAACGTCGCCGCGCACGACGCCTTCCTGAAGGGCCGCGACCTGATGACGGCGAAGAAGGATCGCGCGCATTTCGACAAGTGGATGGCCTGCTACCGGCGCGCCGTCGAACTCGACGCGGACTATTCCGACGCCTATGCCGGGCTTTCGGTCGGCTATACGATCGACCACCAGAACCGCTGGAGCGCGCATCCCGAACAATCTCTCGGCGAGGCGGAGCGGCTGGCCGATATTGCGCTCGCCAAGGACCGCGACAATCCGTTCGCATGTTTCGCCGCAGCGCTCGCCGCGCAGGGCCGCAAGGATTTTGGCCGCTGGCAGGCGGAGATCGAACGGGCGCTGGCGCTCAACCCGAATTTCGCGCCGGCGGTGGTCGCGCTCGGCACGCTGCACGTCTACACGGGCGCGCCGATGAAAGGCGTTCCCTACATCGAGCGTGCGATGCGGCTCGACCCGACCGTGCGCGGGCAATATCTGCATTTCCTCGGCACAGCCTATCTCGTGGCGGGCGAGGACGCGCGCGCAGCGGCTCTGTTCTCCGAGCGCGTTCTGGTCAATCCGGACACAGACCTGTCGCGCGGTCTGCTCGTCGCCGCGCTCGGCCATCTCGGGCGCATCGACGAGGCCCGCCGCGTCTGGCGCGACCTCATGGAGATCAATCCGCGCTACGCGCTGGAAGATCATGTCGCGCGCCTGCCGTTCAAGGATCCAGCCGACGCCGCGCGGATTATCGCCGGCGCGCGGCTGGCGGGCGTTGTCGCTCCCGCGTCCGAGCGTCCTGCGGCGCTTCTCGCGCGCCCGACCTGAGCGCGCGGCCTTGCCCGCCGCGCGCATTCATGCTCCAAGACCGCCATGACGAAACCCCCGCGCCAGCGACGATAGCGCCCGTTCCCGCCCTTGCCGGGGCGTCCGAGCCTGCCCGCCTGCCGAGCGCCTGACACGTCATGACCGAACTCGCCTTTTCCTTCTCGCCCCAGACCGATGCCGATCTGCCCGCCATCGAGCGGCTGACCGAGCACGCCTTCGGCCCCGGCCGTTTCGCCAAGACCGCCTACCGCCTGCGCGAGGGGCTGAAGGGCGACCATGGCCTGTCCTTCGTCGCGCGCGTCGGCACGATCCTGGTCGGCGCCAATCGCATGACGCCGATCCGCATCGGCGATGCGCCTGCGCTGCTGCTCGGCCCGCTGGTGGTCGAGCCCGCTTTCCGACAGCACGGGCTCGGGGAGAAACTGGTCGTCAAATCGCTCGAGGCCGCGCGCGCCGCCGGTCACAGGCTGGTCATCCTCGTCGGCGATCCCGGCTATTACGGCCGCATGGGTTTCGCGCGTGTTCCCGACGGCAGAATGAAGATGCCGGGCCCCGTCGATCCCGACCGGCTGCAATATTACGAGCTTGCTGCGGGCGCGCTGGAGGCCGCTTCCGGGCTCATCTGGCGCGCGGACTGAGCGCGTTCGGCAAGCGCCGCGATCGTCTCGACCGTTCTTTCCGGCGCCGCCCAGTGCGGCGAATGACCGACGCCCGGCAGCATCTCGAGCGTCGCGCCTTCGATTTCCCGCGCGCAGCCGTAGGAATGGCGCTCGGTGAGGACAATTGCGTCGCGGTCGCCGGAGAGGATGGCGACGGGCAGCGCAATCATCGGGATGCGCGGGGCCTGGATTTCGAGATGGCCGCGCAAATCCGCGACGTCCTCGGCGTTGGCGCGGAACGCTCGTGGCCGCAGCGTCAGAACCACGCCGATCGCATCCGCGTAATTCTCCGGAGTGGGTTGCGGCGTGAAGACGCCGGCGAGCGAGCCTCTCAGAGAGGCGAGACCTGCGGGCAGGAGCAATGTGCGCGTGAACAGCCAGCCGGCGACCGGCGTCGCCGCCAGCCGGTAATACCAGCGCACGCCGCGCGGCCAGGGATGGGTCACCGGCGCCAGCAGGACGATCCCGTCCGCGAAATCGGCGTGGTCGAGCGCAAAGGCGCAGGCGACGGAGCCCGCCCAGGAATGGCCGACGACGATTGCATTTTCGACGCCGAGCATTTCGAGGCCGGCGCGGATGGCGCGGGCCTGCGCGGCTGGCGCGGAGGCGTCGGCGAACAGGCGCGCGCTGTAGCCGTGGCCGGGGCGATCCACGGCGAAGACGCGAAAGCCCCGCGCCGCCAGCCGATCGCCGAGCGGCGTCATCATGTCCGCCTGATTGCCGCTCGCGCCGTGGACGAGCACGATTGTCGCGCGCGGCGCGCCGGCAGGCTCGCGGCGGGTCAGGTGGAGGCGCCCGAAGGCCGTGTCGACCATTGTCCCGCGCGGCGGATAGGCGTGTTCGAAGGATTTTGCGCGCAGCCGCGAGAAGAGGCCGAACCCAAACAGGACGGTCAAACCGGCGCCGACGATCCAGAGGATCAAATATCCCGCCCTTCGACCTCGAGCTGAAGCTTTTCGACCGATTTCTTCACGTCGGGCTGCTGCGGATAAATGTCGAGCGCGCGGCGGTAGGCGTCGAGCGCGCGCTTGTCGAGGCCCGCCTTGGCGAGGATTGCGCCCGCGCCCGACAGGGCCACGAAATGGCGCGGATCAATTTTCAACGCATGTTCGATGTCGGCCATCGCGCCATCGATGTTGTCGGCGGCGAAGCGGATCATCGCGCGCTTGTTCCAGCCTTCGGCCCAGTCGGGTTCGATGGCGACCAGGGAATCGAGCAACGTCTCTGCGGTCTTCATGTCGTGGCCGGCGATGGCCGCGACGGCGCGGGTCATCAGCAGGTCGGCGGTGTCCGAGCCCGAACGCATCCACACGCGTTCGATGGCCGCGGCGACGCCCTTGGCGTCATCCTCGTCGCCGGCCGCCTTGAGGCGGGTATAGAGCGCGTCCAGCACCTTGGCGCGCTGTTCCTCCTGGGTCGGGACGGAATGCGGCGCGATCCGCTCGGCCTGCTTGCGCTCGCGTCGCCGCGCGTCCTCCCGGCCGGGGGCTTCAGGCCGCGCGGCCCGCGGTTCGGGACGGTCTGGCCGGTCGTCGACGCCCGGCCCGTCTGGATTGAAGGCGCGGGCGCCGGGGGGAAGCTGGATCGGCGGCAGTCCGGGAATGTTCAGCATGTCGCCGCCCCTGCGGCCGGGCGGGGCAGGGTCGATCTCGGCCGCAGCGATCGGACCGGCAGGGCCAAGAGCCAGCAGGACCGCGAGCGCGGCGCGGGCGGACGAAAGCGTCATGCCCAGAAGCTAGGGCGCGCCGGGCTTTCCGTCAAAGTCTTGCCGTCCAAGTCTTGCCTTCAAAGCCCGACGGTGCGGCAGCCCCAAAGAAAAAGCCCCGGCGAACCGGGGCTTTGCAGGTCCACGCAAGATGCGTGGGATCAGCCCTGACGCGCCTTGTAGCGCTTCTGGGTCTTGTTGATGATGTACACCCGGCCCTTGCGGCGGACGATCTGGTTGTCGCGGTGGCGCGTGCGCAGCGACTTGAGCGAATTGCGGACTTTCATGGGATGGCTCTGAACTGTCTGTTCCGGAAATCTGGTTCGCATGCCGGCGTGGAGCCCGCAGCGGTTGCGCGGTCGTATGCCCCATTTCGCCGGCAGGATCAACCCCGCGCCGCGATTTCCTCTCCGGAGACTTGGCCAGAGACTGGCCAGAGACTTGGCCGGGGGCCACAATATGTCGCGGGCGGCGTGGCTGTCTTGGCGCGCCTGCGGGGTCTATAGAGCAGTCATGACGACCGACGCAGCTCCCACCGGCGAAAAACCCCGCGAACGCTCGCTCGCCGCGCTGAGGCCCCTCCTGCCCTATGCAATGCGCAACCGCGGCCGGATCGCGCTGGCGGTCGTGGCGCTGACGGTCGCTTCGGCCGCGACGCTGACATTTCCCTTCGCCGTGCGGCGGATGATCGACTTCGGATTCTCGGGCTCGAGCGCTGGCGTCATCAATTCCTATTTCGGCGGCATGGCGGCGGTCGTCGCCGTGCTCGCGCTGGCGTCGGGCTGCCGCTACTACCTCGTCATGACGCTCGGCGAGCGCGTGGTGGCCGACCTGCGCGACGACGTGTTCGCGCATCTGGCGCGGCTCGATGCGTCCTTCTACGACAAGGCGCGCGTCGGCGAACTCGTGTCGCGGCTTACGGCGGACACGACGCAGCTCAAATCGGCGTTCGGCTCTTCGGCTTCGGTGCTGTTGCGCAATCTCTTCATGTTCGCCGGCGCGATCGCGCTGATGGTGTTGTCGAGCCCGAAACTGTCGGCGCTGGTCCTCGTCGCCATTCCGATCATCGTGTTTCCGCTGATCGCCTCGGGCCGGCTCGTTCGCAAGCGCTCGCGCCGCGCGCAGGACACGCTCGCCGACGCGTCGGCCTTCGCGGCGGAAAATCTGGGCGCCGTGCGCACCATGCAGGCCTTCGGCGCCGAGAAGGCGACCACCGCGCGTTTCGCGCGCGAGGTTGAAGAAGCCTACGACGCCGCGCGCACCGCGACGAAGGCGCGCGCGTTCCTGACCGCCAGCGCCATCTTCATGGCCTTCGCCAGCGTGATCGGCGTTCTGTGGTACGGCGCGCATGACGTGCTCGAAGGCAAGATGACCGGCGGCATGCTGTCGCAATTCGTGCTCTACGCCGTGCTGGCGGCGAGCTCGCTCGGCGAGTTGAGCCAGGTGTGGAGCGAGGTCGCCGCAGCTTCGGGCGCGGCCGGCCGCATCGCCGATCTGCTGGCGGTCAAGCCGAAGATTTTCGCGCCCGCGCAGCCTGCGCAATTGCCGGCGCCCACGCGTGGCGAAATCGCCTTCGACCGCGTGAGCTTCTCCTATCCGGCGGCGCCTCTCGCTGGCGTCGTCGACGATCTGACCTTCAAGGTCGCGCCCGGCGAGCGCGTGGCTATCGTC
Organism: Rhodoblastus sp.; assembly: GCA_047605445.1. Classification (GTDB taxonomy): domain Bacteria; phylum Pseudomonadota; class Alphaproteobacteria; order Rhizobiales; family Beijerinckiaceae; genus JAJXWB01. The sequence goes on from JASGFP010000044.1 coordinate 10,369, forward strand.
GGCGCCTCGGGCGCCGGCAAGTCGACGCTGTTCCAATTGATGATGCGCTTCTACGATCCGCAGGCCGGCCGCGTGACGATCGACGGCGTGGACATCAAGACCGTCGATCCCGCCGCCTTGCGCGCGCGGATCGCTCTGGTCGCACAGGAGGCGACGGTTTTTGCCGCGACGGTTGCGGAAAACATCGCTTATGGAAGGCCGGACGCGACGCGCGAACAGGTGATCGAGGCGGCGCAGCGCGCGGCGGCGGACGGCTTCATCCGCGATCTCGACAAGGGCTACGACAGCGTAATCGGCGAACGCGGCGTGACCCTTTCGGGCGGCCAGCGCCAGCGCCTCGCCATCGCGCGGGCGATCCTGAAAGACGCGCCGATCCTTTTGCTCGACGAAGCGACGTCGGCGCTCGACGCGGAGAACGAGGCCGCCGTGCAGAAGGCGCTGCACGACGTGATGAACGGTCGCACCACGCTGGTCATCGCGCATCGCCTCGCCACGGTGCTGGAAGCGGATCGCATTCTGGTGATGGAGGCCGGCCGCGTGGTGGAAGAAGGCACGCACGCCACGCTGGTGGCGCGCAATGGCATTTACGCGCGCCTCGCACGGTTGCAGTTCGAGACGGGAGCTGCGGCGCTGGCGGGCGACAAGGCGGCGGAATAGGGCGTCGCTGAATTCCCCGCGCCGGCCCGCGGCCGGAATGCACAATCTCTCTTGTCGGAACGCGCCCGCGCGCCCTAACCTTCGGGCAACGTCGCTGGCAATGCGACGAGCCAAGGGAGACTCGAATGGCTGTCGCGCAGAGGATCGATAGTTCGCACGCAGACGCCGCCGGCCTGACGATCGCGCCCGCCGACGGTCCCTTCGGCGCCGTCGTGCGCGGCGTCGATCTCAGTCGGCCGCTCGATGCCGAGACGGCCGGCCGCATTCGCGTCGCGCTGGTCACGCAGGGCGTGGTCGCCTTTCCCGACCAGAAGCTCGACGACGACGATCTCGAACGCGTCTCGCTGACCTTCGGCCCGTTCGGCGACGATCCCTACATCCGCCCCATTCCCGGCCGCAAGCACATAGCAGCGATCCGCCGCCGCGCGAACGAGACGGCGCCGCTGTTCGCCGAGAACTGGCACAGCGACTGGAGTTTTCTCGACATACCGCCAGCCTTCACCTGCCTCTACGGCATCGACATTCCGCCGGTCGGCGGCGACACCTGGTACGCCAATCAGCAAATGGCCTACGACCGCATGCCGGCCGCCTTGCGTGAAAAGCTCGACGGCGTGATCGCGATTCACTCGGCGCGCGGCGGCTATGCGCCGAAAGGTCAATATGGCGAGAAGGACGTCGGCCGCTCCATGGACATCGTGCATTCCGACGACGCCATGGCGACGCAGCGCCATCCGCTGGTGCGCGCCCATCCCGAGACGGGCCGTCGCGCGATCTTCAGCACGCACGGCTACATCATCGCGCTCGAAAATTGCGAGGACGGCGACGCGCTGCTGCGCGAGGTCGTGAAATGGCAGACGCCCGACGAGGTGGTCTATCGCCACAAATGGGCGCCGAACATGTTCGTCATGTGGGACAATCGCGTCGTCCTTCACCGCGCCACCGGCGGCTATGACGGCCACGACCGGCTGCTGCATCGCACGACGATCGCGGACCGGCGGACGGAGGCGGCGCGATAGGGGCCTCTCGCCTCAGCGTTTGCCTTCAATGGAGATTTCGACGAGACAAGGCCGGTTCGCCGCGACGGCCTTGCGCATGGCGGACGCGATGTCGTCGGCGTTGTCGACGCGCACGCCCTCTACGCCCATTCCTGCAGCGAGCGCCACGAAGTCGAGATCCGGTCCCGCCAGATCCATGTTCTGATATGGATGCTGCGAGGCGACGTGGAAGGCGCTGCGCCACACATCCACATTGTGTTTGAGGATGCGGTATTCGCGGTTGGCGAGGATGACGAAGACGATCGGCAGCGCATGATGCGCGGCGGTCCACAGCGCCTGAATGCTGTACATGGCCGAGCCGTCGCCGGAGACCGCGACGACCGGGCGGTGCGGCATGGCGAGCTTGACGCCGAGCGCGCCGGCGAGCCCCTGGCCGATGCCGCCGCCGCGGCCGCTGAAATAATCGCCGAAGCCACGGAAGTCGAAAGCGCGCGCGAGATCGAGGCTCGCCGTGATGCTCTCGTCGACGATGACGACATCGTCGGGCAGGCCCTTGCGCAATTCCGCCATGGCGCGCGGCATGGAGGTCGGCGCGCGGCGCCAGCTCTTCTCCAGCCGCGCGGTGTAAGCCTGACGCTCCGCAGCGCGCGCCTCGGCGAGCGCGCGGTTTCTCTGCTGCGCGGCGCTTGAAAAATCGGACGAGGCTTTCGCGCGGACGGCTTCCGCGAGCGAGGCGAGGCTCGGCTTCATCGCGCCGACGAGGCCCGCGTCGAGGCGATGATTGAACGCGAGCCGCTCGGGCGCCGTCTCAATCTGCGCGACCTTCGCGCCTTCGGGAAAATGGCTGCCCTGCGCAAACCACACATCCTCGAAGAACGGGCCGCCGAGCAGCAGGACGAGGTCGCTATCGCCGAGCGCCCTGCGCACCTGGGCTGCGTCCGGCGGCAGCGATTGCCGGTAATTGGGGTGCGCGGTCGGAAAGGATGCGTGATGGCGCAAGCCCTCGAACCAGACCGCCGCGCCGACCGCTTCGGCGAGGTCCACGAGTTCTGTATGTGCGCCCGCGCGCGCGACATCGTCGCCGGCGATAATCGCGGGGCGCGCGGCGGAGAGAAGCAGCGTCGCAAGCGCATCGACGCCGGCGGGATCGGGCCGCGCCTCGCGCCACAGCGCGTCACGCGGCGTCGGACCGATGCCGGTTTCCTGTTCCATGACGTCGATCGGCAGGGAGACGAACACCGGGCCTTGCGGCGCGTCCGTCGCGACCTTGAAGGCGCGGCGCAGGACGGGCGCGATCTCGTCGGCGCGCTCGATCTGCACGCTCCACTTGGTCACGGGCGCAGCCATCGCAACGAGATCGTGGCCGAGCAGCGGATTGGCGAGCCGCATGCGCGTGTCCTGCTGGCCGGCGGTGACGATCATCGGCGAATGCGCCTTGAAGGCGTTGTAGAGCGAGCCCATGCCATTGCCGAGGCCGGGCGCCACATGCAGATTGACGACTGGACACTCGCCCGACGCCTGCGCGTAAAAACTCGCGGCGCCGACCGCAATGCTCTCGTGCAGCGTCATGACGTAGCCGATATGCGGAAAGGCCGGCAGACTGTCGAGCAGCGGAGATTCGGTGGTGCCGGGATTGCCGAAAATGTAGCGCACGCCCTGCGCGACAAGGCTCTCCATCAGCACGTCGCGTCCACGCATCTTCTTTCCTCCCGGCGACGCATCGTTTCGTCGCGCCTGTCGCGACGAAGATTTGCACGGCTGGTGGAGAGACGGCAACGCGGCGCGGCGATGCGAGTTCGCTTCCGAAATCTGGATTGAATCAGGCTCGACGTCGTTTGGGCTCGTGGTCGCTACGCCTCGGCCTTCTCCTCCGCGACGAAGCCCTTCCATGTGTTCATGTAGTCGATGAAGCTCGGCCCGAGCCTCTCCTTGCGCAGATGCTCGCGCGTGACGGGAATGGCGAGGGCGCGGAAGTCAGGGTCGGCGGCCAGCTTGCGCGGGAAATCGTGATGCAGGATCGCCGCGCGCCCGAGCAACGCGAAGTCGGCGCCATGCTCCAGAACGCGCCGGCAATCGGCGCCGTTCATCAGCTTGCCGGCCACGCCGAGGCGCGTTGCGCCGCGCGGCAGATCCGTGAACCAGTCGATCAGCGGCTTATGAGCGAATTCGGGTTCGACCGGATCCTTGAACGTGTCCCACAGCGACATGTCGAGATAGTCGAGATCGCCGGATTGCATCATCTCGGCGGCGAGCGCCCGCTGCTCGGAAAGGCGCATGCCGAAGCGCTCCGGAGACAGGCGCAGGCCGAGCTGGAATTGCGCCGACGTCCGCGCGCGCACGCCCCTGATGATGTCGCGCACGATCCGTGCGCGGTTGTCGAGCGAACCGCCCCAGCGATCCGTGCGTCGATTGATATCGGCGCTGAGGAAGGCGCAAAGAATATATCCGTGCGCGCCGTGAATCTCGACGCCATCGAATCCAGCCTTCTCGCAACGCACGGCGGCGAGGACGAAATCCTCGATCAATTGCTCGATCTCGGTCTCATCGAGCGCCTTTGCGCCGGTTTCCGCATCGTCGGATGGCCCGCGCGGCGCGCCGCCGATCAGCTTGGCCGGCGCGCGAATGCCTGCGTGATGCAATTGCACGGACGAGAGCGCCCCCTGCGCCCGGATGCCCGCGGCAAGGCGCGTCAGGCCGGGCAGAAAATCGTCGGAAAACACGCCGAGCTGGCCGGGAAAACCCTGGCCAACCCGCTGCACATGCGCGGCGCAGGTCATGACCAGGCCGAAGCCGCCTTCGGCGCGGTAGGCAAGCCAATCGAACTCGTCGTCGGAGAGGGAGCCGTCCGCATGGCTCTGCGAGTTGGTGAGCGGCGCAAGCATCAGGCGATTGGACATCGCGCGCCCGCGGGCGAAGGAAAGCGGTTCGAACAATTGCGGCATGAACATTTCCATCAGACTGAGATTGAGATCATTCCATCGGGCGCTTCGGGCAGGATTTGGCGGCGTCGCGGGGACCGGGAACGGTTGAGGGCGTCGCGCCAGGCCTTCCGCCGCTATTCCTCCCGCTTCCACTCCAGCACGGCCGTCTCGCGCCCCGACAGGGCGTTCACGCCCGCGCCCACCCGCGTAAATCCCTCACGCTTGTAGAAGCGCAACGCACGAAAATTGTCGGCGTTGACGTCGAGCCTGATCTTGCCCGGCGAAGCGCGCTTGGCGGCGTTGAGAAGCTCGCGGCCGACGCCGGCGCCAAAGGAATTGGGTTTGACTGCGATCTGGTCGAGCCAGCCGGTCGCAGGATCGATCAGCACGAAGCCGACGAGCTTGCGCTCGCCGGGCTTCTGCCCATCCTGAAACATGCAGATGAGCTGCGCGCCCTGGCCTTCGAGCTCTGCGAGGCGCTCGGCGAACCACGGCCGGCGCGCCTCGAAATCGATGTCCGGAAACGTGACCCGCCAGGACGCGACCCAAAGATCGGCGAGCGCGTCGCGCTCCTCGTCGCGGATGGGGGCGATCTGGCGGCGGGTTGCGATCACCTGTCGGTCAGCTTCAGTTCGATGCGGCGGTTGCGGCGCAGAGCCTCCTCGCTGTCGCCCGGTTCGAGCGGCTGGAATTCGCCGAAGCCGGCGGCGACGAGGTGGGACGGCTGCACGCCTTTCGATATCAGATATTGCACGACCGCGATGGCGCGCGCCGAGGACAATTCCCAGTTGGACGGGAATTGCGGCGACTTGATCGGCCTTATGTCGGTATGGCCGTCGACGCGCAGGGTCCACGGGATCGAGGGTGGTATCTCGCGTTCGAGATCGGTCACGGCGGCGGCGAGCTGGTCGAGCTGCGCCTTGCCGGCCGGGCTCATTTCGGCCGCGCCGGTGTCGAACAGGACTTCGGACTGGAAGACGAAGCGATCGCCGACGATGCGGATGCCCGGCCGATTGCCGAGAATTTCGCGCAACCTTCCGAAGAAGTCAGAGCGGTAGCGCGCAAGCTCCTGCGCCTTCTGCGCCAGCGCGAGATTGAGGCGCTGGCCGAGATCGGCGATCTGGCCTGCGGAATCCTTGTTCTTCGCCTCGGTCGCCTGCAACGCTTCCTCAATGGCGGCGAGCTGGCGGCGAAGCGCGGCGATCTGCTGGTTGAGCAGATCGACCTGCGCCTGCGCCCTGGCCGAAAGCTCCTGCTCGGCGGTCAGCTTCTGCGCGAGCGCGTCCGCCTTGCCGCCGGCGCCGGACGCCGCGCCTTCGGCGGCGCCGAGTCTGGCGGTGAGATCGGCGTTGTCCTTCTTGGTCGTGTCGAGCGTGGCGGCGAGCGTGGCGAGCGAGGATTGCGCCTCTTCCTTGCCGGATTTTTCGAGCGCCAGCAGCGCGGTCAATTGCTCGATCTGCCGGTTGAGTTTTTGCAGCGCGGCGTCCTTGCCGGTCACGTCGCGCGACAGGAAGAATTGCGCGACCATGAAGACGGTGATGAGGAAAACGAAGGAGAGCAGCATCGTCGACAGGGCGTCGACGAAGCCCGGCCAATAGTCGGCGCCGCCCCTGATCCGCCTGCTGCGCGAAAGAGCCATCACGATTGCTCGCGCTCTTGCGCCAGCCGGTCGAGCGTCTTCTTCATTTCGCGGTTCTGGGCTGCCTGCTGCTCGACCCAGTCGCGGATCATCTGTTGTTCGGACCGCATATGCTTGACGAGCGATTGCACGCCTTCGGCGAGATTGGCCATGGCGGCCGAGGCGGCGCGCTGGCCCGAGGCGTCGCTCGCGCCCGACATGCTTTCGAGCGTCGCGCGCAGGTCCGGCGACAGGCCGGCGGCGGCGGTCGCGGCGCCGTCGCTCGCCGCCACGGCGGAAATGCGATCCTCAAGCTCGACGTAGAAGCGGTTCTGCGCCTGCCCGGCCTGCAGATCGAGAAAGCCCAGGACCAGCGAGCCGGCAAGACCGAACAGCGAAGCGGTGAAGGACAGGCTCATGCCGGCGAGGGGTTTGGCGATGCCGGCTTTCAGATCCTCGAACAGGACGGCCGATTCGGCGCCGCCTTTCATCGCGTTGATGACGTCGCCGATCGAGCCGACGGTCTCGAGCAGGCCCCAGAAGGTGCCGAGCAGGCCGAGAAAAATCAGGAGACCGGTGAGATAACGCAGGATTTCGCGGCTCTCGTCGAGGCGGGTGGCGACCGAATCGAGAATGGCGCGCAAGGTGATGGTGGAAAGGCCGCGTCCGTCGCCCGCCAGCCGCGCCATGGGCGCGAGAAGCCGGGGCGCGGGGGCCTTTGCGACATCCGGACCGCCCCAGGCGTTGACCCAGGCGATTTCGCGGAACAGGCGCGCGACAGTCGCGACCGCGATGACGATTCCGACGGCCAGAACGCCGAGGATCAGGCCGTTGAGCCCGGGGTTCGCCATGAAGGCGCGCTGGATCTGCTCGTGCAGGATGAAGGCGACGAAGCCGGCCAGCGCCAGAAACACGCCCATGCGTATGAGAAAGATGCGCGGGCTCGACAGCTCCGTGCGAACCTCGTCGGCCGCCATGTAGTCCCTCTATCCTTGCCCCGAACACCGCCCGGCCCGCGGCAGAATGCCACCAACGTCCGGTTGCTCGCAACAACGGCGGGATGACAGGGGAGGTTGGGCGCCTGAGCCCCCTTCACGCCTTGCGCAGCAAATCCCCGAGGGCGCGCTGGATCGTCTCGCCGCCGGCGAGAATCTCGCCCTTGGCCAGCATGTCCTGATCGCCCGAAATATCGCTGACGAAGCCGCCGGCCTCGCGCACCAGCACGATTCCGGCCGCAATGTCCCAGGGCTGAAGGCCGCGTTCCCAATAGGCGTCGAAGCGGCCGGCCGCGGTGTAGGCGAGATCGAGCGAAGCCGCGCCGAAGCGGCGGACGTTGGCGACGCGGGTCATGACGGCGGCCAGCTCCGCCTTGAAGCGCGGGTGTTCCTTCGCCTTGCCCAGATGCGGCACGCCGGTGGCGATCAGGCTGTCGGCGAGCTCCCGGCGCTGGGCGACGCGCAGGCGGCGGTTGTTGAGCCAGGCGCCCTGGCCGCGCTCGGCGACGAACATGTCGTCGTCGGCGGGGTTGTAGACGACGCCCGCGACAAGCTGACCCTCGCGCTCCAGCGCCACCGAAATGGCGAAGACGGGAATGCCGTGCAGGAAATTGGTCGTGCCGTCGAGCGGGTCGATGATCCAGGTGTGGCTCGTGTCCGTGCCCTCGACCCGGCCCGATTCCTCCATCACGAAGCCGTAGCCTGGCCGCGCTTTGGCCAGTTCCTCGAACAGCACCTTCTCGGCCTTGCGGTCGGCGGCGGAGACGAAATCGCCGGGGCCCTTGACCGAGACCTGGAGATTGGCGACCTCGCCGAAATCGCGCTTGAGACCGCGCCCGGCCTTGATGGCGGCGGCGGTCATCACGTTCATCAGGGCGGATCGGATCATGGGGCTTTCTTCCGGAAAGCGCGCTAGATGCCCGCCCGCGACGCCCGGGTCAAGAACGCGCGCCGCTTGACGCGCCCGCCCGCCTTGGCGTCTACACGGGAATAAAGCGCAGGGAGCGAGACGGCGTGAGCGACGGCCCGCACGACACTACCATCGCCGGGCGGACCGCGCTGCTGACGGCGCAGGACCTGTTCGGCGAGGCCGCGCGCGCCAATCGCACCAACCGGCGGCAGAAATTCCTGTTCGTCGCGCTGACTGTGGTCATCGCCCTGCTCGGCGTGGTGCTGGCGCGCTATCTCGTGACGCCGACGACGCTCGTTTTCGCCACGGGGCCGGAGGGCTCCTCGAGCTTCCAGTTCGCGCAGAAGCTTCAAACCGTCGTGCGGTCGCAGGCGGGGCAGCATGGCGACGTGTCGCCGGGCGATTTCCTGCCCTCGCTCGGCGGATCGCGGGTGCGGATCACGGTCAAGCCGATGGAATCGCTCGCCGCGGCCGGGCAGGCCTTCGCGCAGCGCAAGGCCGATCTCACGATCATGCGGACAGACACCAAGCCGCCGCCGCGCACCGTCGCGCTCGCGCAGATCGAGCATTCCGTCGTGCTCGTCGCCGTTCCCAAGACCGCGAAGGTGAAGACGATCGCGGCGGTCAAGGGCAAGAAGGTCGTGGTCATCGCCGAAGATCCGCGCGACGTCGCGCTCGTGCGGCAGATTCTCGCCTATTACGATCTGCCGTCGACGACGCAGATCGAGAACCGCAAGCCCGACGACTGGTGGCGCCTGTTCGAGCCGGGCGGCCCCGCCGCGGTGTTTTTCGTCGCGCGCAAGTCCGGCATCGCCAATGACAAATTCTGGCTCGGCAAGGAGCGCGCGCCCAATTTCGAACTGATCGAGCCCGACGGCGTGAAGGCGCTCGCCGACCGCATTTTCGGCGTGAAATCCGAAACGCTCGAGGCCGGCGCGATCCTGCCCTATCCGAAAATTCCGGACGACGACGTCGAGACGCTGGCGGTCGACGACATGCTGGTGGCCCATGCGCGCATGGCGAACGCCACGGCTTCGCAGCTCACGCAGACGATTCTCGAGAACAAGGAGCAGCTCGCCATCGCCGGCCGCTACGCCGCCTTCATCGAGGCGCCGGACACCGACAAGGACGCCACCATGCTCGCCCATCCCGGCGCCGCCGAATATGTCGACGACGACACCAAGACATTTCTCGACCGCTATTCGGACCTGATCTACATCGGCATGTCGGTGGCGAGCGTCGTCGGCTCGATTTTCTTCGGCCTCTATTCGACGGTGACGCGCGCGAGCCCGGTGCGCGCCGGGCAGATCGGCGAGACTATCGCGGGCCTGGCGCGCGAGGCGCGCGCGGCGCCCGATGCGGCGGCGCTGAATGGAATCGAGAACCAGCTCGACGACATCGTCTCGCAGCTTCTCCAGCGCTTGAGCGACGGCGCCGTGTCGTCGGAAGGATTCGAGGCGCTGCGTCTTGGCCATGATGTCGCGCGCGAGGCGATTGCGCGTCGGCGGCGCGAGATTGCGGACGGGGTCGCGCCGCGACCCGCCGCGTGACGTCCGCCCGTCGTCGCGCTATGCCTGAGGCGCGCTCATCCTCTCGGATCGTACTGCCGCCGGAGTTTCCATGACCTCGCCCGTTCCGCCCAACGACAATCACTCGGTCCGGCTCGACCGTCTCGCGGAGACCGCCGTCAAGGTCGGTCTCAACCTGCGCAAGGGCCAGGAGCTGGTCATGACCGCGCCGGTGGAAGCGCTCGATCTCGCGCGGCTCGTCACCAAGCACGCCTATCAGGCGGGCGCGTCGCTGGTGACGGTCATTCTCGGCGACGAGGAGCAGACGCTGGCGCGCTACAAATACGCCGCTGACGATTCGTTCGACACGGCGCCCGGATGGCTCTACGGGGGCATGGCCGACGCCTTCAAGGCGGGCGCTGCGCGGCTCGCCATCTATGGCGAGGATCCGATGCTGCTCGCCGAACAGGATCCCGAAAAAGTCTCGCGCGCCAATCGCGCGCGCTCCAAGGCCTACAGCCCTGCGCTCGAACTGATAGCGGGCTTCGACATCAACTGGACAATTCTCGGCGCAGCCACGCCGGCCTGGGCGCAGCGCGTGTTTCCGGACGATCCGCCCGACCGCGCGCTCGGCCGCTTGTGGGATGCGATCTTCGCCGCCTCGCGCGTCGACGGAGCTGATTTCGTCGCCCAATGGGACGCGCACAATGCGCATCTGGCGTCGCGCACCGCCGCGCTCAATGCGCGGCGGTTCCATGCGCTGCATTTCAAGGGGCCGGGGACCGATCTGACGGTCGGGCTCGCCGATGGTCACGAATGGGTCGGCGGCGCTTCGGAGGCCAAGAACGGCATCGTCTGCAACGCCAATATCCCGACGGAAGAAGTGTTCACGACGCCGCACAAGGATCGCGTGTCGGGCCATGTGCGCGCGACCAAGCCGCTCTCCTACAATGGCGCGCTGATCGAGGACATCGAGGTGCGCTTCGAGGACAGCCGCATCGTCGACGCCCGCGCCCGCACCGGGCAGGACGTGCTGCGACGCGTGCTTGAGACGGACGAGGGCGCAGCAAAGCTCGGCGAGGTGGCGCTGGTGCCGTTTTCCTCGCCGATCTCGAAGAGCGGTCTCCTGTTCTACAACACGCTGTTCGACGAGAATGCGGCGAGCCACATCGCGCTCGGGCAGGCCTACAGCAAGTGCTTCGTCAACGGCGGCCACATGAGCGAAGACGAATTGAAATCGCGCGGCGCCAATCGCAGCCTGATCCATATCGACTGGATGATCGGCTCGGCGGAGGTCGACGTCGACGGGCTTGACGTGGCGGGCGCGCGCACTCCCGTCATGCGCAAGGGCGAGTTCGTATTGTAGCTGTTCTTGTTGCCCAGGGTTTGACGGCGGCGTCTACAACCGCCTCGCTCTGCAGTTCTAGCTCGATTAGACAAAAGTTCGACAATCGACAATTTTGCGTTTTGGCCTGATCGATTGTTAGATTGATCTGCTATTGTAGTCGCCTAATTCCGGACCAACTGCTTTTCCCTCGGCTGTTCGATGAATTCCACCTCCAAACGGTTGCTGTTGCTGGGCCTCATTCAGGATTTGCAAAAACAAGCCGCGGCGCTCGGCCTGTCGCGCACGGCCGCGGCGCTCGACGTTACGGGCCTTGTGGCGACCGAGGAGTTGTCGGATTTCCCGCCGCCTGCGGAGATTGGCGACGCTCCGCCCGCGAGCGGGGCGGATGAGGGCGTCAACTGACGGCGGCTCAGCCGCGCAGGCCTGACGTCCAGGCGGCGGCCCGATCGCCGGCGCGCCGCCCGGTGGCGAAGCAAGCCTGCAGCAGATAGCCGCCCGTCGGCGCGTCCCAGTCCAGCATTTCGCCCGCCACGAATACTCCCGGCGCTTGCTTCAGCATCAGGTCGCGGTCGATTTCCGCGCGGGCGACGCCGCCCGCCGACGAAATGGCGCGGTCGAGGCCTGCGACGCCCGCCACGGGCAAGGCGCACGCCTTGATGAAGCCAGCAAGCTGCATGGGGTCTTGCGACGCGACGGACGGATCGCATTCACGCAACAGGGCGATCGCGAGCGGCGTCAGTCCGGCCGTCTTGCGCAGGGCGTTGGCGAAACTGTCGCTCGTCCGCCGTCTCGCGAGCCGTTCGACGAGAGCGGGTTCGTCGAGATCGGGTTTGAGGTCGATGACGAGCGCGGCGGGCCTGCCTGCGCGCAGTTCCGCGCCGATCGCCGCAGACAGCGCGTAGACGGGGCCGCCCTCGAGGCCGCGCCGCGTGACGACGGCTTCGCCCGCGACCCGTCGTTGGCCGAAGGAAAAGCGCGCGGTCTTGATCGCCTGCCCCTCGAATTTCTCCCTAAAGATGTCGGACCAGGCGATCTCGAGACCGCAGTTGGAGGGGCGGAACGGCGCCAAAGTCACGCCGCGCCGCGCCAGCAACTCCGTCCAGCCGCCGTTGGAGCCGAGGCGCGGCCAGCTTGCGCCGCCGAGCGCAAGGATCGTGGCGTCGGCCGGGAGCGTCTCGCACCGGCCATCGCTCTCGATCACCGGCGCCGCGCCGTCGAGATCGACGAGGCGCGCGCGCGTGCGCAGGTCGACGCCGAGCCCTGAAAGGCGCGCGAGCCAGGCGCGCAGCAGCGGCGAAGCCTTCATCGCCTTCGGGAAGACGCGGCCGCTCGTGCCGACGAAGGTCTCGACGCCAAGGCCCGCGCAGAAGTCGCGCATATCGGCCGGCGAGAAATCCTCCAGCATGGGCCGCAGCCAGTCGGCTCCGTCGCCATAGCGGGCGATGAAGCGGCCAAAGTCCTCCGCATGGGTGATGTTGAGGCCGCTGCGCCCAGCCATCAGGAATTTGCGGGCGGGAGACGGCATGGCGTCGCAGATCGTCACCGCGCAATTTTCGCGCGCGGCTGTTTCAGCCGCCATCAGGCCGGCCGGGCCGGCGCCGACCACGACGATTCGGGGTTTTGCAGGGGCCATGCGCTTAAGATCACGCGCGCGTCGTCGGCTGCAAGCGATTGCCGCGGGCGGCGTGGGTCGCTATCTGCAGGCGATGATCGAACGCGCCGCCAGCCACGCCTTCATCGTCGGCCCCGAGGAGGGCGGGCGGCTCGACCGCTTTCTGGCGGAGCGGCCGGAACTCGCCGCCGCGGCCATCTCGCGAACCCGGCTCAAGGCTCTGATCGAGGCGGGCCAGGTGCGCGTCGACGGGTCGGCCGCCCAAAGCGCCTCGGCCAAGGTTTCGCCCGGCGCCGCCGTCGAGGTCGACATCCCCGATGCGGCTCCGGCCGAACCCAAGGCCGAAAACATTCCGCTTGCCGTCGTTTACGAGGACGACCAGATCATCGTCATCGACAAGCCGGCGGGGCTGGTGGTGCATCCGGCCGCCGGCCACGAGGCGGGCACGCTGGTCAACGCGCTCATCGCCCATTGCGGCGCGAGCCTGTCGGGCATCGGCGGGGTCAAGCGGCCGGGCATCGTGCACCGGCTGGACAAGGACACATCCGGCCTGCTGGTGGTCGCCAAGACCGACCGGGCGCACCGGAAGCTCGCCGAGCTGTTCGCCGATCATGGCCGATCCATGCCCTTCGTGCGTGAATATCTGGCGATCGTGTGGGGCGCCCCGGACCGCAAGACCGGCTTCGTCGATGCGCCGATCGGCCGTCACCCGACGCAGCGCGAGAAAATGGCGGTGCTGCGCGGCGACCGCGGCAAGGAGGCCGTGACCCACTGGCGCGTGCTGGAAACTTTCGGCGCCGACAAGACGGGCCGGCCCGTTGCGGCCCTGGTGGCCTGCCAGCTCGAAACCGGACGCACGCACCAGATCAGGGTTCATATGGCCCACATCGGCCATCCGCTGATCGGCGACCCCGTCTATGCGACGGGGTTTCGCACCAAGGAGGCGCTGCTGCCGGACGCCGCCCGCCCTGCGCTCGCCGCGCTCGGCCGGCAGGGCCTTCACGCGGCGCGGCTGGAATTTCCCCATCCGGTCACGCGCGAACAGCTCGCCTTCGAAAGCCCCGCGCCAGCCGATTTCGCCAGAATGGCGGCCGCGCTGGGTCATACGCCGGCTGTTTCGGAACGTTAAGGGCCTCCGAAGGTTACCGATCTTTAACCCGCTGGCCGTCCGGTTCGCCCTCTTTCGGCCACGGTCCGGCCTCCCTATATTGGCCAGTTGCGGTCGGCGTTTTCGCGGCCGCCTACGGCCTGCCGAAAACGGGGGCCCCGGAGGTATAAATGGCTGCTGCCCTTCCCATGATTTCCAGCGAGAGCGGGCTTTCGCGCTATCTCACGGAAATCAGAAAGTTTCCGCTTCTTCAGCCTGAAGAAGAGTACATGCTCGCCAAGCGCTGGCGCGAGCATGAGGATTCCGACGCCGCCCACAAGCTCGTCACCTCGCATCTGCGTCTCGTCGCCAAGATCGCCATGGGCTATCGCGGCTACGGCCTGCCGATCGGCGAGGTCGTCTCCGAAGGCAATGTCGGCCTGATGCAGGCGGTCAAGCGGTTCGAGCCCGACAAGGGCTTCCGCCTGGCCACCTACGCCATGTGGTGGATCCGCGCGGCGATACAAGAGTACATCCTGCGTTCCTGGTCGCTCGTGAAAATGGGCACGACCGCGAACCAGAAGAAGCTGTTCTTCAACCTGCGCAAGGCCAAGAGCCAGATTTCCGCGCTTGAGGAAGGCGATCTCCGCCCGGAGAACGTCAAGACGATCGCGCACAAGCTTGGCGTCAGCGAGCAGGAAGTGATCGAGATGAACCGCCGCCTGGGCGGCGATTCCTCGCTCAATTCCCCGCTGCGCGGCGACGGCGAGGCCGAATGGCAGGATTGGCTGGTCGACGACAGCGCGAGCCAGGAGACGGTGCTGGCCGAGCACGAGGAGAGCGACAACAGGCTCGCCGCGCTGCGCGGCGCGCTGGACGTGCTCAACGAGCGCGAACGCCGCATCTTCGAGGCGCGCCGCCTGCGCGACGACCCGCTGACGCTTGAACAGCTGTCGGAAGAATTCGGCGTGTCGCGCGAGCGTGTTCGCCAGATCGAGGTCCGCGCCTTCGAGAAGGTGCAGCAGGCCGTCCGCGAAGGCCTGGCGAAGCGCGAGTCGGTTCCGGCCGCTGCGCAGCTTGCCGCGCCCAAAGCCCGGCTGGAAGCGCATGTGAGGTAAGATCTGGTCTTGCGGCCAGACGAACGAGGCGGCGCACGAGCGCCGCCTTTGTTTTTTGTCCGAATGAAACCGGGTTCACGCCGCGTCCTTGTTTCCAGCGCGCTCCAGCCAGCGCACGAACCGGCCGGTCAGGCTGCGGCTTCCCGGACCGTCGGCGATGACGGCGGGGCCGGAGTCGGCGCGTTCGAGAACGATCTCGCGGTTGTGGTATTTCTCCAGCCCCGGACGGTGCGCGACATGCAGCAGCGTCGAGTTTGCAAGCCGCTCGACGACAAGCTCCATCATGCGCGCCTGCGTCAGTTCGTCGAGCGCGGACGTCGCTTCGTCCATGATGATGATGTCGGGCTTCTTGAGGAAGATTCGTGCGAAAGCGACGCGCTGCAATTCGCCGCCCGACAGCACGGTCGACCATGCGTCCTCCTCGTCCAGCCGCGGCGTGAGATGCGCGAGGCCGCATTCGGCGAGAATATCCTCGATCTCGCCTGCCTCAGGCTCGTGGCCGCTCGCGGGATAATTGATGGCGTCGCGCAGCGTGCCGAGCGGCATGTAAGGACGCTGCGGCATGAAGGCGATGGTCGCGTCGTTGGGCCGCTGGATGCGGCCGCTGCCCCATGGCCACAGACCCGCGATGGCGCGGATCAACGTGCTCTTTCCGCTTCCAGAGGGCCCCTTCACCAGAACCTTGTCGCCCGGCGCGAAATGCGCGTCGGATTCCGCGAGCATGCCGGCGCCGGTCGCCTGCGAGATCGTCAGGTCGCGGATGTGGAACGATCCGTCCGGACTGTCCTCGAGAACGATCGTCTCGCGGCCCCGCGCATTCGCGGCGTCGTCGAGTTCGTCGAAGCCGTCGTTGAGTTCGACGACGCGGCGCGCAGAGGCCGACAAGTTCGCCAGATTGTAGGCGTTGTCGGCGAGCCAGTTGAGCGCGGTCTGCACCTGCGCGAACGCGGCCGCCGCCTGCATGAGATCGCCGAGCGACATTTCACCAGCGATGAACTTGGGCGTGCAGAGAACGAGCGGCACGACCGGCGCGATGACGTTGTTGCCGCTCGAGAGGAAGATCATGCGGGTCTGGTGGAAAATGACCGACAGCCAGCGTTTCGCCAGCTCACGAAAGGAGGTCATGATCGTCTGACGCTCATCGTCGTCGCCGCCGATCAGCGCGATCGTCTCGGCGTTTTCGCGCGCCCGGGTGAGCGCGTAGCGAAAGTCGCCTTCGCCGGCGGCCTTGTTCGCGACCGCCGCCACGAGGGGGCGGCCGAGGAGCAGCATGCCGAAGGATGTAAGGCCGGCGTAGATGACGACGGCGATCACCAGATAACCGGGAATCGCCACGCCGCCGAGGTTCAGCGAACCGCCGACGCTCCAAAGCACGACCATGAATGAGGCCGACAGGATGAAAGTGTTGAGCACGCCGCCGGCGATGTCGACGAAGAGCTCGATGGAAATCCGGCCGTCCTCGGCGATGCGCGCCTCGGGATTGTCGATCCGGCGCAGGATGGTGAGCTGGTAGAAACGCCGCTCGCCGAGCCATCGCGCCACGAGCGTATCAGTGAGCCATGTGCGCCAGCGCAATTGGAGGCGCATGTGCGATTGTTTGAGAAGCACAGCAACGACGGCGGTCGCCAGCGCCAGCACGGCGGCTGCGCCGATACTCCATTTGACTGTCGCGATGTCCTTGGCCTGCAGCGCGTCGAAGAAATACTTGCTCCAGCGCGTGACTGCGACCTGAAGCCCCATGCTGGCGAAAAGACACGCCAGAAAAGCAAGTGAGAGAAACCAGGCCTTGCCGGCGGTCGCGCCCTGCCAGAAACCCGACGCCAGCCTGACAAATCTCATTTCGCCTCATCCGCAAGCAACGGGAACCCGCAGGGCGCAACGTGCGCGCCATGCCTTGGTTCCCGCAGTGCGGCATAGACTATTTCTGCTGCGCCCAGACGCTCAGCGCGTCGTTGATGACGCGATCGCCCGAAGCGCCCTTCTCAAGGCTGAACTTGGCGATGCGGCCGTTGGTGAGTGCGAAGGGCACGTCGAGCCAGCCGCGGCTCTTGAGGAGGTCCATGTTGCGGGCCTCCATGTCGCCGCGCTGCAGGCCGACGAGATAATAGGTTTCGGTGATCGGCACGGGCACGCCGGCGAGCGGATCGCCGTTGGCCATGTCCTCGCGCCGCATCTGCACGGCGCCGATCTGCCGCACGCCGGGAATGACGCTGCCCGGCTGCAGGGCGAAGCGGATCTCGATCGTGTGCGAGGCGTTGAGCGAGGCGTCCGTGTTCTTCTGGAGATCCAGCGTCATCCGGACCTTCGCCTCGGGAATTTCCACCTCGGCGTGAACGGCGGTCCCGAGAGGCTGGCCCGCGCCGCCAGGAACATTGTCCAGCCGCCAGACGACCGAGCCGATGTAGGTCTTCACCTTCTCCGGCGTATCGGGCGCCTCGACCAGCAGCGCGGCGCGGTGGGCGACCGGCAGCGGCGGCTGGCTCGGCGTCGCGGGCGTCGTCTTGGCGTCCGTCTTCTCGGCCGGCGCCGAGGGCGCGTCGCCGCCGACGCGGCCGACGATCTTGCCGGACGACGGCTGCTCGACGGGCGCGGCCGGGGCCGGCCTGAGCTTGGCGAGGTCTTCTGGACGGCCCTTCAGCTTGATCGCGAGCAGGGCGATCAGCAGCACGACGCCAACGACCACGCCGCCGACGATCCACATGCGATTGCCGCGCGCATTCTGCGCGGCCGGGCCGGGCGCC
>JASGFP010000045.1:0-27848 GCA_047605445.1 Rhodoblastus sp.
AAAATCGGCCGGCCGCCGCCAATGGCGCGGCTTCAACGGTTCGTGGGACGGGCGGGCGATCCGGCCAGATGCAATTCCGCCGCGATTGCGCTAAATAGACGCCGCATGACGCAGCCGCTCAACTCGCTCGACCTGCCCAAGACGCCGGCCGCATCCCGCGTCGTCGTCGCCATGTCCGGCGGCGTCGACTCGTCCGTCGTCGCGGCGCTGCTGAAGTCGCAGGGCTACGACGTCATCGGCGTGACGCTGCAGCTCTACGACCATGGCGAGGCGACGCATCGGCCCGGCGCCTGCTGCGCCGGTCAGGATATCCACGACGCAAGGCAGGTGGCCGCGCGTCTTGGCATTCCCCATTATGTGCTCGATTACGAGAGCAAGTTCCGCGAGAAGGTGATCGATCCCTTCGCCGAGAGCTATGCGACCGGCGAGACGCCCGTGCCCTGCGTCGCCTGCAACCAGCACATCAAATTCGCCGATCTCTTCGACACCGCGCGCGATCTCGGCGCAGACGCCCTGGCCACGGGCCATTACATCGTGTCGAAGCCGGACGGACGCGGCGGCCGCGCGCTGTTTCGCGCGAAGGAAGCTGCGCGCGACCAGTCCTATTTCCTCTACGCCACAACACGCGCGCAGCTCGATCTCCTGCGCTTTCCGCTCGGCGTCTACGAGAAGGCGCAAGTGCGCGACCTCGCGCGCCAGTACGGGCTTGCGGTGGCCGAGAAGCACGACAGCCAGGATATCTGCTTTGTCCCGCGCGGGCGCTACACGGATCTGCTCGAGAAGCTGCAGCCCGGCGCCGCGCGCCCCGGCGACATCGTCCACGTCGACGGCCGCACGCTCGGCCGCCATTCCGGCGTCATCCACTACACGGTCGGCCAGCGCCGCGGGCTCGGCCTCGGCGCCACGGCGCCGATGAACGAACCGCTCTATGTCGTGCGCATCGACGCCGCCGCGGCGCGCGTCGTCGTCGGCCCCCGCGAGGCGCTGCTCGCGCGCGCGGCGCTGCTGCGCGACGTCAACTGGATCGGCGAAGGCGCGCTCGACGGCCTGCCCCGCTCCGGCCTGCCGATTGCAGCCCGTGTGCGCTCGACCCGCGCCCCCGCGCCGGCCCTGCTTTTTGCCGAACGCGGCGAGGTCCGGGTGGTCTTCAGCGAGGATGAATCCGGCGTCTCTCCCGGCCAGGCCTGCGTCTTCTACGCGAGCGCGGCGCCGGACGCGCGCGTGCTCGGCGGCGGCGCGATCCGCGCCACGGAGCCCGCCTGGACCTTTGCGCCCGATTCTGCGCCGCTCGCGGTAGCGGCCGGACGCTGAGCGGACATGACGGGCGAGCGCGCCGATCTGCTGGCGTCGATCGACAACGCCAATGTCGAGGAGGCCTACGCCCGCTGGGCGCCGGTCTACGATCTCGTCTTCGCCGCCGTGATGAAGCCCGGCCGCAAGGCCGCCGCCGCAGCAGCGTCGCGCGACGGCGGCCGCGTGCTGGATGTCGGCGTCGGCACCGGCCTCGAACTGCCGATGTTTTCGCGCGCGACGCGGCTCGTCGGCGTCGATCTCTCCGAGCCCATGCTGAAGCGCGCGCGCGACCGCGTGGCGAAAGAGCGCCTCGCCAATGTCGAGGGCCTCGTGAAGATGGACGCGATGAACCTCGCCTTTCCCGATGCGAGCTTCGACTGTGCGGTCGCGCCCTTCGTGCTGACCGTGGTGCCCGATCCGCAGGCGACGTTGAACGAACTCGCGCGCGTGACGAAGCCCGGCGGCGAGATTGTGCTGGTCAACCACATCGGCGCGGAGGCGGGCCCGATCGCGGCGATCGAAGGCTGGATGGGCCGCCGCTCCGCCGACCTCGGCTGGCGCCCGGAATTTCCGTGGAGCGTGATCGGCGACTGGATCGCGGGCCGAAACGACATCGTGCTGACCGAGCGCCGCAGGCTGAACCCGCTCGGCCTGTTCACGCTGGCGCGCATGGCGCGCCGGTAGAGGCCGGCGGCGACCGCTGCCGACTTGTGTGCGCCGCGCGCGCCGTCTATAGAACCGCCAGCGTCGGCCGATGGCCGCGCTCCGCTCCCTTCGTCTAGCGGTCCAGGACGTCGCCCTCTCACGGCGAAAACAGGGGTTCGAGTCCCCTAGGGAGCGCCAGGCTTTCCTCGCACATCCCTGCCGCCTTGCCACCGCCCCGCCAAGGCGTCATTGGCTGAGGCCAAGGTCGCGCGGGATTCGCTCGGGGGGCGCGGTGGATTTGATTGCGAAGGTCACACAGAGCGTCATCGACGTTCAGTATTCCGCCGTTCTCGGACAGGCGTTGGCGCCGGCGATCTGCTGACCGCGATTTCAGCCTTCCTCAGCATGATCATGAACCGGCTGTGGCGGGTGCTCGATCTAGCGCGCGCGCTGGCGCCCGATCCGCAAGCGCAGCTCGACGCCGAGGCGACCGCGAGCCTGACGGTCTACCACCAGCGGGCGCGGCTGCTCTATCGCTGCATCTACGCCTGCGTCTGCTCGGCGGTCGCCGTCACCGCCGTCGTCCTGCTCACCTTCGGCAACCGGGTCTTCGGCTCCGTCCAGGACTGGGGCGTCGGCGTCGTCTTCACCGTCGCAATCTGCCTGTTCGGCGTCGCCTTCGTCTACCTGCTGCGCGAGGTCCGTCTCGCGGCGTCGGAATTCGAGCGGCGCGATAGAAAGCTGCTGGCCCGCCGCGACGCGTAAGCGGCGAACTGTCGCCACAGCCCACTTCCTCCCGCAGCGCACCGCACATAAGAGCCCCGCCCCGGCTGCAATTCCCAAGCCTGCGCCGCTGTCGCACCATGCGCAGGCAGGGAGCGAAGCGCAGAAGCGCTCAGGGAGGATCGGATGAAATTGAAGACGGGCGTTATCGCGCTCGCGGCGATGGTCGCCGCAGCGTCCACGGCCTATGCCCAAGGCCAGGGCGTGACCGCCACCGAGATCAAGATCGGCCAGACCACCGCCTATTCGGGCGCGGCTTCCGCCTATTCGACCATCGCCAAGGCCGAGGCCGCCTATTTCGAAATGATCAACAAGAAGGGCGGCGTCAACGGCCGCAAGATCAATTTCATCTCGGTCGACGACGCCTACAGCCCGCCCAAGACCTTCGAGCAGACGCGCAAGCTGGTGGAGCAGGACGGCGTGGCCGCGATCCTTAATCCGCTCGGCACGCCGACGGGCGTCGTCGTGCGCAAATATCTCAACGAGAAGAAAATTCCGCAGCTCTTCGTCGGCGCCGGCGCGACCATGTTCGGCGACCCCAAGAACTTCCCCTACACGATCGGCTTCCAGCCGAACTATCACATCGAGGCGTCCATCTACGCGCGCCACGTGATGGCGACGAACCCGAACGCCAAGGTCGCGATCTTCTACCAGAACGACGACGCCGGCCGCGACTACGCCAACGGCTTCAAGGCGGGGCTCGGCTCGCCGGAGAACGTCAAGAAATACGTGGTCTTCGAGACCACCTACGAGTCGACCGATCCGACGATCGATTCCAAGATCGTCGCGCTGAAGAATTCCGGCGCCGACGTGCTGTTCATGCATGCGATCCCGAAGCAGGCGGCGCAGGCGATCCGCAAGGTGGCCGAGATCGGCTGGAAGCCGACCTTCTATCTCGCCAACGTCTCGGCTTCGGTCGGCGCCGTGCTCAAGCCCGCGGGCCTCGACAACGCCAAGGGCCTCGTCACCGCCTCCTACATCAAGGATCCCGCTGACAAGCAATGGGTCAACGACGCTGGCTACAAGAACTGGCTCGCCTTCATGAAGGAATATTACCCGAGCGGCGACCTGATCGACGGCCTCAACGTCTACGGCTACACGGTCGCGCAGACGATGGTGAAGGTGATCGAGCAGTGCGGCGACAAGGTCTCTTCGGAGTGCATCATGAAGGAGGCCGCCAACCTCAACTTCTCGCCGGAAATGCTGCTGCCGGGCGTGGAGGTGAAGACGTCGGCGACGGACTTCTATCCGATCAAGAAAATGTATCTGCAGAAGTTCGACGGCGAGGTGTGGCAGCTGTTCGGCAACGTGCAGAGCGCCAACTGACGAGAGCGCGTGAGCCGGCTACGCCGGCTCACTTTTTCCACGGCGTCTCCGCCACAGCATCGAGCGGCCCCTCGCCCGCGGCGAACGACCGCACATTCTCGATCAGCCGCGCGCCGACCAGCGCCATCACATGATCGGCGGCGCCGCCGACATGCGGCAGCAGCACGACATTCTCCATCGCGATGAGATCGGCCGGCACGCTCGGCTCGTTGGCGAAAACATCAAGGCCCGCGCCGGCAAGGCGCTCCTCTTTCAGCGCCGCGATCAGCGCGGGCTCGTCGACGCTCGTGCCGCGGCCGATGTTGACGAAATAGCCCTTCGGCCCGAGCGCGTCGAACACGGCCTTGCCGACCTGCGCGCGCGTGGACTCGCCGCCGGGCAGCACGCTTACGAGAATGTCGCAATTCTTCGCCAGCTCCTCGGCGCTCGCAAAATAGGGATAGGCGACGCCGTCCTGCCTGCGGCGGCCGGAGTAACAGACCTGCAACCCGAAGGCTTCCGCGCGCCGCGCGATGGCCTTGCCGATGCGGCCGTAGCCGAGAATGCCGAGCCGCTTGTTGCGCAATGACACGGCGATTCCGAACGGCTTGCCCGGCCCCCATTTTCCCGCGCGCAGGAAACGCTCGGCGGCGGGAAAGCGGCGCACCGTGTCGAGGATCAGCGCGAAGGCGCAATCGGCCGTATCCTCCGTCACGGCGTCGGGCGTATTGGTTACGCATACGCCGTGCGCGGCGGCATAGGCGACGTCGATATGCTCGTAGCCCGCGCCCATCGTCGCGACGAGTTCGAGTTTGGGAAAGCGCTGCATGAAGGCGCTCGTCAGCGGACCGCCGAACGGCGTCCAGACGAGACCGCGCACGACATTCGCGAGCGTGGCCAGTTGAGGATCGTCCGGCCCGTCGAAACGATGCAGCGGCGCGATCGTCGCCAGCGCGGTGGCGAGCGGCGGCGGCAGGCTCGCCGGCGCCAGCAGCGGAAAATCGTTCATTTCGCCGCTTTCTCTTCCATGGCGCCGAGCGCGAGCTTCGCGCCGGCCAGCGCGAGCGCATTCTCGACCGCATCGACATCGCGCACCGCGCCGCGCGAGGCCGAGGTCGCGGTCAGCGCGTAGTGCCGCAGCGCGACCGACATGAGGCGTTCGCGCGGCTTCGGCTTCCACGCCATCCGCCCGCGCTTGTCCATTTCGGCGCGACGGCGCGCGAGTTCGTCGCCGCTGACCGCCAGATGCAGCGAGCGCGTGGCGATGTCGATCTCGATCGGGTCGCCATCCTCCACCAGGCCGATCGCGCCGCCAGACGCAGCTTCCGGCGAGACATGGCCGATCGACAGGCCCGATGTCGCGCCGGAGAACCGCCCGTCGGTGACGAGCGCGCATTGCTTGTCGAGCTTGCGGCCCTTCAGCGCCGTGGTCAGCGCCAGCATTTCCTGCATGCCCGGCCCGCCGCGCGGGCCTTCGTAACGCACGACCAGAACCGTGCCGGGCTTGACCTTGCCGGAACGGATCGCCTGCGCGCCCTCATCCTCGCTGTCGACGACGAGCGCGGTTCCGGAAAACTTGTGCAGCGCTTGATCGACGCCCGCCGTCTTCACGATGGCGCCGTCCGTCGCCAGATTGCCGTAGAGCGTCGCAAGCCCGCCGTCGGCGGAATAGGCGTGCGCGGCGTCGCGGATGCAGCCCTTCTCGCGGTCGCGGTCGAGCGTGGAATAGCGCATGTCCTGCGACATGCCCTCGACCGTGATGCGTCCGCCGGGCGCTGCGCGATAGAATGTCTCCACATCCTGATCTTGCGTGCGAAGTATGTCCCAACGGTCGATCGCTTCGCCGAGCGTCGCGCTGTGGACGGTGTGCACATTTCGATGCACGGCGCCCATGCGGTCGAGTTCGCCCAAGAGCCGCATGATGCCGCCGGCGCGATGCACATCCTCCATGAAATAGTCGGGCGAGGACGGCGAGACCTTGCAGAGATGCGGCGTATTGCGCGACACGCGGTCGATGTCGCTCATGGTGAAATCGACGCCCGCCTCGTGCGCGGCGGCGAGCAGATGCAGCACGGTGTTGGTCGAGCCGCCCATCGCCATGTCGAGACGGATGGCGTTCTCGAACGCCTCGAAGGTCGCTATCGAGCGCGGCAGCACGCTGTCGTCGTTCTCGCGGTAATACCGATGCGCAAGCTGCACGACGAGTTCGGCGGCGCGCGTGAAGAGCGCCTTGCGGTCGACATGCGTCGCCAGCATCGAGCCGTTGCCGGGTAGTCCGAGGCCCAGCGCCTCGACGAGGCAATTCATCGAATTGGCGGTGAACATGCCCGAACACGAGCCGCAGGTCGGACAGGCATGTTGCTCGTAGGCGGAAATCTTCGCGTCGGCAATGTCCGGATTCATCGTCGCGACATAGGCTTCGACGCCCGAAAATCGCTCGTCCTTGCCATCCCAGTTCATGCGGCCGGCTTCCATCGGCCCGCCGGACACGAATACGGTCGGAATGTTGAGACGCAGCGCCGCCATCAGCATGCCGGGCGTGATCTTGTCGCAATTGGAAATGCAAACCAGCGCGTCGGCGCGATGGGCGTTGACCATATATTCGATGGAATCCGCGATCAGGTCGCGCGAGGGCAGCGAATAGAGCATGCCGTCGTGGCCCATCGCGATGCCGTCGTCGACCGCGATCGTGTCGAACTCGCGGCCGACGCCCCCGGCCTTGGCGATCTCGCCGGCCACCATCTGGCCGAGATCCTTGAGATGCACATGGCCCGGCACGAACTGGGTGAAGGAATTGGCGATGGCGACGATCGGCTTGCCGAAGTCGCCGTCCTTCATGCCGGTCGCGCGCCACAGCGAACGCGAGATGGCGGCGTTGCGGCCCATCGTGACTTTCTTGGAACGCAGTTCAGGCATGTCGTCCTCCCGCTTTTTGTGGGCCGTCAGCCCTTGTCCGGATTATGGGGCGCCGCGTCGGGCCGGAAAAGCCGTCACGCCGCAGGCGCGGCGACGCCGACGCTGGCTGCCGCGGCGACGATCTCGCGCCATGTTGTCTCGTCGATCGGCACGCCGCCCGCGCGCTCTGCGGCCGTCGCGCGCTCGGGCTCGCCGGGAACCAGCACCGGCGCGGCGGGATCGCCGGGCGGCGACGCTTTCACATAATCGATGAGCTGCGCGACATCGGCGAAATAGTCGCCCTCTCCGATCAGCCGCTTCTGGTCGATCACGATCGACAACAGTCCGTTGACAAGGCCCTTGGGCTTGTCGGGCGCGGCCTGCGTGCCGCCGCCGGCGAGCGCTCCGCCGAGCATTTCGGCGACCAGCGCCAGGCCCCAGCCCTTGTGCAGGCCGAACGGCAGGATCGCGCCTTTCGGCTCCACGAAAATCTGGCGCGGATCGCGCGTCGCCTGCCCCTTGTGGTCGACCAGCGTGTCGGGCGGCGCCTCGACGCCCTTGTTCATGGCGACGCGCACCTTGCCGAGCGCGATCGCCGATGTCGCGAAATCGAGCACGACCGGCGGACGGTCGGGCCCGATCGGCGCGACGATGCACACCGGATTGGTCATCAGCCGCGCATCCGACCCGCGAAACGGCGCCACGCACGGCTGCGCATAGACCGCGTTGACGAAATGGATCGACAGCAGGCCCTTGCGCGCGAGTTGCTCGCCATAGGCGCCGATGCGCCCGACATGCTGCACGTTGCGCAGCGACGAGACGACCACGCCGGTTTGCAGCGCGCGCTCGCCCACCATGTCGAACACCGCGTTCGCGATCGGCTGGCCATAGCCGCTGTCGCCGTCATGCGCGACGATGGCGCCGAGATCGGAAACGAGCTTCGGCGTGCGGTTGGGAGCAACCGCGCCCTGCTGCAGATGCAGCAGATAAGCGGGAACCAGACCGACGCCGTGACTGTCGTGCCCCTTGAGGTTGGAGGTCACGAGATGTTCGGCGATCTCGGCCGCCTCCGCGCGCGCGCTGCCCGCCGCGACGAAAATATCGGAGACGAACGCCTCGAGGCGGGCGGGATCGATCATCATGCAGGCGTTCTCCCCGTGCGCGCGCAATCGCATCGCGCTTCGTGCTTTCCGGCAGCGTCGCACATGCGCGGCGCGCGTCAATCGCGCGTCGCGCAACCGACCCATGCGGCGCGCGGATCGACAAGTCGCGCGGCTTGCGGCACAAAAGCGCGACAATCTCCGATCGACGAACGATCGCACGAAGGATGGGGAAAACGCGCATGAACGAACTGGATTTTTCAGGCAAGACGGTCTGCGTCGTCGGCGGCTCCAGCGGCATCGGCAACGGCATCGCGCAAAGCTTTCGCGCGAAGGGCGCGAGCGTGCATGTGACGGGCACGCGCGCCGCGGCCGGCGACTACGACAAGGCGGAAGGTTCCGATCTCGACGGGCTCGCCTACCAGAAGCTCGATGTCGCCGCGCCCGGCGCCGTGGAGGCCTTCGCGCCCGCTTTCACGACTCTCGATATTCTCGTGCTGTCGCAGGGCACGGTGCTCTACCGGCGCGGCGAGTTCGAGATGGACGGCTTCCGCAAGGTGATGGAAGTCAACCTCATGAGCCTGATGGCCTGCGCCGCGAAATTCCACGACATGCTCGCCGCAGCGAATGGCTCGCTCATCATCGTGTCGTCCACGGCGGGCTTCCACGCCACCAAGGGCAACCCGTCCTACAACGCCTCCAAGACCGGCGCAGTCGGCCTCACGCGCACCTTGGGCCAGGCCTGGGCGGAGGATGGCATTCGCGTCAACGGCATTGCTCCCGGGTTAGTCGATTCCAAGCTCACCAAGGTGACGACGGACCACCCCAAGCGGCTCGAAGGCGCGCTGTCGCGCATTCCGCTGCATCGCCTCGGCACGCCGCAGGACATGGCGGGCGCCGCGTTGTTCCTCGCCTCGCCGCTCTCGTCCTACATCGTCGGGCAGACGCTGATCGTCGATGGCGGCCTGATCCTCTGAGGGCCGCGCCATGAGCGAAGAGAAGTGGCAGGACCTCGTCGATCTCGACCGGCTGCGGTCGTGGATGGACGCGCAGAAGCTCGGCGCGGGACCGCTCGAAAATCCGCAGCAGCTCGCCGGCGGCACGCAGAACATCCTTCTGCGTTTTTCGCGCGACGGGCGTGACTACGTGCTGCGCCGCTCGCCCGCGAGCCCGCGCGGCGACGGCGACGCCACCAACCGCCGCGAGGCGCGCGTGCTCGGCGCGCTGGCGCAGACAGACGTCCCGCATCCGCGCCTCATCGCCGCCTGCGCCGGGAAAGACGTCATCGGCGGCGCCTTCTATCTCATGGAACCCGTCGACGGCTTCAACGCCGTCGTTGGCATGCCGAACCTGCACAGGTCCGATCCCGCCGTGCGCCGCCGCATGGGTTTCGCGCTGGTCGACGGCGCTCTGGCGCTCGCGCGCGTCGATCATGTCGCGGTCGGCCTGTCGGATTTCGGCAAGGCCGACGGCTTTCTCGAACGGCAGGTCCCGCGCTGGCGTGCGTGGCTCGATTCGTATCGCGACTATGAGGGCTGGCCGGGGCCGCAATCCATTCCCGGTCTCGACCGCGTCGCCGACTGGCTGACGCAAAACCGGCCGCAGACGTTCAAGGCGGGAATCCTGCATGGCGATTATCACCTCGCCAATGTCATGTACCGCAACGACGGTCCGGAACTCGCCGCCATCGTCGACTGGGAGCTGGCGACCATCGGCGATCCCCTGCTCGACATGGGCTGGATCATGGCGACATGGCCAGAGCCCGACGGCACGCGCACCGCCGGCACGATCGCGCAGCCCTGGGACGGATTTCCGGCCATCGAGGAACTAGTCGCGCATTATCAGGCGCACAGCGACCGCGACGCCTCCAACCTTCGCTGGTACGGCGTGCTCGGCTGCTACAAGCTCGGCATCATTCTGGAAGGATCTTACGCGCGGGCTCTGGCCGGCAAGGCGCCGAAGGCGACGGGCGACAAGCTGCACGACCATTGTTTGCGTCTGTTTGCGCGCGCGGTGAAGTGGGTGGGATGAAGGCGCACCCCCAAAAGCGCCAACGTCACCCCTGATCCTCATCCTGAGGAGCCCGCGTAGCGCGCGTCTCGAAGGATGGCCGGGCCGTCTTGTCGCGGCTTTGCCACCCTTCGAGACGCGATGCTGTGCTTCGCTCCTCAGGGCGAGGGCTTTGGTTCGGCCCGCGGCGGATCACTCCGCCGCCGTCTTCAACACTTCCGGCGACTTGAACGCCTGCAACAGCCGCTGCCGCTCCACAGCCGCCTTCTTCGCATTGGCTTCCTTGATGTGCCCGAACCCGCGGATCGTCAGCGGCAGGCGCGCAATCGCGACCGCCGTCGCGTGATTGTCAGCGGTGAGGTTGCCGAGCAGCGAGAGCATCGTCTGCTCATATTCCTCGATCAGCGCGCGCTCCATGCGCCGCTCCTCGGTGCGCCCGAAGATGTCGAACGTTCCGCCGCGCAGGCCTTTGAACTTCGCGAGCACGCGCAGCGCCTTCATCATCCACGGCCCGAACTGCTTTTTCTCGAGCCGTCCCGTCGCCGGATTGCGGCGCGCGGCGATCGGCGGCGCCATGTGGAAGGTAAGCGTGTAATCGCCGTCGAACTGCCTCGCCAGCTTCTGCTGGAACTCGCCGTTGGTGTAGAGACGCGCGACTTCGTATTCGTCCTTGTAGCTCATCAGCTTGAAGAAGCTCTCGCGCACCGCGTCGGCAAGCGCGCTCGTGCCGCGCACCTTCGCCTGCTCGGCTTTTGCAACGGACTCCACCAGTTGCGTGTAGCGATGCGCCCAGGCTGCGTCCTGATAGCCCGTGAGAAAAGCGACGCGACGCGCCTGCTTCTGCTCCGGCGTCTCCTCTTCAATCTCGGGAATTTCCAGCGAGCGGATCGCCTCGTGCACGCGATTGGGATCATGCGCCGCGAGACGGCCCCACGCGAAAGCTTCCTTGTTGGCCTCGATTGCGACGCCGTTGAGTTCGATCGCGCGGTCGAATGCGGCGAGCGACAGCGGCAGCAGGCCCTTCTGCCAGGCAAAGCCCATCATGAAAGGATTGGTGTAGATAGCGTCGCCCATCAGCGCGCTGGCGATGCCCGTCGCATCGAGAATGTCGAGGCGATCCGCGCCGAGCGCATCGACCAGACCCTTCTTCACCTGCGCAGTGGCGAAGTCGAGATCGGGATTGATGACGAAGGCGGCGGTCGGCTGCAGGTCGCCGTTGATGACGGCGCGCGTCACGCCGCGCTCGAGACGCGACAGCGCGTTCGCCTGCGCCGACACGATCATGTCGCAGCCGATCAACAGATCGGCGCCGCCGGGCGCGATGCGCACCGCTGCGAGATCTTCCGGCTCGGGCGCGAGCCGCACATGGCTCATCACGGCGCCGTTCTTCTGGCTGAGGCCCGTGAAGTCGAGCGTGGTGCAGCCCTTGCCCTCGACATGCGCGGCCATGCCGATCAGCGCGCCGATGGTGATGACGCCCGTGCCGCCAATGCCCGTGACCAAAATGCCGTAGGGCTCGGCGAGCGGCCGCATCTGCGGATCGGGCAGGTTCGCGAACACGCCCGCCGAGTCCGCTTTCGATTTTTCGATCTTGCGCAGGCTGCCGCCGTTGACGGTGACGAAGCTCGGGCAGAAGCCGGTGACGCAGGAAAAATCCTTGTTGCAGTTGGACTGGTCGATCTGGCGCTTGCGGCCGAGCGGCGTTTCCAGCGGCTTCACCGACACGCAATTCGACTGCTCCGTGCAATCGCCGCAGCTCTCGCACACGAGGTCGTTGATGAAGGCGCGCTTCGGCGGGTCCGGATAGAGGCCGCGCTTGCGGCGGCGGCGCTTTTCGGCGGCGCAGGTCTGGTCGTAGATCAGGACCGTCATGCCCTTGATCTCGCGCAGCTCCTTCTGCACGGCGTCGAGCTCGCTGCGGTGATGCACGGTCGCGCCTGCGGGGAAGAAGCCCGCCGGCGGATATTTCTCGGGCTCGTCGGTGACGATGACGAGTTTCTTCGCGCCTTCGGCGGCCACCTGATGCGCGATCTGCGAAACAGTGAAGCCCGATTCCGCCGGCTGTCCGCCCGTCATCGCCACAGCGTCGTTGTAGAGGATCTTGTAGGTGATGTTGACGCCCGACGCGGCGGATGCGCGCAAAGCCAAAAGGCCCGAATGCGTATAGGTGCCGTCGCCGAGATTCTGGAAGATATGCGGCTCGTTGGTGAAAGGCGCCTGGCCGATCCAGTTCGCGCCCTCCCCGCCCATATGCGTAATGGTGGCGGTGCGGCGCAGCGGATTGTAGAGCGCCATGCCGTGGCAGCCGATGCCCGCCATCGCGCGGCTGCCTTCGGGCACCTTGGTCGACGTGTTGTGCGGACAGCCCGAGCAGAAATAGGGCGTGCGCGGCGTCTGCGTCGCCGACGGCGCACGCTCCAGCGCTTCGAAACTTTCCAGACGCGCGAGCCGCTGGTCGAGCGCAGCATCCACATGGCCGAGCCGCTTCAGGCGGCTGACTATCGCGCGCGCCACCATCGTCGGGTTGAGCTCGTTGGTCGACGGCAGCAGGATCGCGCCCGATTCCTCGCGCTTGCCGACGATGCTCGGCCGCCGATCCGCCGGCATGTTGTAGAGAATGCGCACGAGCTGGTCTTCGATGAAGCCGCGCTTCTCTTCGACCACCAGCACGTCCCTCAGCCCATCGGCGAAGCGCTTGGCGCCTTCTTCCTCCAGCGGCCAGGTGAGCGCGACCTTGTAGACGCGCAAACCCATCTCGGCGGCGCGCGCATTGGAAATGCCGAGATCGGCCAGCGCCTGCATCACGTCGAGATAGGCCTTGCCGGTCGTGACGATGCCGAGCCGCGCCGGCTTGCCGTCGATCACGATGCGGTCGAGCGCGTTGGCGCGGGCAAACGCCGCCACCGCCTGCATGCGCGGGCCGTGCAGGCGGGCCTCCTGCTCCAGCGGCGGATCGGGCCAGCGGATATTGAGCCCGCCAAGCGGCATTTCGAAATCGGTCGGCGTAATAATGTTGATGCGCGAGGGATCGGTGTGGATAGAGGCGCCGCTTTCGACCGTTTCTGCAATCGTCTTGAAGCCGACCCAGCAGCCCGAATAGCGCGACAGCGCGAAGCCCATCAGGCCGAGATCGAGATAATCCTGCACGTTGGCGGGATTGATGATCGGCATGAGAGCGGCGGCATAGATCTGCTCGCTCTGATGCGCGAGCGTCGACGACTGGCAGCCGTGATCGTCGCCGGCGAAGGCCAGCACGCCGCCGTTCTTCGACGTGCCCGCGCTGTTGGCGTGCTTCAGCACGTCCACCGAACGGTCGACGCCCGGCCCCTTGCCGTACCAGATGCCGAACACGCCATCGACCGTTGCGCCCGGGAACATGCCGACCTGCTGCGAACCCCA
Source organism: Rhodoblastus sp. (assembly GCA_047605445.1). GTDB lineage: Bacteria > Pseudomonadota > Alphaproteobacteria > Rhizobiales > Beijerinckiaceae > JAJXWB01. Next base: position 13,431 of record JASGFP010000045.1, read on the forward strand.
CACGGAGGTCGCCGCGAGGTCTTCGTTCAGCCCGGGCTGGAAATGAATGTTGTGCGCTTTCAGATGCGACTTCGCACGCCACAGCGCATGGTCGTACATGCCGAGCGGCGACCCGCGATAGCCGGAGATGAAGCCGCCCGTGTGCAGGCCCGCAGCCTTGTCGCGCTCGTATTGCAGGATCGGCAAGCGCACCAGCGCCTGGATGCCGGAAAGATAGATGCGGCCCGACGGCAGCGTGTATTTGTCGTCGATCGAAACGTCGGCGAGATGCGGCGCTTCTTTGGCGAGAGCCTCGGACATGCGGTTTCCTTCCAAATCGCGGCAGTTCCGCCGTCGGTCCTTTGGAATCAGACTAACGCCTCGAATTGGCTTGCGCACCCGCTTTTCATATGCGTCCGCCGCGCCTCGGCCATACCGCCGCGCATGTCTGGCGCAATGTCGGGCTTGCGCTGCGGCTTCGTGCGCCGCACTTGCCAATCCGTCCAAAATTGGTTCCCTAAGGCCCGGATTCGCGCGGAGCTTCGCCCATGGACGTCATCGACCGCAAAATCCTGCGCGAATTGCAGGCCGACGCTTCGATCTCCATCGCTGAATTGTCGGACCGCGTGGGCCTCTCGCAGACGCCGTGCTGGAAGCGCATTCAGAAACTCGAAGCGGCCGGAATCATCCTCGGCCGCGTCGCGCTGCTGGCGCCCGAAAAGCTCGGGCTCGGCCTCACTGTCTTCGTCTCCATCGAGGCCCCCGATCATTCCGACGGCTGGCTGGCGAAATTCGCCGCCGCGGTCTCCGCCATGCCCGAGGTGATGGAATTCTACCGAATGGCCGGCGATGTCGACTACATGCTGCGCGTGGTCGTCGCCGACATGGCCGCCTACGACGCCTTCTACAAGCGGCTGATCGGCGCAAGCCCGCTGAAGAATGTCACGTCGCGTTTCGCCATGGAGCGGCTCAAGTCGACCACCGCCTACCAGATAGCCATACCGGCGAAGGCCTGAGGTCGCAGCAGCGATGCGCGCGCCTAACGAGATCGATTTCTGGCGCGGCTTCGCGCTGCTGACGATCTTCATCAACCACATCCCGGGCATTTTCTACGAGCGCTTCACCTCGCGCAATTTCATGCTGGCGGACAGCGCGGAAATGTTCGTCTTCCTCGCCGGCTTCTCGCTTCGGTTCGTCGTCGGCTCCAGCGAGCGGCCCGTCAGCGTGCACGACGTGACGTTTCGCCTGCTCGGCCGCGCCGTCGAGATCTACGCCGCGCAAATTCTCATCACCATGTTCGCACTGGCGATCCTGGCGGCGGCCGGTCATTTTCTCAACCAGCCGGCGCTGCTCGACTGGCACAACGCCGGCCCCGTGTTTCAGGACCCGGTCGAAACCCATGTCGGCCTCGTGCTGCTCACGCACCAGCTCGGCTATTTCAATATCCTGCCGCTCTACGTCGTCGTCATGTGCATGGCGCCGATGTTCGCCGTGCTCGATCGCGTGTCGCCTTACCTCGCGCTCGGCGTTTCCTTCGCGATCTGGATGACGGTGCTCGTCACCGGCTTCAACCTGCCGACCTGGCCGGTCGAGGGCGTCTGGTTCTTCAACCCGCTCGGCTGGCAGTTCGTCTTCGTCTGCGGCTTCGTGCTCGCCCGCAAGGACGGGCCGGGCGCGATCATGCGCCGCAACCGGCGCTGGCTGCGCGTTCTCGTCACGCCGATCGTCATTTTGGGGGTGGTGTCCGCATGGAACGGCTTTTCGCCTTCGCCGGGCGACGTGCCGGCGCCCAAACTCGTCTTTCTCTTTGACAAGACCTACGATTCGCCGGCGCGGGTGTTCCAGTTCCTGTGCGTGGCGCTGTTCCTGTCCGGGCTGTGGGCCCGCCTGCCGGCCTGGTTTGCCCCGATCAGCGAGTATTTTTCGCGGCTTGGCCGCAATTCGCTCGAAGTCTTCTGCGTCTGCTCGGTGTTAAGTCTGTGCGGACAGATCGCCGCCTACATGTATGGCGGCGGTATCGCCAGAGACACGCTCGTGCTATCGATCGGCATAGTAATCATGGGGTTGAGTGCGTGGCTGACCGAATGGCGCGCAAGATCGCGGGCCTCTTCTTCGCAGGACTGAGCCTCGTCGGGCTTGGTCTTGTCGGCTTGTCGGCCGCCTGTGCGCAGGACGCCGGCGCCGCCAAAGCCGACGACCCGCCGCCGCTGAGCGCCCAATGCCAGGCGCCGGCGAGCGATATCGCCGCGCCTGCGCCCCTGCCCAATTTCGCCGCGGTTCTGGCGGCCAAGAAAAAGGCCCGCATTCTCGCCATCGGCTCGTCCTCGACCTATGGCGTCGGCGCGACGTCGCGCTCGCGCAACTACCCGTCCCAACTGCACGAAATCCTGGCCAAGGCGCTGCAGGGGGTCGATGTCGAGATCGTCAATCGCGGCGTCTCGGGCGAGGTGGCCGCCACCACCGCCGAGCGGCTGCGCACCGAGGTCGCGCTCAACCGCCCCGATCTCGTCCTGTGGCAGCTCGGCACCAACGACGCGCTCTCGCGCGTGCCCGCCGACCAGTTCGAGGCGACGGTGCGCTCGACGGTCGACTGGCTGAAGGACGACAAGATCGACGTCGTGCTGGTGGGCCTGCAATACACGCCCAAACTGGCGCGCGACAAGAATTACGAGGAGATCCGCGACACGCTGTTCAAGATCGCGGCCGAAGAAAAGGTGCTCTACATCCGCCGTTACGACGCCATGCGCTTCATCGCGCAGGCGCGCGCTGCGCCTGTGCTGTCGCAGGACGAATTCCACCTCAACGATCTCGGCTACCGCTGTATGGCCGAGCATGTGGCGCAGGCGGTGATCGCCAATCTTTTCGTGCGCCGGTTCCGGCCGACCTCGTCGGGTCTGTATCCTTGAGCCTGAGGTCGCCCGCGGGCGGCCGCAGCTCAAGCGCGGTGAGTCGGTATTGGCCGCCCCGGCCTCGATCGCCGGCCCGATCGGCTCCCAGGTCACGCCCGCGACAACCGGGCGTCAAGCGCGCCGGCGCGGCCCTCGTCTTGCCAGTTCGCCCGGCATGGGCTAGCTCAGAGGCCGGAAAAAGAGCCATGGCCGAGCAGAAACCCATCAACGTCCAGAACCTCTCGACGATCGTCGCCGTGATGATCCTCGTGGGGACCGAGCTCGTCGGCGCCTCCTGGGCGGCCGGATGGGCGATCGGCGGCCTTTTCCAGCTCGACGCCACGGTGAGCCGCATCATCGAGGTCGCCTTCGCGCTGATCGGCTTCGTCGGCCTCTATTTCTTCATGCGCACCGCGATCCGGCACGAGCCGATCCGGGGCTGAGCCTTCAGGCTCGCTTCACCGCGACAGCTTCTCCCTGACCTCCGCCGGCAACCGCGCCGGCTTGCCGTCCGCGACAGCCGCCACGCGCACATCGGCCGTCACCAGAACCTCCTCGCCGCGCAGCACGCGCTGCGCGAGAATGGCGGAGGCGCCCTTGACCTCCTTTGCCGACGTCTCGACGACCAGCATGTCGTCCATTTTCGCGGCTTTCAGAAACTCGATGTTCATGCCGCGCACGACGAAGGCGAAGGGCTTGTGGTCGGTCGCGCCGGAATGGATCGCCTGTTGGTGGATGCCGAGATCGCGCAACAATTCCGTGCGCCCGCGCTCCATGAAGCGCAGGTAGGAGGCGTGATAGACGACTCCGGAAAAATCGGTGTCTTCGTAATAGACGCGGATGGGGAGGCGGTGGGCGTTCATGACGACGCCAGCAGGCCCGGACCGCGAGCCTTCAGGCTCGCTCGTGCGGGCGCAGGCGATGCGAGCCTGAAGGCTCGCAGTCCATGCGCTCTCACGCCTCCTCCTCCCCGAACAACCCGAACTGCCCTCCCGTCCGCGCCGGCTCCGCCAGCCCCAGATGCCGGAACGCCGCCGGCGTCAGCAGTCTTCCACGCGGCGTGCGCTGCAAAAATCCCTGCTGCAGCAGATAGGGCTCGATAATGTCCTCGATCGCGTCGCGCGGCTCCGACAGTGCGGCGGCGATGGTCTCGATGCCGACCGGGCCGCCGCCGAAATTCAGCGCAATCATGTCGAGATAGCGCCGGTCCATCTGGTCGAGCCCGATGGCGTCGACATCGAGCATCCCCAGCGCCTTGTCCGCCACGCCGCGCGTGACGACCGGATCGCCGTCGACGATGGCGAAATCGCGCACGCGCCGCAGCAGGCGCCCCGCGATGCGCGGCGTGCCGCGCGCGCGTTTGGCGATCTCGTTCGCGCCATCCTCGCTCATGTTCACGCCCAGCACGCGCGCGCCGCGCGAAACGATGCTCTGCAACTCGGGGACGGTGTAGAAATTCAGCCGCACCGGAATGCCGAAACGGTCGCGCAGCGGCGTGGTCAGCAGCCCTGCGCGCGTCGTCGCGCCGACCAGCGTGAATTTGGCGAGGTCGATCTTCACCGAGCGCGCGGCCGGTCCCTCGCCGATGATGAGATCGAGCTGGAAATCCTCCATGGCGGGATAGAGGATTTCCTCCACCGCCGGATTGAGCCGGTGGATCTCGTCGATGAACAGCACGTCGCGCTCTTCGAGATTGGTGAGTTGCGCCGCCAGATCGCCGGCCTTGGCGATGACCGGCCCGGAGGTCGAGCGGAAATTGACGCCCATCTCGCGCGCCATGATCTGCGCCAGCGTCGTCTTGCCGAGGCCGGGCGGACCGACGAACAGCACATGGTCGAGCGCATCGCCGCGCGCCTTGGCCGCTTCGATAAAGACACGCAGGTTCTTGCGCGCCGCCTCCTGCCCCGTGAAATCGGCGAGCGTCAGCGGCCGCAGCGAGGCGTCTGAATCGTCGGCGCGCCTTTCGGAGGAGACGAGGCGGGGATTGGCGTCGGTCATCGCGCCTTCTTTGGCACATAGACGACATCGGGCAAGCCCTCGAAATGTGCGTCGCACGTCACGAGTTCGCATTCGGCGGCGCGCGCCGTCGCATAAATGATGGAATCGGCGATCGGCAAGCGATGCTCGCGTCCGAGTTCAGCCGCGCGCAAAGCGATCTCCGTATCGAGCGGAACGACGACGCAATCCATGGTCGTCGCTATCGCGGTTTCGACCATGTCCGGCGCTTCGCGCCCGAGCCATCTCGCGAGTTCAAGCTGAACGATGGTCGGCACCAGCAAACGGTCCATCTCGGGAAATTCGGATCGCGCGGCCGATCCGACCGGGCCGTCGGCAATCCACTCGATCCATGCCGAGGTGTCGACGACGCGCATCAATAACGATCATTTCGGTCGCGATAACCTTCGGTATTCGCGCCTTTCGCGATCCCGCGCAGCGAATCGATGTCGCGTCGCGGCATCATCACCACGCCATTTCCGCGTGGCACGAACACGATTTCCTGCCCTGGCTTCCAGCCTTGTCGTTCCCGCACTTCTTTCGGAATCGAAATCTGGAATTTGGAAGAAATCTTCGCGGTCACGCCCATCGCTGGCTCCTGATCGATCAGACAAATGTAAGAATATCAGGAACGGAGAGAGAACGCCAGCCTAGTTCGCCAGTTCCTTCAGCCCACGCCGGATCAGCGCGCTCGTCTCCGCGCTCTCGCCCAGCGCCTTCACGCTCGCAGCCACCGCAGCAGCGGCCTGCGGGCGCCCATAGCCGAGATTGACCAGCGCGGAAATCGCGTCCTGCACCGGCTTCGGCGCGCCCTTGGCGTCGTCCTCGCCCGAGAGCCGCGCCACGACGGGATCGACCGCCGCAAGCGCCGGCGCCTTGTCCTTCATTTCCGCGACGATGCGCGCGGCGAGCTTCGGCCCGACGCCCGGCGCGCGGGCCACCGCCGCCTTGTCCTGCGTGCCGATGGCGGTCGCGAGTTCGGCCGGCCCGAGCACGCCCAAGATCGCCAGCGCCACCTTGGCGCCGACGCCCTGCACGTTCTGCAGCAGGCGGAACCAGTCGCGCTCGGCGTCACTGGTGAAGCCGAACAGCCGGATCGCATCCTCGCGCACCTGCGTCTCGATGGCGAGCGCCGCAGCCTCGCCGGCCTTGGGCAGTTTCTGGAGCGTGCGCGAGGAACATTGCACGACATAGCCGACGCCGTTGACGTCGAGGATGACGAAATCCTCGCCGTAGCTATCGATCACGCCCTTGAGCTTGCCGATCATCCGGCGATCCTCTTCGCCAGCGCCCGCGCCCCGCGGTGCTGCGCGTGGCAGATCGCGGTGGCCAGCGCATCCGCGGCGTCGGCGCTCTTGAGGTCGCATTTGGGCAGCAGCACGCGCACCATCATGGCGACCTGCGTCTTTTCGGCATGGCCCGCGCCGACCACCGTCTTCTTGATGAGATTGGCCGCGTATTCGGCGACTGGCAGGCCCGCGACCGCTGGCGCGAGCAGCGCGATGCCGCGCGCCTGCCCCAGCTTCAGCGCCGATTGCGGATCGCGGTTGACGAAGGTTTCCTCCACCGCCGCCTCGTGCGGCGCGTGCGCACAAATGACCGCCGCCAGCCCCTCGTGCAATTGCCGCAGCCGTTCGGCCAGCGACAGGGCCGCGTCCGAATGCAAAGCGCCGCAGGCGACGAAAGACAGCCGCGAGCCCTCGGCCTCGATCACGCCCCAGCCCGTGTTGCGCAGGCCGGGGTCGATGCCGAGGATGCGAATCGAAGCGCGTTGCATGGCGGAAGGATACACGTTTCGCGCGCCGGCCCTACCGCCGCTGGCGGCTCGCGCCGAAAGCGATATCGGCCACGATGCGGGCGGTCCGGCCGGATGGCGCCGGCGTAGCGCCCTCGGGCAATTTGAGCCGCGCGGTCAGGTCGAAGGCCCGCAGGCGCGCGCGCTGAACATCGGGAAATTCCTTTTTCACGGCGGCGTAGTCGGCGCCCGTCACGTCGTCGCATCCCTCCGGCGACTCCCACAGCCGGCGGGCGACGATACTGTCGACCGCGCCGGTGACAGCCGGCGGCGCAAGGTCGTTTTTCGTCACCTGCCCGTCGTCGATCAGCGTGCGGATGACCTGACCGAGGATTGCCGCGGACTCGTCGAAGTTCACGTCGCGCACATCGTCAAACCGCTTGCCGTCCTTGCCGCTGGCGATGCAATGGCGGGCGAAGAACAGCCAGTCGTGGATCATGTAGGCCGGCGCATAGCCCCACGGAGAAAAACCGGCGAAAGGCTGGACGACGCGCGGGATCGAGCCGCCGTCCGTATACATGAGGCCTGGCTGGATCGTCCGCGTCGTCCCGTCCGCGCGGGTGTGGGTGAAGCGCAGCGGATCGTGCGGGGCGGGCACGAAGACGAACTTGCCGTCGCCCGGGCCGCCGCCCTCGCCGACCCACATGACGAACAGCCGCCCGTCGAGCCTGCCGGCTGTCTGCTGATCGTAGCGCACGCTCCCGCAGCCGGTCAGCCCGAGAAAGACGAGACAGAATGCCGCTCGCAGATGTCGCATGCGCCGCTCCCCCGCCGCCAAGCTAGCAGATCGCGCGCAATTGTCGCATCCTGCCGCCATGGTCGCAGCCATCGGCCGCTTTAGGTGAGACGGGGCGGCGGTTCGAGAGGCCGCAGGAGGAGCGAGAGCCGATGCCGGACTTCGACGCCCTGACGCTGGCGCGAATGCAATTCGCCTTCACGGTCGGATTCCACATCGTCTACCCCGCCTTTTCCATCGGGCTGGCGAGCTATCTGGCGGCGCTCAACTTCCTCTCGCTATGGACAGGCGACCCCGTCTTCATGCGGCTGTTCGACTACTGGAAGCGCATCTTCGCCATCGCCTTCGGCATGGGCGTCGTCACCGGCGTCGTGATGAGCTACCAGTTCGGCACGAACTGGAGTGTGTTTGCGGACAAGACCGGCCCGATCCTCGGGCCGTTGATGGGCTATGAAGTCCTCTCCGCCTTCTTTCTCGAGGCGGGATTTCTCGGCGTCGTGCTGTTCGGCCGCAACCGCGTCGGCCCCGGCCTGCACTTCTTCGCCACGCTGATGGTCGCCCTCGGCACGTTTGCCTCGGCTTTCTGGATTCTCTCGGTCAACAGTTGGATGCAGACGCCGGCGGGCTACGCGATCAACGCGCAGGGACAATACACGCCTGCCGACTGGTTCGCGGCGATCTTCAATCCGTCGTTCCCCTATCGCCTCGTCCACATGGTGCTGGCGGCCTATCTCACCACCTCGCTCGCAGTCGGCGCAGTCGGCGCGCTGCACCTGCTGCGCGGCGATCGCTCAGCCGCGGTGCGCACCATGTTCTCGATGGCGATGTGGATGGCGGCGATCGTCGCGCCGATCCAGATTTTCGCGGGCGACATGCACGGGCTCAACACGTTGCAGCATCAGCCCGCCAAGATCGCCGCGATGGAAGGCCATTTCGAGGGCGAGAAGGGCGCGCCTCTCATCCTGTTCGGCATGCCCGACATGGCGAACGCGCGCACCGACTACAAGATCGCGGTTCCCTACCTCGGTTCGCTCATCCTCACTCATTCATTCAACGGCTATGTGCCCGGGCTGAAAGATTTCCCGCGCGAAAACTGGCCGCCCGCGCCCATCGTCTTCTGGTCGTTCCGCATCATGGTCGGGCTCGGCTTCGCCATGGCGGGCCTCGGCCTGTGGGGCCTCTACGCGCGCTGGCGCAAAACGTTCTACGATACCCCCTGGCTGCATCGCGCCGCCTTCGTCATGGGGCCTGCGGGCTTCGTCGCGGTGCTCGCCGGCTGGGTGACGACGGAGGTCGGCCGCCAGCCCTTCGTCGTGCAGGGCCTGCTGCGCACGAGCGAGGCCGTTTCGCCGATCGCCGCGCCGGCAGTGGCTGCATCGCTCATCGGCTTCGTCGTCGTCTATGCGACGATCATGGTCTTCGGCTTCATCTACATTGCGATCCTGATGAACCGTCCGCCCGACGAACCGATGGAACTCGACGAAGACCTGCCGCTGCGGGCCGCCGGCATTCCGGGCGTGGCGGCCGAAATCGCCGCGCCGCATGCGGGAGCGCGGCCATGATGGAAAGTCTCGACCTCGCCTTCGTCTGGGCCGGCCTCATCGCCTTCGCCGTTCTGCTCTACACGCTGCTCGACGGGTTCGATCTCGGCATCGGCGTGCTCTTTCCCGTCGTGCGCGACGGCGACCAGCGCGGACGGATGCTGTCCTCCATCGCGCCGGTGTGGGACGGCAACGAGACCTGGCTGGTGCTCGGCGGCGGCGGCCTGCTCGCTGTCTTTCCGCTCGCCTATTCCATCATCCTGTCGGCGCTCTACGCGCCGATCATCCTGATGCTGCTCTCGCTCGTCTTCCGCGGCGTCGCCTTCGAGTTTCGCTGGCAGACGCCGCGCGCGCGAAAAACCTGGGATCGCGCCTTCGCTTTGGGCTCGCTCGGCGCGGCGGTCGCGCAAGGCCTCGCGCTCGGCGCGCTGGTGCAGGGCATCCCGATCGAGGGCCGCGCCTATGCCGGGGGATGGTGGGACTGGCTGACGCCCTTCAGCGTCCTCACCGCCATCGGCCTCACGCTCGGCTACGCGCTGCAAGGCGCGACCTGGCTCATCATGAAGACCGACGGTCGTCTGCAGCGGCGCGCCTATGATCTCGCCGCCTGGCTCGCGCCCGCATTTCTCGCGACGATCGGCGCGGTCAGCCTGTGGACCGTTTTCCTCAATCCGACCTATGCGGCGAACTGGTTCTCGTGGCCGCGCATTCTCCTGGTCGCGCCCGTGCCCCTGCTGGTCGCGGCGGCGGGTTACGTCCTGATTTCAGGTATAGCGCGCGAGAAGGAGCGCGCGCCCTATTTCGCGACGCAGGCCCTGTTCGTCCTCGGCTTCGCCGGGCTCGGGATCAGCTTCTATCCCTACATGGTTCCCAACAGCGTCACGATCTGGCAGGCGGCGGCCCCCGACGCGAGCCTCGCCTTCCTGCTGGTCGGCGCTGCGCCGCTCCTCGTCATCATCCTGGGCTACACCTGCTACGCTTACTGGGTCTTCCGCGGCAAGACGCCCGCAGACCATCACGGCTATTGATGCCGGGCGAAGCGCCACGAACGAAGAAGGCGCCGCTCACGCGCCGCCTGCTGTGGTTTGTCGCGCTGTACGCCGGCGGGGTGCTCGCGATAGGAACGTTGGCGTTCGCGCTGCGGTTCGTCACGCATTGATCGACCGCGCGCCAAGGCCATTAGATCACGCCCTTGGAGCCGGTCTGAAGACTGGCGCTCCCGGGACCATCGCTCTTCAGAGCGGCGTCTTCACCCGCCCATCTTCGCCACGAGCGCGTCCGAAATCTCGAAATTGGCGTAGACATTCTGCACGTCGTCATTGTCTTCCAGCGCGCCGACGAGCTTGAGAATCTTTTCGCCGGTCTCGTCGTCCAGCATGCTGGTCGTCTGCGGCTTCCAGATGATCTTGGCCTTGCGCGCCTCGCCGAATTTGGCTTCCAGCGCCTTGGCGACTTCCGCGAAACTCTCCATTGCGGTGGTCACTTCGTGGCCGTCCTCGCTCGTGGCGACGTCGTCGGCGCCGGCCTCGAGCGCCGCCTCCATCATCTCGTCTTCGGAAGCCACCTTCGTGTCGTATTCGATCGAGCCGACGTGATCGAACATGAAGGAGACCGCGCCATTGGCGGCGAGTTCCCCGCCGGCCTTCGAGAAATAGGAGCGCACTTCGCCAGCCGTGCGGTTGCGGTTGTCGGTCAGCGCCTCGACGATGATGGCGACGCCGCCCGGCGCGCGGCCCTCGTAGCGCACTTCGTCGTAGTTTTCGCTGTCCCCGCCGGAGGCCTTCTTGATCGCGCGCTCGATATTGTCCTTGGGCATGTTTTCCGCGCGCGCCGCCAGAACGGCGAGCCGCAGGCGCGGGTTCATGTTGGGGTCGGGCATGCCCATCTTGGCGGCGACGGTGATCTCGCGCGCCAGCTTGGAAAAGACCTTGGAGCGGATCGCGTCCTGCTTCCCCTTCTTGTGCATGATGTTCTTGAACTGGCTATGGCCGGCCATCGGCGTCCGCTCCGCGCAAAATTGGAAAATCGGGCGCTGTATACGCGCCCCGTCCAGCCAAATAAAGCCGGGGCTAGCTCCAGAACCCCGGAACCGCCTCCGCCAGCCGCCCTCCGAGCCGCACCGGCGCGATCTGCGTCGCCAGCCCGTCCGCGCCCGTCTCCACCGCCACGCCGCACAAGGTCGCCGCCCCGTCGGCCGGCTCGAAGCGCGCGCCCGGCGTCTTGCGGGTGAAGCGGCGCAGCGGTTCCTCCTTGTCCATACCGATGACGGAATCATAATCCCCCGTCATGCCGGCGTCGGTCAGATAGGCCGTGCCAGCCGGCAATATCTGCGCATCGGCGGTCGGCACATGCGTATGCGTGCCGACGACGAGCGACGCGCGGCCATCGAGAAAATGGCCGATCGCCTGCTTCTCGCTGGAGGCTTCCGCATGGACGTCGAACACGGCGGCGTCGCAGCCGACGCCCAGCGGGCAGGCGGCGATCTCGCGCTCGACCGCAGCAAACGGATCGTCCAGGGGGTCCATGAACACGCGGCCCATGACGTTGCAGACCAGCACACGATGCCCGTTCGCGCCTTCGTAGAGATACGCGCCGCGCCCCGGCGTGCCCGGCGGATAATTGACCGGCCGGATCAGCCGCTCCTGCCGCTCGATGAAGACGAGCGCCTCGCGCTGGTCGAAGGAATGGTTGCCGAGCGTCAGGCAATCGGCGCCGGCGGCGAGAAATTCATCGGCGATCGCTTCAGTTATGCCGAAGCCGCCGGCCGCGTTCTCTGAATTGACCACGACGAAATCGAGCTTCCAGCGCCGTCGGAGCTCCGGCAGGCGCTCCAGCAGAATGGCCCGGCCCGCGCGGCCGACGATATCGCCGATGAAGAGAAGGCGCATTCAGCCCAAAGCTCCGAAATCGAGAATGGCCCGCTCCGTTATCACGAAATCGAGCCGCTGGTCGTGCGCCTCGTGTGGAATGGCCTCGACCTCCTGATCGGCATAGGCGAGGCCGACGGCCAAAATCTTGCGCCGTCCCCGCAGCGTCGCCAGCGTGGCGTCGAAATTCCCGCCGCCATAACCGACGCGATGGCCGGCGGCGTCGAAACAGGCGAGCGGCAGGAACATCAGGTCCGGCTCGACCGTCGCGGCCTCGGCCAGCGGCTCGGACAGGCCGAGCGGCCCCTTGGCCAGTTCGTCGCCGGGCGACCACGCGCGGAACAGCAGCGGCTTGCCGGCCGCCGTCATCACCGGCAGCGCCGTGCGAAAACCGGCGCGCGCGAGGCGATCCAGCAGCGGGCGCGTCGAGATTTCCGAACGGATCGGCCAATAGGCCGCGACAACCGCGCCCGGCGCCGCGAGCCGGCCAGACAGTTCCAGCCCCCGCGCGGCGATTGTCTCCGCCGCGGCATGGGCTTCCGCCGGCTCGATCAGATCGCGCCGCGCGAAGGCGTGGCGGCGCAGGACGGATTTGGCGGCGGCGTCGATCATGCCGCCAGACTAGCCGAGCCGCGCGCGCGTCGGGAAGTGACGAATGACAAAGTGGGAAGTGACGAATGACAAAGTGGAGAGGGTGCGGGCCACGATGACCGTGGGACATCGACCCCGGGAACCTACAACGTAGGTGGGCGCCGTGTTGCCCAAGCCCACGGGCAAGGACAGGGACAGCTCCCTAAGGATCGATAAGGCCCCGGGAATACTATCCACACGCATCCCGCAGCGCCGCACGCGCAATATAGGGCCTCGGCAGCGCGCGCGCCAGCGCCGCCGGCTCAGACGCTCCAGCGGGCAGGCAGGTTCAGCGGCCCGCGAAACGCCCAGCCGCCGAAGCGGACGGGGTCGGCCTCTTCGTCGAGCCGCATGTCGCGCAGACGCGAAAAAATCGTCGGCAGCGCGACGCTGGCGACGATGGCGCGCGAGGCGAAGGCGCCGGCGCAATAATGCGGCCCGGCGCCGAAGGCGATGCTCTTCTGCGTGTCGCGCCCGACGTCGAAGACGTCGGGATCGGAAAAATGCGCTTCGTCGCGGTTGGCGGCGCCGAACATGAAGAACACGCGGTCCTCCGGCTCCAGCACGATGTCGCCGATGACGTGGCGCTGCGCCACGCGGCGCGGCGACATGCCGATCGGCGCCATCCAGCGCGCATATTCCTCGAACACCTGCAGCCACGAGACCTCGCCCGACAGCGCGCGGCGCTTCTGTTCGGGATGCGCCAGCAGCGCCCAGACGGCGCCGGCGATCATGTCGCGCGGCTCGTTCTGCCCGCCCGAAATGGCGAGCTTCACATTGGCGCGAATGCTGTCCATCGGCATGTCGGTCTGCAGCATCACGCCGAGCAGGCTGTGGTCCGGCGCCTTGCGCAGCACGGGAACCATGTCGTCGATCGCCGCGTCGATGCCTGATGTGGCGGCGTTGCAGCGCGCCTCGACGGCAGGATCGCCGAGGTAGTTGGCGATGCCGTCGATCATGCCCTGCGACCACGAATCCATGTCTTGGCAGGTGATGTTGGTGAGCCCCGTCAGACTCATGAGACATTCGCCGGAAATCGGCAGCGCGACGTCCTTGAACAGGTCCGCGCGCCCTCGTGGCGCGACTTCGTCGAATATGCGGTTGGCGTGGCCCTGAAAGACATTCGTCCAATGCATGCGCACGGTCCTGGGAGACACCGACGGAAAAATCATGGCGCGCTCGGCCTGATGCGCTGGCCCGTCCTTGCGCATCATGTTGTGGCCCATCAGCCTGTTCATCAGACCCTGCGGCTGATGCGAGGAAAAAACCTCGATCATCTTTTCGTAGACGTAGATGTCGTCGCGCCGCGTGAACAGCGTGGCGCCCAGTTCCGGCACGAAGGCGATGGGCGTTTTTTCGCGCAGCTCTTTCAGGGTCGGATAGGGATCGCGCCAGAACGCGGCCGGGTCGATCGAAACGCTCGGTGCAGTGCTCATTTTGGTCTTGGGCTTTTGTTTCCTCGCGTCCGATTAGAGCACGCCGCTCGCCCCCGCGCCTATTCTCTATCCGACGTTTCCCGGCCCGACATTTCGCGCGCCAGCTTTTCCAGCCGCTCGGCGGCGAGGCCCAGAGCCTCCGCCATATGCGTCTCGCGCGCCTCGCGAATCTGGCGGGCGTCCTCGCCGACCTCGGCCAGCGCGGCGATCTGCTGTTCCAGGCTCTCGATGCGCCCCTTCGCCTCGGCCAGTTCGTCGGCGATGGTGATCGCCGCCATCACGACGAGCCGCTGATCGCCGATCTCGCCGAAGCCGGTCTTCAGCCCCGCCATTTTCGAATCGACATGCGCCGCCAGCGCCTCGATATGGCGCTCCTGCCCATCCTCGCAGGCCATGCGATAGGTGCGCCCGGCGATGGTGACGACGACCTGGGCCATCACGCGCCCTCCGCGCCGCGCGCCAGCGCCGCCATCGCGGCCGCGGCCGTCTCCAGCCGCCGCGCCACAGGCGAAAGAGTGCAGCATCGGCTTGTTTTTCGGCTGGGTGAGCTG
>JASGFP010000046.1:0-27820 GCA_047605445.1 Rhodoblastus sp.
GAAGCGGCCGGGCGCGGTCCGGGCCGCTTCGGTTTCGTGCGGATCGGCCGCGCGGCCGATCTCGGCTCCTTTGGCGAAGCCGTGCTGTTCGGCGCGGCGCGGATAGACCACATCGAGACGCTGATCCGCCCGGCGCTCGCCGAGGGCGCATGGGTGATCTGCGACCGTTTCGCCGATTCCACCCGCGCCTATCAGGGCGCGGCCGGCAAGGCGCGGCCTGAACTGATCGCCGCGCTCGAACGGATCGTCGTCGGCGCGATGAAGCCCGATCTGACGATCCTTCTCGACCTCGATCCCGAAGCAGGCCTTGCGCGCGCCCGCGCTCGAGCGGGCGGCGGCGCGGCGGACCGTTTCGAAGGCGAGCAACTCGGCTTTCACAAGGCGTTGCGGGCGGCGTTTCTCGACATCGCCGCGCACGAGCCGGCGCGCGTGCGCGTCGTCGACGCCGCGGCATCCGAGCAGGACATCGCCGACCGCATCTGGGAGATCGTTCGCGGCGCCTTTCCAGCCGTGCTGAAAGGAACCGGGACATGAGCGCGCGCCGCCGCGAGGAGGCCCCGCCCGAGAGCGACGTTCTCGACGGCGCGTTGCCGCCGCGCAAGAACAAGACCTTGTTCGGTCAGGCGGCCGCCGAAACCGCGTTCCTCGAATCCTACAAGGCCGACCGGCTGCCGCACGCCTGGCTGATCGGCGGGCGGCAGGGGATCGGCAAGGCGACCTTCGCCTGGCGTGTCGCGCGCTTTCTGACCGCCCATCCCGATCCGCGCCTGCCGGCGGTCCAGCGCGCGGGCGATCTCTACGTCGATCCCGACGCCAAGGCGTCGCATCTGATCGATTCCCTGTCGGCGCCGGACATTTTCCTGCTGCGGCGCGAATGGAATTTCAAAGCGTCCACGCCGCGCCATTTCACCGAAATCCGCGTGGAGGATGCGCGGCGCGCGCTGCACATGTTCCATCACAATGCGGCGGGCGGCGGGTGGCGCGTATGCATCGTCGATTGCGCCGACGAATTGAACAAGTCGAGCGCCAATGCGCTTCTGAAGATGGTGGAAGAGCCGCCGGCCAAGGCGCTGTTTCTCATCCTGGCGCATCAGCCGGGCCGCCTTCTGCCGACGATCCGGTCGCGCTGCCGCAAGCTGATGCTGCAGCCGCTTGCCTCCGCAGACATCGTGCAGGCGATCGAAGCGCAGGGCGCGGCCTTCGCCAAATACAGCAAGGGCGACATCGAAAAGGCCGCGCGCGCGGCCGACGGTTCGGTGCGCGAGGCGATCCGCATTCTGGCGCGGCAGGGCGCGGCCTCCGCGCGTTTGACGGAAGAACTGCTGCGCGCGTTGCCGACCGTCGACTGGGGCGGCGTGCAGAAACTGATCGACGCCGTGGCGCGGCCGACCGCGGTCAACGAATACGACGCCTTCGTCGAGACGGTTTTCGTGTGGCTCGATGCGCGGGTGAAGCAGGCGACGGGGCAGGGCCCGCGTCGCATCGCGCCGCTGGCCGACGCTTGGGAAAAGATCGGCAAATCCGTTCGCGAGACAGAGATCTACAATCTCGATAAGCGCGCGCTGATTCTGGGCATGTTCGAGGATCTCGTCGCGGCGACAAAATAGCCGCGACGTTTGAAATCGCACTTCGCCCGGCGGCCTTTTGCTCAAATGTCGAATGGCCGGAACCGCCATGCCTGACTGACCGGGCGGCGGCGCGAGGGGCCCGAGACAATGATGTACATCCTGTTTATTTCCGTCGCCTGTCTGCTGCTGCTTCAGGCGAGCGGTGCGATCCCGGGCTCCAGCGTCGGAGGGTCGATGACGATCGCGCTCGCTGTCTTCGCCGGCGCGCTCGCGGTGGCGATCCACGAGGCCTGGACGCGCAGGCGCGGCGCAGTGGGTTGGATCGTGAACATTTTCGGCTCGTTCATCGGCGCCTTTCTCGCAGCGCCCCTCGCGGGCTTCCTGCTGGTTCCGCTGCTCGCGCCCTTCGCCAACGGGTCGAGCTTTGCGGCTTCCGGCGGGCCGGTGCTCGCCATCGCGCTCGCCGGCACGATGGTCGTCGCGTTGCTCGGAGCCTGGGCCGTCCTCCAGCTGGCGAACCGTTGGCGCTAACCCCCGGGCGGGCATCGCGCCGAAACCCTCGCCTTGATCCGCAAAGCCGAGTAAACCGGCGCCATGACCACGCGCCCCAAATTCATGATCTCGACGGCCATTCCCTATGCGAATGGCGCGCCGCATATCGGCCACGCCTACGAACGCATCGCCACCGACGCCATCGCGCGCTTCAAGCGGCTCGATGGCCATGACGTGTTCTTCATCACCGGCATGGACGAATACGGGCTGAAGGTGCAGCAGGCTTCCGCCAAAGAAGGGATTTCGCCGCAGCAGTTCGTCGACCGCGTGTCGGGCGAGTTCGCCAAGCTGGGCGGCCTGCTGAACGCGCCGACGGACGATTTCGTGCGCACCACGCAACCGCGCCATGCGGCCGCCGTGACGGAAATCTGGAAGCGGATGCAGGCGAACGGCGACATCTATCTCTCGAAATACGAGGGCTGGTACTCCGTCCGCGACGAGGCCTATTTCGACGAGGGCGAACTGACGACCAATGCCGAGGGCAAGAAGTTTGCGCCGACCGGCAGCCCGGTCGAATGGATGGAGGAGGAGAATTACCTCTTCCGCCTGTCGGCCTATGGCGAAAAACTGCTCGCCCATTACGAGGCCAATCCGGAATTCATCACGCCGGAAACCTATCGCAACGAGATCGTCGCCTTCGTGAAGCGCGGGCTGGAAGACCTGTCGATCTCGCGCACCAATTTCAACTGGGGCGTGCCCGTGCCGGGCGACCCGAAGCATGTGATGTATGTGTGGGTCGACGCGCTGACGAACTACATCACGGCCACCGGCTTTCCCGATCCGGCGGCGCCGCGCGCAAATTTCTGGCCGTGCGACGCGCATGTGATCGGCAAGGACATCACGCGCTTTCACGCGATCTACTGGCCGGCCTTTCTGATGTCCGCGAACCTGCCCGTCCCGAACCAGATCGTCGTCCACGGCTTTCTTTTCAACCGCGGCGAGAAAATGTCCAAGTCTGTCGGCAATGTCATCGGCCCGGCCGATCTTGTCGCCGATTACGGGCTCGATCAGACGCGCTATTTCTTCCTGCGCGAGGTTCCCTTCGGGCAGGACGGCTCCTATTCGCACGAAGCCATCGTAAGCCGCACCAATGCCGATCTCGCGAACGATCTCGGCAATCTCGCGCAGCGCTCGCTGTCGATGATCGCGAAGAATTGCGAGGGCAGGGCGCCCGCCTGGGGCGAACTGACGGAGGCCGATCGCGCAATTCTGGACGCCGCTTACGCGCTGCCGGACAAGTGCCGCGCGGCGATGCGGACCTTCGCAATCCACACCGCGCTGGCGGAAACGTTCAAGGTGGTGGCCGACGCCAACCGCTATTTCGCGGGCGAAGAGCCCTGGACGAAGCGCAAGACCGATCCCGCGCGCATGGCGGCGGTCCTCGGCGTGACGGCGGAAGTCCTGCGCGTGGTGGCGATCATGGCGCAGCCGGCCATGCCTGGCGCAATGGCCAAGCTGCTCGACGCGCTGGCGCAGCCTGAGGACGCCCGCGATTTTGCCCATGCGATGGCGGAGCACAGGCTAGGGGAGGGGACGCCCCTGCCCGCGCCGGCGCCGATCTTTCCGCGCTATGTGGAGGTCGTCGAGAACGTCGCGGTCGGCGACCGGGCCGTGGCCGAGGTCGTTCGCAAGAAGGCCGACTGATTCCAAACGACGAGACTTGCATGCTCATCGACACCCATTGCCACCTCGATTTCCCCGATTTCGCGCCCGAGCGCGACGCCATTGTGGCGCGCGCGCGGGAGGCGGGGGTCGGGCGGATGATCACCATCTCGACCCATGTCGATCGCTTCCCGACCTACGCGGGAATTGCGGAAGCCTACGACGACGTGTTCTGCACCGTCGGCACGCATCCCCATCACGCCCACGACACGCCCGAGGCGAGCGTGGCGGAACTCGCCGCGCTTTCGGCCCACCCGAAATGCGTGGGCATCGGCGAGGCGGGGCTCGACTATCATTACGACCGCGCGCCGCGCGACGTGGCGCAGCGCGTGTTCCGCACGCATATTGCGGCGGCGCGCGAGACCGGACTGCCGCTCGTGATCCACACCCGCGACGCCGACGCCGACACAGCCGCGATTCTGGAGGACGAGGCGGGGAAGGGGGCTTTTCCTGCCCTGCTCCATTGCTTCACAGCCTCGCGCGACCTGGCGGAACGCGCGCTGGCGCTCGGGCTCTACATTTCCTTTTCGGGCGTGGTGACTTTCAAGAATTCTCAGGCGCTGCGAGACATCGCGGCAGCCGCGCCGCTCGACCGCATTCTGGTCGAGACCGATGCGCCGTTCCTTGCGCCCGCGCCGTTCCGCGGCAAGCGCAACGAGCCGGCCTTCGTGGAGAAGACCGCGGCCGTCGTCGCCGAGGCGCGCGGCATGAGCGTCGCCGATCTGGCGAAGGCGACGACCGCCAACGCGCTACGCATCTTCTCGAAAATGCCGCCGCTCGCCGCATGAGCTTTACCGCGACGATTCTCGGCTGTGGCTCGTCCGCGGGCGTGCCGCGCGTCGCCCAGGGTTGGGGCGCCTGCGATCCCTCCAATCCGAAAAATCGCCGCCGACGCTGCGCGCTGTCGGTGTCGCGCGCCGGCATCGCCGGGTCGACCGAAGTGGTTGTCGATCTCGGGCCGGACATTCGCGAGCAATTGCTCGACGCGCGCGTGATGCACATCGACGCCGTGCTGCTGACCCACGCCCATGCCGACCACATCCACGGGATCGACGACGTCCGGCCCTACGTGATCGAGCAGGGCCATCTTCTGCCGGTCTGGATGGACGAGCCGACCTCGCACGGCGTGCGCGGCAAGTTCGACTATATTTTCCGGACGCCCGAAGGCAGCCAGTACCCGCCGCTGCTGCGCGAGCATCGCGCAAGGCCGGGCCAAAACATCGTCGTGGACGGACCCGGCGGGCCAATCGAAGCTCTGCCGATCCTGTTCCGGCACGGCGACATCGACGCGCTGGGCTTTCGGTTCGGCGGCGTCGCCTATACGCCAGACGTCAGCGACATACCGCCGGATTCGCAGGCGCTGCTCGAGGGGCTTGACGTCTGGATCATCGACGCCTTGCGCTACCGGCGCCATCCGAACCATCTAACGGTCGCCGAGGCGCTCGGCTGGATCGCGCGGCTGAAGCCGAAACGCGCGATCCTGACCAATCTCCATACCGATCTGGACTACGCGAAACTGGCCGGCGAATTGCCGGACAATGTGACGCCGGCGTTCGACGGGCTCACCGTCGAGATCGCACGCGCCGGCTGAAGAGACGCCGACCAGCCCCGATCACGGTCTGTTCCGGTCGTTCGCTTATCGTTCCGCCGAGATGTATGGCCCGCGACGAACGCTCGTTGGGAAATGGATTCGAGCCAGTATAAGGGCGACGTTACACTTCACATACCTACGCACAAGGAATAATTTTGTGAACGCGGCGATTCGACACTGCGGCGTTGACGGTTTCAAATCCCGCCGGGTTTGGAGCCTATGGGACATGCTCGAAAAGAACGCTCGGCAATTCTTCGATCTAGCACAGCACATAGACGCCATCGCATGGCTCATTGATAGCAGGATCCAAGGCGATACCACCGGCGCAACGGCTCATAGGCCGGTCGAAGATCAACCGCTCAAAGGCACGATCGCTGTCAAGCTGGATGAGGCAGCGGCGATTTGCGATGATTTGGAATTGGATGCTGCGTTGGCGTCGATCGAGCGCCTGCGAGAGCGCGTCGAAGGACGGCAGTATCCGCCGACCTACGATGAGTTACGCGATTCGATAGCTGACATAAGCAGCCGCATGTCGGACCAGTTGCGGGCTAGAAACTTCCTGTTCCTGAGTTCAGCCGAGGCATATTTCTACACACCTAGAGCGCCCCTTTTCGGACCGGAATTTGAGGAGAAATTCAGATCACACGGCGTCTTTGAACTCGACGAGGCCGCCAAATGTCTAGCTCTCAGCCGTTCGACCGCCGCCGTTTTCCACCTAATGCGATTGCTTGAGATTGGCATCCACGCAATCTCGTCATGCCTGGCAATACCGGACCCCGTCTCGCCGGCTGCACGCAACTGGGGGGCGATCCTGAAGGCGATCCGCGCCGGGATCGATCAAAAGTGGCCGACGCAGGCTGATAAGTTGAGCCCGGACTATGCGTTGTTTGACGCTCTCCACGCCTCACTGGACGCCGCAAAGCACCCTTGGCGGAACGCGACCATGCACGTCGAGAACAAGTACACGCACGACGAGGCCTCGCATATTCTGATGGCGGTGAAGGGTTTCATGACGAAGTTGGCTTCTCGGTGCGACGAGCAAGGGAATCCGAAGGCGTGACAACTTTCGCGAAGGCCTTGTCGAAATCCTCCGGCTTTTCAGAAGCCTCAACCTCCTTCGCCATGTCGACAAAGCGCTTGTGGCGTTCTGCGTCGGTCAGTTTTGGCCTTGATTGAGGCTTGCGCGCCATGGTCATCCTCACGCCGTTCCCGGCTTCTGACGAAGGAACCCTTCTGCGGCTGCAATATCCCGGCGAAGCGCCTCGCAGGACTCAAGAGTCATCGGAATTGCGAGCGTACCAGCTTCTCTCGTCTCCAGCACAATGGCCACCAGCCCCTCCGGGCTGGCGGCGACTGATGAACCAACTACGGTCAACTGGCGGATTTGTTGAGTTTCGCCTTTTGCACCAAGCATCTACGTGGCCCCCTTACGCGGACGCTTCCGAATGAGCTGTTTCATAGGTCAGACGTTTGCCCTTGGCAGACTGCACGGCGATCCGGGCGCGCTGGCTGTCATTGATGCCGAGCTTCTGACGGGTGTTCTGGCGGAAATCGAACTCGGCCAAGTACCTGTGAAGATGACGCTTATCGACGTGCTGATAGATGCCGATCAGGCCACGCTTGAAGATCGAGAAGAAGCCTTCGAGGGTGTTGGTGTGGACCTCGCCTCGGACGTATTCGAACTTGGAGTGATCGACCGCTTCGTGCTGCCCGACCGGCATGACCTTGCGATAGAACGGCGCCTGATCGGTCACGAGCTTGCTTTCGGGATGCAGCAGGGCGCTCAGGTGCGGGCGGACGCCGCGATGGTCGAGAACCACGGAGCGAATCGGGCCGTCGCGGTCAACGAGGCTCATGACGACGGTGTGCGGCTTTTTGCGTTCCGGCCCGCGCTTGGTCTTGCGGGAGTTGGTCAGGGCGGTTTCATCCGCCTCGACGATGCGGCCAAGGCCGCCGATCGGGGTGGACGATCCGGGGTCCATTGCATGGCGAATGCGATGGGTCAGGAACCAAGCGGTCTTCATGCTGCAATTGAGCATCCGCTGGATTTGACGGGTCGAGACGCCTTTCTTGCTGGCGCACATCAGGTGGATGACCTGCAGCCAAAGATGCAGCGCCAGATGCGAGGACTCGAAAATGGTCCCGATCCGCACGGTGAAGGGCTTCTTGCAGGCGTAGCACTTGCGCAGGCCCGGACGGGTGGTTTTGCCCGCAAGGCGACCGATGCGGGAAGCCTCGCCGCAATGAGGGCAAACCGGGCCATTCGGCCACAGTGCGGCCTCAACGTACTCGAACGCGGCTTCCTCGCATTGGAAGTGGCGGGCGTTTAGGACGGAGTTAGCCATGACGATGCTCACTGCATTCTATCGATTGAGACGGGCATGGATGGGGCTGACCAGCCCTCTGCCTGCCGAGCTTTGTCCAGAATCGCCCATAGGCGCATTGCGACCTCTGGAGACATTGGAAATCGGACGGTCGTATCGCTTTCAAAGCGAAGCGTCAGAAGAACCGTTTGACGATCCGTCGTCACGTCGAGGGCCAGAACCGCGTCAACCGGGGATGATTCTCTGAGGCTCATGGCCAAATGCTCCGATGGTCGAAACACTAAATTATGGGGCTTGGTATGTCAAGTGTAACATCGCCAGTATAAGTTCCATAATATTGATTATGCGAATTAGATATCAAAAGAGGATGTCATATCAAAGGCCTCCTCTCCTTCAAGCCGTTCGTTTGGATATGCGCTGCCCATTCGGCCGATGCCGCCGCCGCCGCCGCTTGGGAGATGCCGTGCGGCGCGCCTAAAAAAACGCCCGAAACTCATGAGAAAATTAGCAACCGCCTGTAGCCAGCTCTTTATTTTGCTTGTAAAAGATGGTTTGCGCGGGCTTGTAGCATTCGAAAGCGAAGTCGGAGAAAGGCGGAGGCCGGCCCCGTCCAGTCAGTCAAAGCTGGCGGCCGGGCATGTGCGCAGGTGTGGCGGTTCTTGGGGAACCCGTGCGGAACAGGGAAACCGCACGCAAGTGGCGAAACGAGCGATAAGGCATGAGCAAAGGTAGAGATTTCCGTCCCCCGCGCAAGCGCGGTTTCGATGACGACGGTCCGAGCTACGATTACAACCCCCGCCAGAGCCGGCCGCCGCGGTCGCCGTTCGGGGCGCCGCCCGGCGGCGGTTTTGCCGACATGGGCGCGCCGTCCATGGCGCCTTCCAGCCCCCCGATCGACGCCACCGTGAAATGGTTCAAGGCCGACAAGGGTTTCGGCTTCGTCGAGCTTGGCAATGGCACCGGCGACGCGTTCCTGCACATCGGCGCAGTCCAGCAGGCCGGCTATGACAGCCTGCCGCCCGGCGCCAAGCTGAAGGTCAACGTCCAGTCTGGCCAGAAGGGCCAGCAGGTCACCCGCATCCTCGAGGCCGACCTGTCGACCGCGCAGGCCGAACGCCCGCCCCGCTCCGGCGGTTTCGGCGGCGGCGGCGGTTATGGCGACAGCCCGCGTCCGCCGCGTCGCGCCGCGCCCGATCCGTCGACGGCCGTCTCCGTCTCCGGCAAGGTCAAGTGGTTCGACGAGACCAAGGGCTTTGGATTCGTGCAGTCGAACGACGGCGGCAAGGACGTGTTCGTCCATATTTCCGTGCTGAGTTCTTCGGGCGTCCAGCGCCTTGTCGAGGGCCAGCCGGTCAATATGCAGGTCGTCGACACGCCCAAGGGCCGCGAGGCGATTTCGATCCAGGCCTGAGCCCGGACGGGCAGGGCCGCCCTGCCCTTTATTCAAGCCGGCGCGGCGATGCAGCGCCGGCTTTTCTTTTGGCTCGGGCTCCATGCAGAAATCGCGCGATATTTCCCGCCTCATCGAGATCATGGCGGCGTTGCGGACGCCGGAAACAGGATGCCCGTGGGATCTCGAGCAGGATTTCGCGACCATCGCGCCCTACACGATCGAGGAGGCCTATGAGGTCGCCGACGCCATCGCGCAGGGCGATCGCGAGGAGCTTCGCGAGGAATTGGGGGACCTGCTGCTGCAGGTCGTCTTCCACGCGCGCATGGCGCAGGAGGAAGGCGTCTTCGACTTCGGCGGCGTGGTCGAGGCGATCACCGACAAACTGATCCGGCGCCATCCCCATGTCTTCGGCGATACGAAAAGTCTGACGCCCGACGAGGTTTCCGCGCTCTGGGGGAAGATCAAGGCGGAGGAAAAGCGGCAGAAGGCGCTGCGCGATCCCGGCCGGGCGGCAGCCGCCGGGGTTCGCACGCTGGCAAAGGTCAAGTCCGGACGGCCTGCCCTGACCCGCGCGCTGGAGCTTCAGCGGACTGCGGGCGAGGTCGGGTTCGACTGGAACGATATCCGCGCCGTGCTGGACAAAATCGTCGAGGAATCCCGCGAGGTGGCGGAAGCCGTCTCATCCGGTTCGCGAGCCGAAGTCGAGGACGAGATCGGGGATCTCTTTTTCGTCATGGTCAATCTGGCGCGCCATGCCGGCGTCGATCCGGAAACGGCGTTGCGCGGCGCCAACGCCAAATTCGAGCGGCGTTTCGCCTTTGTCGAAGATGGGCTTGCGGCGCAGGGACGCTCGCCGATGGAGGCGACGCTCAGCGAGATGGATGCGCTCTGGATCGAGGCCAAGCAGGGCGAGAAAAAGGACGCCTGAGCGCCCTGCCCGCTACCGCAAGCCGCCGAATTGCAGCGCGCCGAAAGGTGCGATGTTGCGGCGGACGCTCGGCGCGTCGGTCTGCGGCGGCGCGTAGCCGAAGGCCTGCGATGCGGCGATCTGCGGACTTGCGGAGGCGATCGTCGTCTCCGCAACTCCGGCGTCGGCCGTCTTTTCCGAAGTCTTTTCCGGTTCGGGCGCGCTCCTTGCGACGCTCGTCTCTCCCGCCTTGTCCGGTCCGGGCTTGACCGCGGCCTGCGCGGCGCCGTGGCCATGGGCGGCGAGGCCGAGTTTGCGGGCGGAATCCTTGGAAATGCACTTGCCTTTGGAAACCTGCAGGAACTGGCCGGATGGGCAGGTGACGGCGGCGGCGGGGGCGGCGCCGATAGCGGAAAGTCCGCAACCCGCGAGCGCCAGAAGAAGAGGTCGTGAAATCGTTCGCATTCGGGGGCTCCCCTCTTACTGAACTACGGACAGGGGCGGCGCGATGCGTCACGCGCCGGAAGGATAGGAGGCGCCTTTCGTGACTGAAATATGGCGGACCCCTCCGAGCGGCTCGACGGCGCTCGAGCCCGTCAAACGGCCTGCGCGTCGGGAAAGCGCCGCAGAACCCGTTCGACGCGCTCGGGACCGACCCGGATGTCGATGGCGAGCGCGCCGTTGCGACCGGGCTTGCGGGCGAGAACCTCGCCATTCTCGTAGAGCCATGCGAGCCCTGCCCCGTCGTCGGACCGCACCTTCACGCGCAGCAGCTTGCGTTCGCTGGCCATGCGGCTCTCGATCGCCGCCAGCAGCGTCTCGATCCCTTCGCCTGTCATGGCGGAAACGAGCACGGGCCGCGCCTCCGGCGGTCGGCTCATCGTCGCCTGCAACAGGCCGGCGCGGCGTTCCGGGCTCAGAAGGTCGGCCTTGTTCCAGACTTCGATCAGCCGGCGGTGATCCTGCGCCTCTATGCCGAGATCGCTCAATATCCGCTCGACGTCGGCGCTCTGGGCCTCCGTATCCTCGTGGCTCACATCGCGCACATGGAGGATCACGTCGGCTTCGATCACCTCTTCCAGCGTGGCGCGGAAGGCCGACACCAGCATGGTCGGCAGGTCCGAGATGAAACCGACTGTGTCCGACAGGATGATGCGCGCGCCGTGCGGCAGTTTCACCGCCCGCAGCGTCGGGTCGAGCGTGGCGAACAGCAGATCCTTGGCGAAGACCTCGGATTGCGTCAGCCGGTTGAACAGCGTCGACTTGCCTGCGTTGGTGTAGCCGACAAGCGCGACCACCGGGTAAGGCGCGTCCTGCCGCTTCTTGCGATGCAGGCCACGCGTGCGCTTGACCTGCTCCAGATCCTTCTCGATGCGGCTCATGCGCTCCTGGATGAGGCGCCGGTCGGTCTCGATCTGGGTTTCGCCGGGCCCGCCGAGAAAGCCGAAACCGCCGCGCTGGCGCTCGAGATGGGTCCAGGAGCGCACGAGCCGCGATTTCTGGTAGGCGAGATGGGCGAGCTCCACCTGCAGCGCGCCCTCGCGGGTGCGGGCGCGCTCGCCGAAGATTTCGAGAATGAGGCCGGTGCGGTCGATGACCTTGGCCGAAAACGCCTTCTCCAGATTGCGTTGCTGGACCGGGGAAAGCGCGCAATCCATGATGACGAGGTCGGCCTCGTTGTCCTTGGCGAGGGCGGCGATTTCCTCGACCTTGCCCTTGCCGAGATAGGTCGCGGGCCGCACTTGCGAGAGCATCACGAGGCTCAAGCCGACGATGTCGAGATCGATGGCGCGGGCGAGACCTTCGGCCTCCTCCAGCCGCGCCTGAGGACTGCGCAGATTGGAATCGTCCGGCGCGGCGCGGGCCGTGAGATAGGGGCCGACGACGAGCGCCCGCGCGCCCGTCGCCGACGCGCGGGCGTCGAGGTCCAGCCCCGTTTCTCCTGAACTCAAGCTTTTTCCCGTTTCGCCTATTTCTCAGGCGCCTCTTCGCTGGGGTCGAACATCTGGATCGGCTGCCCCGGCATGATGGTGGAAATGGCGTGCTTGTAAACGAGCTGCGAATGGCCATCCCGGCGCAGCAGCACGCAGAAATTGTCGAACCAGGTCACCACGCCCTGCAGTTTCACGCCGTTCACGAGGAAAATCGTGAGCGGAATCTTGTTCTTGCGGACATAATTGAGAAAGGTGTCCTGGAGATTTTGCGCGCGTTCCGTCGCCATTGTGCCTGACCTGCTCTTCTTGGCGTCCGCAATAGGACGCATACGATTGTCCACCAGCAATCTCGGCGCCACTGGCCGCCTTGCCCCCCGCGCGGACAACATGCCGGATATAATTGGCCCTTGCCGTGGATTCCAACAAGGTCCGTATACGGAAAACTTTTGTCCAAGGCGACGCTAGACGCCCGGCCACACGCTCTGCGCCACCGCAGCCGCCGCGGCGAACACGCCCAATGAATAGATTGGATTGATAGGCGTAAATATGACGACAGCCGCGGTCGCTATAGTCGCCACATAGCCGAGCAGGTCGTGATCGGCGGCGCGCGCCATCACCAGGCTGCTCGAGAGGACGAGGCCGATGGCGATGGGCGTCAGTCCCGCCTTCACCGAATCGAACCAGCCGGCGCGGCCGTAGCGAGCGACGAAACGTCCCGTGATCCATGCGAGGATGCAGGTCGGCAGGAGCGCTGCGACCGTCGCAACGATCAGGCCGGAGACGCCAGCCATCTTCCAGCCGACCAGGCTCAGCACCATGATGTTGGGCCCCGGCGCCACCTGCCCCAGCGCGAAAAGATTGGCGAATTCGGAATCGTTCATCCAGTGCAGGACGTCGACGAGCTGGCGGTGCATTTCCGGCGCGATGGCGTTGGCGCCGCCGATCGCCACCAGCGACAAAAGCGAGAAGTCGATCGCGATG
Source organism: Rhodoblastus sp. (assembly GCA_047605445.1). Classification (GTDB taxonomy): domain Bacteria; phylum Pseudomonadota; class Alphaproteobacteria; order Rhizobiales; family Beijerinckiaceae; genus JAJXWB01. The sequence continues at coordinate 12,913 of JASGFP010000046.1, forward strand.
CGCAGCAGGATGTCGCTTTTCATGACGCCTTCCCGTCCTTGCGCCGGAAATGGAAGAAGGCGATCGACAGCGGCCCAAAGATCAAGACTGCCCAGATCAGCGGCGTGCGGAACACGCCGACCGCAACGAAAGTCGCGGCGCATATGCCGATCTGCACGGGATCGAGCCGGGCGCCGCGCGCCATTTTGACGCCGGCGGCGAAGACGAGGCCGGCCGCAGCCGAAGCCGCGCCGCCGACCGCTATGCGGACGAGTTGCGCGCCCGACATATAGTCATAGGCGACGCCGATGGCGACGATGGCGAGCAGCGGCGCCGTCATCAGGCCGAGGATCGAGACGAAGGCGCCCGCCAAGCCCGCATAGCGCTGGCCGAGCACGACGCAGAGATTGGGCGTATTGGGACCGGGCAGGATCTGGCAGATGCCCAGAAGCGCGGAATATTCGCGCGCGTCGAGCCAGCCGCGCTTCTCCACCACCATGCGATAGGCCCAGGGCGTCACGCCGCCGAAACCCATCATGCCGACCCATGCCCAGCCGAGAAACATGTCGAGCAGGCTGGGGGGCCTTGAGTCCTGCGACGCCTCGTCTTCCGTCATCCGCCGGTTCCCGCCATTCGATTCGCCGCGCAATCATGGCGGCTCGGGCGGGTGTTGTGGAGAGGCCAGAGGCGACATGAAAAAGGCGGCCGGCTTCCGCCGTCCGCCCTGTCGCAACAACGCCTGGCGTCAGAATTTCGCCGCGCCGGCGAAACCCTTGCTCGCCTCGGACGTGGCGTTGCTCACCGCTTTGGTCGCGCCCGCCACGGCCTTCTCGGTCATGTCCTTGGCTTTTTCCGCCGCCTGCGCCGCCTCGGCGCCCGCCTCACGCCCGGCTTCCATCACGATTTCGGCGATCTTGCCGGAATGGTCGGCGAAGGTCGCCATGACGCTGGAAAGATAGTCGGCCTGAATGCGGGCCGCCTGCCCGAAGTCGCGGACGGACGCGAGTTCCCGGCCAGCCTTCGCCGTGGATTCGAAATTGCGCACGGAGAGATTGAACATTTCCTCGCCGACTTCGCGCGCAACGCGGGCCATATCCGCGCAGCGGTCGAACAGTCCGGTTCCGAATTTCGAGGTGTCGAATGTCTGTGTGTAAGCCATGAGCCTGTCCTCCTGTCGATGGTGGGGATCGAGCGTCATCTCCAGGGCGTGGAGCCCGGTGACGCATTCAGGAGGACAACGCGCGACTTGCGCGATCGTTCGCATCTGCGAGAGAAATTTCGCAGACGCTCAGTCGATCGACAGCGATTTCAGCTTGCGGTGCAGAGCCGAGCGCTCCATGCCGATGAATTCCGCGGTGCGCGAAATATTGCCGCCGAACCGGCTGATCTGTGCGACCAGATATTCACGCTCGAACACTTCGCGAGCCTCGCGCAGCGGCAGGCTCATCAGCTTCTCGCCCCCTGCCCCGTTCGGCGTCGCCGGCACCAGCGCGCCGATCTCCGAGGGCAGCATTTCCGCCGTGATCTCCGCCTCCGGATCGCCGGCGGTCAGGATCATCAGGCGTTCGACATTGTTGCGCAGCTGGCGGATGTTGCCCGGCCAGTCGTGCGACTGAAGCACGGCCATGGCGTCGGCGCCGATCACGCGGCGCGGCATTCCGGTCGTCTGCGACACCTGCTCCATGAAGAAGCCGATGAGTTCGGGAATGTCGTCGCGGCGATCCGCCAGCGAAGGCACGACGATCGGCACGACCGATAGCCGGTGGAACAATTCCTCGCGGAACACGCCTTCCGTGATCGCCTTGGCGAGGTCGCGCGACGACGACGAGATGATGCGCACATCGACATGGACACGGGTCGCGCCGTCGACGCGCTGGAAATTCTGGTCGACGAGCACGCGCAGGATTTTCGCCTGCGTCTCGCGCGGCATGTCGGCGACTTCGTCTATGTAGAGCGTGCCGCCATGCGCCTCCTCGAGCGCGCCGACCTTGCGGCGGCCGTCGCGGCCCTCGGAGCCGAACAGTTCCAGCTCCATGTTTTCAGGCGTGATGGTCGCGGCGTTGATGACGACGAACGGTCCGGCGGCGCGGCTCGAGGATTCGTGGATCGAACGTGCGACGAGCTCCTTGCCCGAGCCCGGCGCGCCCGTGATGAGCACACGCGAATTGGCGGGCGCGACGCGCTCGATCACCTGGCGGAGCTGGTTCATCGCGCTCGACTTGCCAACGATCTTGTCGACCGCGCCGGCGCGCGAGCGCAATTCGCTGACTTCGCGTTTCAGACGCGAGGCTTCCAGCGCACGGTCGGCGACGAGAACGAGCCGGTCGGCCTTGAACGGCTTTTCGATGAAGTCGTAGGCGCCGGCGCGGATCGCGCTCACCGCCGTCTCGATATTGCCGTGGCCGGAAATCATGACGACGGGAAGCGCGGGGTGATGCTCCTTGATGACATTGAGGAGCTGCAGACCGTCGAGCCGCGAGCCCTGCATCCAGATGTCGAGGAACATCAGATGCGGGCGGCGCGCCTCTATGGCGGCGAGCGCCTCGTCGGAATTCTTCGCCGTTCGCGTCGCATGGCCTTCGTCGGACAGGATGCCCGAAACGATGTCGCGGATGTCGGCTTCGTCGTCGACGATGAGGATGTCAGTGGCCATGTTACGTCGCGCTCTTCAACTGGTCGTTCGGGTGCATTGAAATCCGATCCGGGGCGTCTGCGGTGTGCGCCCCGGCGCCGCCCGACAGCCGCATGAACAGCCGGACGTAGGCGCCGGGCCCCTCCGGCGCGTCGAGCAATTCGATGCCGCCGCCGTGATCCTCCATGATCTTGGCGACAATAGGCAGGCCAAGGCCCGTGCCTTCGCTGCGGGTCGTCACGTAGGGTTCGAGCAGGCGCTGGCGATTCTCGGTCGGGAAACCGCGCCCGTTGTCGATGACGTCGATCGCCGCCACGCCCTCGGCGACTGCGACCGATACGTCGATACGGCCCGGGCCGTTGGCGCCTTCAACCGCGGTCACGCCCTCGGTCGCGTTTTTCACGATATTGGTCAGCGCCTGCGAAATGAGGCGGCGGTCGAACATCGCCTGCAACCTGTCGACGGCGTAATGCTCGACGATCTCGATGTCGGGATGGCCGACGCGCATCAGAAAGACGACCTGCTTCACGCACTGGATCAGTTCATCCTCCTCGAGCCGCGCCTTGGGCATGCGGGCGAAGGACGAGAATTCGTCGACCATGCGCTTGATGTCGTCGACCTGACGCACGATCGTATCGGTGCACTGGTCGAAAATTTCTCGGTCGACCGTGATGACGCGGCCGTATTTGCGCTTGAGGCGTTCGGCGGAAAGCTGGATCGGCGTCAGCGGATTCTTGATCTCGTGCGCGATGCGGCGCGCGACGTCGGCCCAGGCCGAGGTGCGCTGCGCGGTGACGAGATCGGTGATGTCGTCGAGCGTGATGACGAAGCTGCGGCCCTCGTCCCCGGACGCTCCCGAGGTCACGCTTACGTTGACGATGCGCTCGCGCCCGCCGCGCATCATGGATATCTGGCTCTGGATCGGCCGGCGCTGGCTCGCGGCGTCCTGGAGGATGGCGCCGACTTCCGGCAGCGCGTCCGAAATCGGCTGGCCGATCGCGCTGGCGCCGGCCTCGACGTTCATCAGCTTTTCCGCGGACGGATTGACGACGGTGACGATGCCCGAGGGATCTATGCCGACGACGGCGGCGGGCACGCCGAACAGCACGGCTTCGGTAAAGGCGCGGCGTTCGTCGATCAGCTGGCTGGCCGCCAGCAGCCGGTTCTGCTGGACGCGCAATTCCGAGGTCATCTTGTTGAAAGTTTCGCCGAGATGGGCGAGATCGCCTTCGCTCTTGTCGATCGGCACGCGGACATAGAGGTTGCCGGTCGCGACTTCGTCGGTCGCCGAGATGAGCCGGCGGATCGGCGAGATCAGGCGGTTGGCGAAGGCGAGCCCGAGCCAGACGGCCGACAGCAGCATGATGAGAGAGATCAGGCCGAACATGCTGGCGAAGGCGACGACGAGATTGCGGCGCTGGCCTTCGAAGGAATTGTAGATTGCGATGAGATTGGCCGCCTGCTGCGGAAATTCCATCGTGAACGGATCGACGGGCCGCGCGGCGTAGAGAAACGTGTTGGGGAAGGCCGCGATCGGCCGCAGCGCGATGAAGGTTTTGCCCTCGTCGGCGACGACGCAGGTCGGATCGTTCTTGCGCGCTTCGGCGAAATCGGCGGCTTCCGGCTTGACGAGCGCCGCCGGCTCCTTGCCGGCGGGCGGAAAGTCGGCCTTCTCGAGCGTCTCGCCGTCCTCGTGGATCAGCGCGGCCTGCGTGAAGCCGAGATAGCGCGCGCGCGAGGCGAAGAATTCGTGAAACAGCGCGCGGTCGGCGTCGTACATCGGCTTGGCGCGGTCGAGATCGGCTGCGGTGAGCTGGGCCTCCTGCAGCAGCGAACGGCATTGCGACTGGCGAAACAGCCGCGCGGCTTCCGCCGTGTTGAAGATGAAGGCCCGCACGTCATGCAGGAATGCAGGGCTGATCGCCTGATTGATGGTGATGGAGCCGACGATCGCGATGACGACCGCCGGCGCGGCGGCGGCGATCGAAAAGGCGCGCACGATGCGGAAATGCAGGCCAGATCCCGCCTCCCCGCGACGCCAGGCGGAAATCAGCGTCCAGCCCTCCGCCACGACCAGCGCGACGACGACGAGGAGGGAAACCACGTTGGCTACGAAAATGATCAGAGCCAGGCGGTCGTCGACGACGACCGGCGTCAGGCCCGACAGCATGAAGAAGGTGGCGAGCGCGCACAGCAGGGCGAAGCCGACAGCCACGGCGCCGAACCGCGTCAGAAGGCGGCGTCGCGAGCGGCGCGCCGGTTGCGGCGCGCTGATTGTTTCGGCTTCGGACATCGGCCCCCAACGATCCGCCCGCTCCAAGAGCTAGCGGAACCGCGACTGAGTTGCAACGACGCAACGGTGTTGCGCAATTGCGACGTTTTTCTGGCGCCGGGGGAAATCGTTCGGGCTTATCAGCGCGGCAGACGCATGAGCCTGATGTCGAGGTCGCGCACTTTCTTGCGCAGGGTATTGCGATTGAGGCCGAGCAGTTCGGCCGCCTTGATCTGGTTGCCGCGGGTCGCCGCGAGCGCGGCGGAGAGCAGCGGATATTCGATCTCGCGCAGGATGCGGTGGTAGAGGCCGGGAGGCGGAAGGCCGTCGCCGTAAGACTTGAAGAGGTCCGCGAGATGGCGCTCGACCGACACGCCGAGCGAGTCGTCCTTGTCGCGGTCGCGCCCGGGAACGCCCGCGCGTTGCGCCAGAACGGGCGCATCGACGGCGGCAACGTGCGTGGGAGCGGCATAATCCTGGCCGAGCTCGGATTCGACCAGCGATTCCGAGATGATCTCCTGCGGATAGAGCGCGGCAAGCCGGCGCGTGAGATTTTCCAGTTCGCGGATGTTGCCTGGCCAGCGATAGCGCTTGAGGCGGTCGAGAGCGGCGGGCTCCATGCGCTTTTGCGGAAGGCCCTCCTCCGCCGCGATCTTGAAGAAATGGCGGACGAGATCGGGCACGTCCTCGGTGCGCTCGCGCAGCGGCGGCAGGCGCAGCGGCACGACATTGAGGCGGAAGAACAGATCCTCGCGGAACAGGCCCTGCTGGATCGAGACGCGCAGATCCTTGTTGGTGGCCGCGACGATGCGCACGTTGCTCTTGATCGGCGTGCGGCCGCCGACCGTCGTGTATTCGCCCTGCTGCAGCACGCGCAGCAGCCGGGTCTGCGCCTCCATCGGCATGTCGCCGATTTCGTCCAGGAACAGCGTGCCGCCCTCGGCCTGCTCGAAGCGGCCGGCGGAACGCTGGTTGGCGCCGGTGAAGGCGCCCTTCTCGTGGCCGAAGAGTTCGCTCTCGATGAGATCGCGCGGGATGGCCGCCATGTTGATGGCGACGAACGGCCCTTTCTTGCGTTTGCCGTAATCGTGCAGCGCGCGGGCGACCAGCTCCTTGCCTGTGCCGGATTCGCCGGTGATCATGACCGTGAGATCGGTCTGCATGAGCCGGGCGAGCGCGCGATAGATTTCCTGCATCGCGGGCGAGCGGCCGACCAGCGGCATCCCCTCGATCTCGTGATGCGGATCGCGGTCGACGCCGGGGCGCGGCGCATTGAGCGCGCGCCCGACGATAGCGACCAGCTCCTTCAGGTCGAACGGCTTCGGCAGGTAGTCGTAGGCGCCGCGCTCGGAGGCCTTGATGGCGGTCATGAACGTGTTCTGCGCGCTCATGACGATGATCGGCAGTTCGGGCCGCAGCTTCTTGATGCGCGGCAGGAGTTCGAAGGCGTTTTCGTCGGGCATGACGACGTCGGTGATGATGAGATCGCCGTCGCCCGCCTCCACCCAGCGCCACAGCGTCGAGGCGACGCCGGTCGCTCGCACTTCGTAGCCGGCCCGCGACAGGGCTTGGCTCAGCACCGTGCGGATCGCCATGTCGTCGTCAGCAACCAGTATCGATCGGCCGGCCATCAATTCGCTCTCCAGCGTCGGGGCTTCACGTAGCGCGTCCATCCTGCACGACTCCCCCCTTTGCGCGGTACATCGGCATCAGGATCCGAAACGTGGTGCGCCGCGGTTGGGACTCGCATTCGACGATGCCGCCGTGGTCCCCGACAATCTTGGCGACCAAAGCAAGTCCGAGGCCAGTCCCGCTCGCCTTGGTGGTGACGAAGGGATCGTAGAGATTGGCGACGATGTCTTCGGGCACGCCCGGGCCGTTGTCGCGCACGCAGAATTCGAGCGGCAGGCTGACGAGCGACGTGGAGCCTGGCGTGCGCATCCGGACGCCGGGCTTGTAGGCCGTCGACAATTCGATCTCGCCGTCGATCGCATCCGTGCCGATCGCCTCGGCGGCGTTCTTCACGAGATTCATGAAGACCTGAACAAGCTGGTCGCGGTTGGCGAAGACCGGCGGCAAGGACGGATCGTAGGTCTCGGTGAAGCGGATGTGGCGCGCAAATCCCGATTGCGCCGACAGTTTCACCTGACCGAGCACATTGTGGATGTTGACGCTCTCGCGCTCGATCGGCCGGCCATCGGAGAACATCTCCATGCGCCCGACCAGCTTCACGATCCGGTCGGTCTCATCGCAGATGAGCCGGGTCAGCGCCCGGTCGCCGTCCTCGACGGCCGTTTCGAGCAATTGCGCCGCGCCGCGGATGCCGGCAAGCGGGTTCTTGATCTCGTGGGCGAGCATGGCCGCCAGCGCCGATACCGAGCGGGCGGCGCCTCGATGTGTGAGCTGCCTGTCCATTTTATCGGCAATTGTCCGTTCCTGCAGCATAAGAACGAGGCTGTCTGCATCGTCGGCGAGCGGAGCGGCGTGAATATCCGCCACCCTTTCGCCGCCGACGCGCGGCGTGCCGAGATCGACGCGATATTCGTTAACGGCTGCGCGGCGCGCGCGCGCCTGATCCAGCAGACCGAGCACGGGCGAGGAAAAAGGCAGCAGATCGTCGATGCGATAACGGCGCAGGGTCGCCAGGCCCATTTCGAAGAAAGCTTCCGCCGCCGCATTGGCGTCGACGATCTGGTTCTGGCCGTCGAGCGCCAGAACAGGATTGGGCAGGGCCGACAGAAGGCGAGCCGGGTCGATTGCCGCGCGCGCGCCATTGCGGACCGGCGCCCGCCTTTCGACGAACAAATGGTCGATCTCGCGGCTCATGCGGCCTCCTCGGCGCGTTCCGACCAGCAGCGCGACAGCAGGTTGGCGGCTTCATCGGCGTCCGGCGTCGTCACCAGGCGGCCGCGCAGCGCACGCGGCAGGCCGGCGCCTTCGGCCGCAGCGGCTTCGGCATAGGCCGCAAGATGCTTGCGGGCGTGGCGGACGCCCTGCTCCTTGCCGAAGGTCGCAATCAGGCTGTCGTAATGAGCGAGCGCGGCCTCGGCCTTTTCGACGCCGGACGGCTCGCGCCAGTCTCGCCCCGCGAGCGCCGCGCCGATCTTTCCGACGAGCCAGGGGCGGCCGACGGCGGCGCGGCCGATCATGACCGCATCGGCGCCGGATGCGGCGAGCATGGCGCGGGCGTCCGCGAGGCTGGCGCAGTCGCCATTGGCGACCAGCGGCAGGTCGATAGCGTCACGAACGGCGCGAATCGCGTCCCAATTCGCTGAGCCCTTATAGAATTGCTGGCGGGTGCGGCCGTGCACGGCAATGAGCGCCACGCCCTCCGCTTCCAGCCGGCGGGCGAGCTCCGGCGCATTGATCTGCGCCTCGTCCCAGCCGAGCCGCATCTTCACGCTGACCGGGACCTTGACTGCCGCGACCGTCGCGCGCGCCAGCGCCACGGCGAGGTCGGGCTCGCGCATCAGCGCCGAGCCGGCATAGCCGCCGACGACGCGCTTGGCCGGACAGCCCATGTTGATGTCGATGGCGTGGGCGCCGGCGGCTTCGGCCAGGCGCGCGGCTTCGGCCATGGCGGTGGGATCGCGGCCTGCGATCTGGACGACATGGAGCGGCAGGCCCTCGCCTTCGGCGCGCAGGCGCGTCTCCTCGTCGGCGGCGAGATAGAAGCTGGCGGCGACCATTTCGGAAATAACGAGCCCGGCGCCGAACCGGGCGGCGACGCGCCGCATGCCGATATCCGTGACGCCGGACATGGGCGCCAGAAACGCGGGCGCCCCTATCCGCAGTTCGCCGAAACCGATGGTCGGCCTTTCCGGCGCGCCCACGTTTTGAGCAATTGCACTCATGCCTAGACAATAGACATTATGCTGCGCTGCGACAAGCTCCAAGCTTGACATATGTCATGCCGCGTCCGGCAAATTGACGGCGGCGCGGAAACGTCGGATTGAACCGGCATGTCCTCGCACGAAGCAGGCGCCGATGCGCTCGTCCTGATTGTCGCCGCCGGCCGAGGCTCGCGTTTCGGCGGCGAGATACCGAAGCAGTACCGGCTGCTCGTGGGCCTCCCCGTCCTGACCCGGACTCTTGACGTGTTTGCCGAGGCTCTGCCCGAAGCAAAGTTGCTGGTGACGATCCATCCCGACGACGCTGGCCTCTATGAAGCGGCGATCGAAGCCTTGCCGGCACGGGCCAAAGCGCGGCTGCTGCCATGGGCGGCTGGCGGCGCGACGCGCCAGGCGAGCGTGTGCAACGGGCTCGAATCGACTTCACATGAAGGCATAAAAATCGTTCTGGTTCATGATGCTGCGCGGCCGTTTGCAAGTGTAGATTTAATCAAACGCGCCTGCGCGGCGGCCCGGCGGCATGGGGCGGCGGTCCCCGGATTCGCTGTGACGGATACGATCAAGTCGGTGGATGGCGACGGCGCTGTGACGGGTACGCCGGACCGCGCCGCCCTGCGCGCGGTGCAGACGCCGCAGGCGTTCGATTATGCGCTGCTGCTCGCCGCCCATCGCTCGGCGGCAGGGTTGCAACTGACCGACGACGCAGCCGTCGCCGAAAAGGCCGGCCACAATGTGCATGTGTTCGAGGGAGACGCCGGCAACATGAAGATCACGACGGCAGGCGACCTCGAGGCGGCGGAGCGGCGGCTGCTAGGCGACCTCTCCGACATTCGGGTGGGGTCGGGCTATGACGTTCACGCCTTCGAGCCGGGCGACCATCTCTGGCTCGGCGGCGTCGCCATTCCGCACACGATGAAGCTGCTCGGCCATTCCGACGCCGACGTGCTGATGCACGCGGTCACCGACGCCATTTTCGGCGCGCTGGCCGATGGCGATATCGGCTCGCATTTCCCCCCGTCCGATCCGCAATGGAAAGGCGCGGCGTCGCATATCTTTCTCACCTATGCGGCCGAGCGGGTGCGCGCACGCGGCGGCATGATCGCGCATATCGACGCGACCGTGATCGCCGAGCGCCCGAAGGTCGGGCCGCACCGCGACGCGATCCGGGCGCGGCTTGCGGAGATCATGGCTATGCCCGTCGAGCGCGTGGCGGTGAAGGCGACGACATCCGAGCGGCTCGGCTTCACCGGGCGCGAGGAAGGCATAGCCGCCATGGCGACCGCCACGGTGCGTTTGCCGGCTGGAGGCTAGGCGATGGATTTCGACCCTGCCCTCGAGGCGCGCGCCAGGAAGCTGGTGGAACGCTACACCGCTGCGGGCCTGATGCTGGCGACCGCCGAATCCTGCACCGGCGGGCTGGTCGCGGGGCTCATCACGGAGATCGCCGGCTCGTCGGCCGTGCTCGAGCGCGGTTTCGTCACCTATTCCAACGAGGCGAAAATCGGCATGCTCGGCGTCTCGCCGGAAACGCTGGCCGCAGTCGGCGCGGTCAGCGCCGCGACGGCGCGCGAGATGGCGGCAGGCGCGCTGGAGCATTCGCGCGCCCAGGTCGCCGTGTCGGTTACCGGCGTCGCCGGACCCGGCGGCGGTTCGACGGACAAGCCCGTCGGCCTCGTGCATTTCGCCTGCGCGCGGCGCGACGGGCCTGTCGTTCACGTCGAGCGGCGGTTCGGAGATCTCGGGCGCGCGGCCGTGCGGCAGGCTGCGATCGCGCAGGCGCTGGAGTTGCTGGAGAACGCAGTTCAGCCGCGTCCATAGACCTTGTCGGCGCGGGTTTCGAAGGCGGCGGCGAATTTGCGGAAGGCGTCGTCGAAGACCGCGCCCATCAGCGCGCCAAGCGTGCGCGAGCGAAATTCGTAGTCGATGAAGAACTCGACCTCGGAGCGCCTGGCCGGCGCCTGCCCATCCTGCGGCAGCGGTTCCTCTATATCCCGAAAGCGCCAGCGGTTGCGCAAATGCCGGAAGGGGCCATCGACATATTCGACGAGAATTTCATTGCGCGCGGGGTCCAGTGCGACGCGCGTCGTGAACCGCTCGCGAATCGCCGTGTAGCCGATCTCCATTTCGGCGAGCGCCACTTCGGTCCCGTCCTCACGCGAGTCGCGCTTGAGCACGCGCAGCGCCGTGCAGAGCGGCACGAATTGCGGATAGGAGTCCATGTCGGCGACCAGCGCGAACATGTCGGCTGCGCTGTGGTGGACGCGTCTGATTGTGCGAAAACGCGGCATGCCGGCCTGTGCAAGCGCCCTAGCGGATGCGCAGGCAGCCTTTCCAGCCTTCGTAAGTGGAATATTCGCGTCCGAGATCGCGCATCCAGCGGGCGCAGTCGCCGAGCGAGGCGAAGCGCTGCGTCGTGTCGATCCAGTCGAGCGCCGTCGGCTGGACGCCAGGCGCGAGATTGCGGCCGCCCGTGAAATGCCCCTGCCACACCTGCGGCGGCGCGATCACGACTTCCTCGACGTAGGAGCCCGCGTAATCGGCCGCGCGGGCGCCCGATAGCGCGGCGACGAGGCCCAGTGCAGCAAGAATGACGTGCGCCGTTTTCATGTGAGTCCGCTCCATGTCGGACCGGAAACTAGCGTGAGGCAGGCGCGAGCGCAAAAGCGGATCGCGCCATTCGCGCCGTTTGCAGGCGCCTGAACTGTTGATTTCGCCAGATAGACCGCCAAACGCGGGTTCCACGCAACGAAATCGAGTAATTTCAATGATCACAACGATATTCGTGGCCCGATTTTGACAGTGTCCACACAATTGGGCGTTCAGTATGTGGCCACCGCGCCACATTCGCGGGGAAACAGGCGCAATTAACTCTGATTGGCGATTTGCCTTATTCCCAGGCGCCGCAACCTTCTCTAGGGTCAATTTCAGCGCACGGCCAGCCGATGCGCATGGTTTTCCGCTTCGTTTGGAAGAGCGGAGCGTCGCGTAAAGACTGCAACAGCTTCTTATCCAGGGGGACACTATGAAGCTCAAGACTTTTGCTGCGGCGCTCGCCGCGACCACCATCGCCGGCTCCGCCTTCGCGGCCGACCTGCCCGCGCGCAAGATGGCCCCGGCCTATGTAGCGCCGGCTCCAATCTTCACATGGACCGGCTTCTACGTCGGCGTGAACGCCGGCTACGCCTGGGGCGACAACAAGTTCAACAGCTCTCAGGGCAATGTAGGCCTTGCCGATCCTGTGACGTTCTTCTCGGTGTCGAGCGGCTCGGCCAAGGGTAATTCCTTCACGGGCGGCGGCACCGTCGGCTTCAACTACCAGATGGGCATGTTCGTCGCGGGCGTCGAAGGCGACCTCGGCTATCTCAACACGCTCGGCACGGCCAACCGGGCCGGCGTGGCGACGACGGGCGTGCTCGAAGCGTCTCAGACGGCTTCGGGTTCGAAGGGCCTTTTCGGCACGGTTCGCGGCCGCCTCGGCGTCGCGTTCAACCAGTTCCTCATCTACGGCACCGGCGGTCTCGCCTTCGGCAACACCCAGCTGTCGCAGGTCATGGTTCTGTCGAACGGCAATTTCTGGCTCGGCTCGGCTTCGAGCGGCAAGACGGGCTGGACCGCTGGCGCGGGCGTCGAATACGCCTTCTCGCCGAACTGGTCGGCCAAGATCGAATATCTCCATGTCGACCTCGGCACCCGCAACATTGCGATGTTCAGCCCGACGGCCGGCAATTTCTACAGCGTCCGGTCCACCAACCGCGCCGACATGGTTCGCGCCGGCGTGAACTACAAGTTCGGTTGGGGCGGCGCCGCGCCGGTCGTCGCCAAGTACTGATCGACACGCGATCCTTTCCGCCTCGGCGGAAACGAAGCCCGGCCCTCGTGGCCGGGCTTTTCGTTTGATTCCGCGCTTTTCCTTGCGCTGAGCCTCCCCCTTCTCTATCTGCCCGGCATGACCGCAGACGTGACCGACAAGCCCGCCCCACGCATTTCCTTCGTCTCGCTCGGCTGCCCCAAGGCGCTGGTCGATTCCGAGCGCATCGTCACGCGGCTGCGCGCGGAAGGTTACGAGCTCGCCAAGACCCACGCCGGCGCGGACGCCGTCATCGTCAACACCTGCGGCTTCCTCGACAGCGCCAAGGCCGAATCTCTGGCCGCGATCCGCGCGGGGCTGGAGGAAAACGGCAAGGTGATCGTGACCGGCTGCATGGGCGCCGAGCCCGAGCAGATCATGCAGGCCTATCCCGACGTGCTCGCCATCTCCGGGCCGCAGGGGCTCGAAAGCGTGATGGAGGCCGTGCATCGCGCCCTGCCCGCGCCGCACGATCCCTTCCTCGATCTCGTTCCCGAACAGGGCGTCAAGCTGACGCCGCGCCACTACGCCTATCTGAAGATTTCGGAGGGCTGCAACAACACCTGCTCCTTCTGCATCATCCCGAAACTGCGCGGCCGGCTCGTGTCGCGGCCCGCCGGCGACGTGCTGCGCGAGGCCGAGAAGCTGGTGCGCGCGGGCGTGAAGGAATTGCTCGTCATCTCGCAGGATACCGGCGCCTATGGCGTCGATACGCGCTATGCCCCGTCCGCCTTCGGCGACCGCGAGGTGCGGACCAAATTTATCGATCTCGCGCGCGAACTCGGCTCGCTCGGCGTGTGGACGCGGCTCCACTACGTCTATCCCTATCCGCATGTCGATGAAGTTCTCGGCCTGATGGCGGAGGGGAAAATCCTGCCCTATCTCGACATTCCCTTCCAGCACGCCAGTCCCCGCGTGTTGCGCGCGATGAAGCGGCCGGGCGATCACGAGACGATGCTGGAACGCGTGCGCAAATGGCGGCGCGACGTGCCGGATCTGGCGATCCGCTCGACCTTCATCGTCGGCTTTCCCGGCGAGACGGAAGAGGATTTCCGCCAGCTTCTCGATTTTCTCGCCGAGGCGAAGATCGACCGCGTCGGCGCTTTCGAATACGAGGCCGTCGGCGGCGCGCCGGCCAACGACCTGGGGCTCGAGCCGGTTGCGCCGGAGGTGAAGAAGGCGCGCTGGAAGCGTCTGATGGAGACGCAGCAGAAGGTTTCCGCCAAGATCTCGCGTGAGAAGATCGGCAAGCGCGTGAAGGCGATTGTCGACGAGGTCGGGCCGAGCGTCGCCAAGGGCCGCACTATGGCGGATGCGCCGCAGATCGATGGCGCAATCCATATCGCCTCGTCGCGGCGGCTGCGGCCCGGCGATATCGTGGACGTGCGCGTGGAGGCCGCCGACGCTTACGATCTGAAGGGGCGCGCGGCCTAGGCGCTCTTCTGACGCCCAGCCAACAGCAGAACGGTTGCGCCGCAGACAGCCGAAGCCAGCGATCCGATGAGGACGCCGATTTTGGTTTCGTCCAGCAATTGCGCCTCCGGCGGGAACGCCAGCATGCCGATGAACAGGCTCATGGTGAAGCCGACGCCGCAGACCAGCGACACGCCGTAGACCTGCGTCCAGCTCGCGCGATGCGGCCGGTTGGCGAGGCCGAAGGCGACGGCCAGCCGGGCGGCGAGAAACACGCCGAGCTGCTTGCCGAGAAAAAGGCCCGCCGCGACGCCGAGCGTCACCGGATGGGAAAGCCCCGAAAGCGACACGCCCTCGAACGACACGCCCGCGTTGGCGAAACCGAAGATCGGCGTAACGACGAAGCCGACCCACGGCGCCAGCGCGTGTTCCAGCCGGTGCAATGGCGAAAGCTCTTCCTCCTCCGTGCGCGCGGGCTGACGCAGCGGGATGAATATGGCAAGCAGCACGCCCGCTATTGTGGCGTGTACGCCGCTCGCGTGGACGCAATACCAGAGCGGCAGGCCGATCAGCAGATAGGGCCACAGCGCGCCGACCTTGAAACGATTGAGCGCGAACAGGGCGGCAAGACAGGCGGCCGCGCCGCCGAGCATCGGCAGCGACAGGCCGCCGGAATAGAACAGCGCGATAATCACGACCGCGCCGAGATCGTCCATGATGGCGAGTGCGGCGAGAAACACCTTCAGCGAGGCCGGCGCGCGCGAACCGATGAGCGCCAGCACGCCGAGCGCAAAGGCGATGTCGGTCGCAGCCGGGATCGCCCAGCCGCGCGCGAATACGGCGGGCTTGCCGGCGAAGGCGAGATAGACCAGCGCCGGCGCGAGCATGCCGCCGGCGGCCGCCAGGCCCGGCAG
>JASGFP010000047.1:0-27679 GCA_047605445.1 Rhodoblastus sp.
GCGTGAACATGGGTCTGGCGGGAACCTTTGTCGACGACGGCGGCGCCGTGATCGTTCCGACCGGCGGCGATGGCTCGAAGGCATGGGTCATGCAGCCGCAGCTGCATCTGTCGAGCAAGCAATATGGCGCCAGGCACGACGCGGTTGTTGACGACTACGGACGCTTTGTGTCGGGCACGGACGACACCGCCGCGATCCAAAAGTTCTTCTACGCTTCGCCGACGCTCGGCATCAAGAAGCTCTATGCCACGCCAGCGTCGTTCACCAATCTGCTGATGCCCGATTATGTCGTGACCGGCAAATACTGGTCGGGCGATGGCCAGTTCCGGCTCGAAGGCGCGCAGGCGCTTTCGCTGCTCGTCCAGCGCCCGGAGGCGACGGCAGGATATGCGATCCGTCATCCGCATATCGACACGACGACATCTCCGCGCGGCCAGCACGACGGCGTGATCGTCGAGGATGTCACGCTCGTCGGCGGCTGCGGCATGACCAAGCCGATGCACGGCTGGGGCTTCGAAAACACGACACGGCTGCGCATGCGCGGTTGCAGGACCTACGGGTTTCCGCGCGGCGCTGGCGCGCATCTCTACGGGCACCAGAACGGCGGCTTCTACGGTCCCCAACTCGACGGCAATATCTGGGGCTTCCAGACGACGACGGCCATCAGCGGGTCGTCCTTCGTCGATCTGACGCTGATGCGGTCGCTGTGCTGCGAAGTCGCCGTGTGGGCAGATGGCCCCTTTGACACGACGGGCAGGTGCAACGATCTGTTGATGAACGATCGCATCCTGGACTGCCCTGTCACGGGCGTCTATGTGCGCGGGCATGGCGTGCGCGGGACGGCTGGCTGTTCCTACAATATCCGCATCTCCAATTCCATGTCGGTCAGCCAGGATTTCAAGAAGGTCGAGGAAGGCCTGCTCGTTTCTGCCGCCGACGCCAGCCATGTCGTGCTGCGCGCCGATGCGCCGGCGGCCAATCGCATCGCCGGGCTCTATGTCAATTGCGTTTTCTCGACCCTCGACACCAACGGTTACGTCGTCGATTGGCAGGTCATCACCGCCGACGATGGCGCGAGCGCCATGACGCTGAAAGGCAACCTTGCGAGCGGCGTTCCCGCCGCAGGGGCGAAATACCGAATTTCCGAAGCGCGCGTGTGGGACGTCGCGACCGAGGACGAATTCAATCCGACGAAGGCGAACTTCAACTATTTTGCGCTCTACAGTTCGATTTACTGGGGCACGCCGGACGGCCAGCTTCGCTATAACGCCTACAACGAAGAAACCTACGCAGGCATTGTCGCTGCGCCGTGGGCTTCGGTCGACGCTGTCATAGAGGGCGTTCCTGTCGTCTCGGAAGGGTGGGCCTGGCGCACGCTCGACGGGTCGGACAGCTGGCGACCGAAGCAGGCGCGGTTCACGTCGGCGCTCGGTGGCCCGAACGGGGTCGTCGCCGAAACGCATATGACCGGCCATATCTGGAACGGCGACGGTCAGTCGGACGGCAATTCCTTCGGCCTCATCGGGTCGCGCACCAACAACACCGGCGGCGCGCGTCAGCCCGGCGAGGCCGTGCGCTTCGGGTCCGGCTACCAGCTCGCGCAGCCGTCCACGACCGGCCTGCACTATCCCGTCGTCTCGCGCGGTCGCGTTCCGACAGGCGGGTTCGCGGTGAATAAAAAAACACCGATCATGATGCACGGCTTCCAGCCTATCCAACTCGATCTCGACGCCTCCGGCGGATCGGTGTCGATCGACTGGGCGGTCGTGCCAATTTCAGGGTCGAACAATTTCAAGGCGGTCAATTCGACGACCATCACCAACTTTTTTCAGGTCGTCGGCCGAATGGCCGCTGCCTACAGCGGATCGGGCATCGTGTCGGCCAAGGCATTCATCGGTCCGGTCGGAACATAGTCGGGAGATTTCGCATGGGCTTCTATGTCTCTCCAGAAGGCAACGCGGTTGCCGAATATCCCGACGACATGGTCGAGGACGCCCGTGCGCGCTTGGCGGCGCTGCTGGAGCGGCGCGAGGCCGGCGAATTTGTCGACCAGCACGAGATCGACGACGCCAAATCGCTCGCCGACTGGACGGACGCGCCGCCGGATCGCATCGCCGCGCATCATGTGGCGATGGCGCGGTCGCTGTGGTTCGCAGGCGCGCCCGATCCTGTCGACGCGGAGGCCTACACCGCATGGATACAAGCGCGCGCTCTCGCATTGTCGGCTGTTACAGAGGCCGAACTGCCCTACGCAAAGTCGACTGTCCTGCGCGACCTCGCCAATCTGCGCTGGCGGCGCGAGGTCGCCGGCACCCTTGCCGATGGCATGGCAATCCCGACCGACGCCACGGCGCAGTCGAAATTCGCGGGCGCGGTAATGGCCGCGATGCTCGACCCCGCTTATGTGGTCACATGGAAGCTGGCTGACGGAAATTTCGTGACGCTCGGCCACGACCAGATCGTCACCATCGCGCAGGCCGTGCGCGCGCATGTTCAGGGTTGTTTCGACCACGAGGCGACCTTGTCGGCGCAGGTCGAGGCGGCGGCTACGCCAGCAGCGCTCTCGGCGATCGACATCGAGGCCGGCTGGCCGGCGTGAAAGCATACCTCTCGTCGCATGAGCGACGGGGGCATCGGGGCGCGCCAACGCCCCTCTACTGCGGGTCCGACATGTCAGAAGGGCCCGCCCGGCGAGACAATTCTAACGCCGCCCCGTCGCCGCCATGCACGGCGGCAAGAGGCTGGCCCGATTCGGGTAACTCAAACCAGTGAGCGATCACACATTCAGGAGCGTCGAAAGGACGCGGCCCGTCGCCCCCTATGTCGGCGGCAAGAAGCAGCTGGCGG
Source organism: Rhodoblastus sp. (assembly GCA_047605445.1). GTDB lineage: Bacteria > Pseudomonadota > Alphaproteobacteria > Rhizobiales > Beijerinckiaceae > JAJXWB01. Next base: position 2,848 of record JASGFP010000047.1, read on the forward strand.
CCGCCGTCATCGAGCGGATCGACGCGATCCCGCACACGACCTATGCGGAGGTCTTCGTGGGCATGGGCGGCGTGTTCTTCCGCCGGACGCGCGCGCCCAGGGCGGAAGTCGTCAACGACCTGTCGAGCGACGTGGCCACATTGTTCCGCGTGTTGCAGCGCCATTACGTCCCGCTGATGGACGAATTGCGCTGGCGGCTGACCAGCCGCCGCGAATTCGAGCGGCTGGCGGCCAGCGACCCGGCCACGCTGACCGATCTCGAACGCGCAGCCCGCTTCCTCTACCTCCAGCGCACGACCTTCGGCGGCAAGGTGGCCGCCCGGTCGTTCGGCGTGTCGCCAACGAATTCGGGGCGGTTCGACATAGCAAAGCTCGGCCCGATACTGGAGGCGGCGCACGAAAGACTGTCGGGCGTCATCATCGAGGCGCTGCCCTACGCCGATTTTCTCGCCCGCTACGATCGGCCGGGGACGCTGTTCTATCTCGATCCGCCCTATTGGGGCTCGGAGGGCGACTACGGGCGGGACATGTTCGGGCGGGAGGATTTCGAGCGCCTGGCCAAGGCGCTGGCCAGCTTGCAGGGTCGCTTCGTCATGTCGATCAACGACACGCCCGAGGTGCGGAAGGTCTTCAAACGGTTCGCCCTGGCCGAGGTCGACGTGACCTACACGATCAGCCGCGGCGAGGGCGTGCGGCGGGGCGAGCTGATCGTTACGGGTTAACTGCCAAAGATCGCGTCGATTACTGCCAAAGATCGCGGCGCGCTACAGACTTGCGCCTGCCACTTACCGTTGCGTTTGCGGACTGTCGCCACGCGTTTTTTCGCACTGTTACGGCAGTGTGACTGTGGCTGACTGGCCGCTCAGCGGTGGCGACCTAAGTCTCTGATTTTAATGGCGCGCCCGAAAGGATTCGAACCTCTGACCCCCAGATTCGTAGTCTGGTGCTCTATCCAGCTGAGCTACGGGCGCGCGGGACCGGCTGATCGCCGGGTCCTGCTCCGGCGGCTGAGCGCCGGGGCTGCGACCGTCTAACCGGTCGCGTGGCCAAACGCAAGTCGTCTTCGTCCTTCAGGATTGCCGGCTGTCCTCCGGCTCGTTCCGTGCGGACGGCCTCGCTGAGACGCCGATCTGGTTGGGCAAGGCGATCCGGAAGGCTGCGCCCGGCCACGCGGCGTCGGCGACCTGCGCCAGACCGATCGTTCCGCCGTGCGCGCGCACAAGATCGGCGGCGATTGCAAGGCCGAGGCCGGTGCCGCCGGGACGCGCGGCGCCGCGAAAGGCCGCGAACAGGTTTTCGCGCGCCGCCGGCGGCAGGCCCGGTCCGTTGTCGGCGACGACGATCGAGACCGTCCCGTTTTCGCGCGCGGCGGACAGGCGAATGGCCGGCGGGCCGACCGTGGAGCCGGCGCTGTCCAGCGCCTCCACCGCGTTGCGGAAGAGGTTGAGCAACGCGCGGAAGAATTGCTCCCGGTCGACCTGGATGATGAAATCCTGCGGCGCCTCATTGTGGAATTCCACGGCCGCGCGCGACGACAGCATGGCGGTTTCCGCAGCTTCCGCCGCCATCAGCCGCAAGGGCGTCGGGGCGAGGCGGGGCGTCTCGTCGACCGATCGGCCATAGGTGAGCGTCGCCTGGCAGAAGCGGATCGCGCGGTCGAGCGTCGCAACAAGCTTGGGCGCGAGCCGCACGACCAAAGGATCCGAGGCCGACGCCAGACGGTCCGAAATCAACTGCGCCGAGGTCAGCATGTTGCGCAGATCATGATTGATCTTGGCGACCGCGAGGCCCAAGGCGGCGAGGCGTTTTTTTTCCGACAGTTCACGCGCCAGCGCGCGTTCCATGTCGGCCAGCGCCTCTTCCGCAGCGCCGATCTCGTGGCCGGCGCCCGACGGCGCGATGATCTTCGAAGCGTCCTCGGGCGCCGCGGCGAAGGCGACGACATTGCCGGTCAGGCGCCGCACCGGCGCCAGCACCATGATTGAGAGGGCGACGACCGCGAGCAGCGCGACGATCAGCGAGATCGCCAGCGACAGCACCAGGATGTTGAGCGAATAGGCGCGCATCGCCGCCTTCAGCGGCTTCTCGTCGATGGCGACCTCGACATATTGCGCGCCCATCGGCGCCGCCCCGCGCACATCCAGAATCCGGCCGGGCCGCGCGAGAAGGGTGCGGAAGGCGGCGGTGATCGCCTCCCATGCGGTCTGGTCGCGCAGGTCCGCGACTTCGTCCACTTCAGGCGGCATGTCGGACACCGCGAGCATGCGACGGCTGTCGGGGCGCTTCAGCACGATCATGCGCGCGCCGACGCTGTCGAGAATCGCGACCTTGAGACTCTGGGGGACCATGCCCTCCGGGGCCGCGTCCAGCACGAGAGCGGCCGTATAGGCGGCGGACAGGCGGGTGCTCAGCCAGTTGTTGCGGAAATTGGCGATGGAGGGGATGTAGATCGCGACTTCCGCCAGCAGCACGAAAGCCACGATCATCAGCAGCACGCGGCCAGCGAGGCCGAAGCGCGGCGGATGGATCGCACGCCCCTGCCCCGCCCCGATCCGGCCGCTCGTCGCCTCGTCCATCGCTCACCCGAACCTGCGCAGAAAGCGCAGGATGCTTTTGACCCAGGGCCTGTCCAGTTTGTCGGCGTAGACGCCGAACGCCGCGCGCCGAGAAGCTTCCGACAGGGTCGGATAGGCGAATATGGCATTGGCCATGTCCTGCGCCATCAGGCCGCGGGAGAGCGCCAGCGCCCATGGCGCGATCAGTTCGCCAGCCGCCCGCGCGACAATGCCGCAACCGAGGATGCGTCCGTCGCGCGCGACGACGGCCTTGATATGGCCCTGCGGGGCGCCCTCGGCGCGGGCGCGATCGTTCTCGGCCAGGCTCCAGCGCAGGATGCGGATGCGCCTGTTGCGCCGCCGCGCCTCCTCCTCGGACAGACCGACCCAGGCGATCTCCGGATCGGTATAGGTCACGCGCGGGACGCATTCATGGCGCGCGCGCGCCGGCAGGCGGAACAATATCTGCCGCAGCACGAGGCCGGCCTGATAATTGGCGGCCGCCGTCAGCTGCGCCCTGCCCGCGACGTCGCCGACCGCGTAGACGCGCCGGTTGGAGGTGCGCAGATTGCCGCCGGTCTTCACGCCGGCGCTGTCGAAATCGACGCCCGCCGCCTCGAGGCCGATGTTCTCGACATTGGGTCTGCGGCCCGCGGCGATCAGCAGATGCGTGCCGTCGACCGTCTCCTCGACAACAGGGCCGCCCAGAACGACACGTACGCCCTCGGACCTCGGTTCGATACGCGCGACGGGCCTGCTCTCGCGAATTTCGACGCCTTCGCTGCGCAGCCCATCGAGCGCGACGGCGGCAAGCTCCGGGTCCTCGCGGGCGAGCGCACGCTCCGCCTCCAGCACGATCGCTTCGGCGCCCAGCCGCCGGAACGCCTGCGCCAATTCGAGGCCCTGCGGCCCCCCGCCGATGACGATGAGGCGGCGCGGCGGGACGTCGAGATCGAAAATCGTCTCGTTGGTGAGATGGCGGACATATTCGAGACCGGGAATTGGCGGAACGGCCGGCGCGGAGCCCGTCGCCAGCACGAATCGGCGCGCGCGCACCGCAAAGCCGCCGGCTTCGACCGTCCGCCTGTCGGTGAACCGCGCGGCGGCGCGGATCACGCGCACACCCATGGCTTCGTAGCGCGCCTGCGAATCGTTGGGCGCGATGGCGGCGATCGTCTGGCGGATGCGCTGACGCACGACATCCCATTCGATGCGCGGCTCGACCGCATGGACCCCGAAGCGGTCGGCCTCGCGCATGGCCTGCGCGATCGCCGCCGAAGCGATCAGCGTCTTGGACGGCACGCAGCCCGCGTTGAGGCAATCGCCGCCCATCTCACCCTTTTCGATCAGCACGACGGAGACGCCGAGACGAGCGGCGCCGGCCGCGACCGACAGGCCGCCGGCGCCTGCGCCGATCACGCAGATGTCGGGCGTGAGCATCTCCATCAAGCCGCGCGTCCGGTCATTTCGCCGCCACCCGCTTGCGCGACGCCCAGATGCGCCGCGCGGCGATCGGCGCGAGCGCTAACAGCGACAGGCCGACCAGAACGCCGAATATCTTCGGCGTGACGATGGACGACAAGGGGAGGTCGAGTTTGCAGACCACTCCGCCCGCATCCCGGCAGACGTCGCGGCGGGCGAGCGCGGCGGCGACGATCTCGTCCATGCCGGCGCCGGCCATGGTGAAAACGAAGGCGGCGGGCACAACGCCGAGCGCTGTTGTCCAGAAGAAGGTTCGCAGCGGCACGCCGGCGAGCGCGGCGGCGAGATTGACGAACCAGAAGGGAAAAAGCGGCGACATCCGCAGGAAGAGAAGATAGCCGATCGCGTTTTCCTTGAACCTGTCGCGCAAGCCAAGCAGTTTCGGGCCTGCGCGGGCGCCGAGCGTCTCGCCGAGCGCGGAGCGCGCCGCCAGGAACAGCGCGCAGGCGCCCAACGTCGCGCCGACGACCGAGCCGGCCAATCCGTATTTCAGCCCGAACAGCGCGCCGCCGGCGACCGTCATCAGCGTCGCGCCCGGCGCCGAAATCGCTACGAGACCGGCATAGATAGCCGCGAAACCCGCAAGCGCGCCGACGAAATGCCGGTCGATCAACGCCATCAGCGGCGCGCGGCTGTCGATGAACAGTTCCAGGGAAACATAGCGGTCGAGGCGCAGGCCGAAGAACAGCGCCAGCGCGACCGCGATGGCCGCGAGCGGCGCATAGCGCCGCCACGGGACGGGCGCGGATTTCGGCGCGGCGTCGATCATGGCGCACCATAGCGGGGCGGCGACCAAATGCGACCTCGGCTGGGTGACATTCGCGTGAACCGGCCGCTCGCGCGCTTAGCCTGCAAGCCCGGTTTGCGCCGCGCGGCAAAGACGGGGCTTGCGGCTTGTGCTACCGAACTTCCGGAAACGACGCTTCAGGGAGGAAATCATGACCACCATCGCCTTCATCGGGCTTGGCAATATGGGCGGGCCGATGGCCGTGAATCTGGCCAAGGCCGGCCATGCGGTGCGCGGTTTCGACCTCGTTCCCTTCCTGCGCGACGAGGCGGCTAAATCAGGCATTTCGGTCGCAGCCTCGGCGGCGGATTCCGTGAAGGACGCCGACGTGATCGTCACCATGCTGCCGGCCGGCAAGCACGTGATCTCGGTCTGGGCGGAAATCGCGCCGCTGGCGAAGAAAGGCGCGCTGTTCATCGATTCCTCGACTATCGACGTCGACAGCGCGCGGGCCGCCCATGCGCTCGCGGAAAAGGCGGGGCTGGCCAGCGTCGACGCTCCCGTTTCCGGCGGCACAGGCGGAGCCAAGGGGGCGACGCTGACCTTCATGTGCGGCGGGGCGGACGCGGCCTTCGCCGCCGCCAGGCCGATCCTCGAGCAGATGGGCAAGAAGATCGTCCATTGTGGCGGCCCCGGCGCGGGACAGGCCGCCAAAATCTGCAACAACATGATTTTGGGCGCGACGATGATCGCCACGGCGGAGGCCTTCGTGCTCGGCGAAAAGCTCGGCCTCGCGCCGCAGGCGCTGTTCGATGTCGCCTCGACCTCGTCAGGGCAGAGCTGGTCGCTGACGACTTATTGCCCGGCGCCCGGCCCCGTGCCGACCTCGCCGGCCAACAACGGCTACAAGCCGGGCTTTGCGGCCGCGCTCATGCTGAAAGACCTGAAGCTTTCGCAGGAGGCGGCGGCGTCAGCCGGCGCGGCGACGCCGATGGGCGCCGCGGCGGCGCAGGTTTACGCCCTGTTCAACGCCGCCGGCCATTCCGGCGACGATTTTTCCGGCGTCATCAATTTTCTGCGCGGCAAGGCCGGATAGGTCAGCCTGCTTGACATGATCGGGCCAAGGTTTATCGGATCAGGACGCGTCTGACGCCAAGAAATGGATCGCCCGGATGAACGCCCATCAGAAGATCGTCTTTTCGCACAGTCCGTCGACCCGCCCCGCCAGCGTGGCGGAGCGCGCCGAGGCGCTGAAGGATCCGGGCTTCGGCAAGGTGTTCACCGACCACATGGTCACGATCCGCTGGACGGTGGATCGCGGCTGGCACGATGCGGAGGTTCGCGCGCGCGAGGCGATCGCGCTCGACCCCGCCGCCGCCGTGCTGCACTACGGGCAGGAGATTTTCGAAGGCCTGAAGGCTTACAACCTGTCCGACGGCTCGATCGCCCTGTTCCGCGCCGAGCAGAACGCGCAGCGCTTTAATGCGTCGGCCGAGCGCATGGCCATGCCGGCCATTCCGGAATCCGTCTTCATGCAGGCGGTCGAAGAACTGGTGAAGGTCGACCGCGCCTGGGTGCCGAAGGGCGACGGCAGCCTCTATCTGCGCCCCTTCCAGTTCGCGACCGAGGCGTTTCTCGGCGTGCGGCCGAGCCACGAATATCTGTTCGTGCTGATCGCCTCTTCCGTCGGCTCCTATTTCAAGGGCGGCGAGAAGCCGGTGACGGTGTGGCTGACCGACCGCTACACGCGCTCTGCCGAAGGCGGCACGGGAGCGGCCAAATGCGGCGGCAATTACGCGGCCTCGCTGCTGGCGCAGGCCGAGGCGATCGACAACGGCTGCGATCAGGTGGTGTTTCTCGACGCGGCCGAACACAAATGGGTGGAAGAACTCGGCGGCATGAACGTCGTCTTCGTGATGGACGACGGCGCGCTGGTGACGCCGCCGTTGACCGGCACGATCCTGCCGGGCATCACCCGCGACGCCATTCTGACGCTCGCCCGCGCCGACGGTCGGATCGTGCGGGAAGAGCGCTATTCGATGGACCAGTGGCGCGCGGACGCCGCCAGCGGCAAGCTGCGCGAGGCCTTCGCCTGCGGCACGGCGGCGGTGGTGGCCGCCATCGGCAAGGTGAAGAGCGCGGCCGGCGACATCGTGATGGGCGATGGCTCAGTCGGCCCGGCGACGGCGGCGCTCAAGGCGCAACTCGTCGGCATCCAGCGCGGCGACGCGCCCGATCCGCACGGCTGGGTGCGGCGGATCGGCTGAGGCCTACGCCGGGATCGTCAGCCGCTTTTCGCCTCGCCCTTCAGCGCGCGCACGATGTCGTCCGGGATCGGCGCCGATTTCATCTTGTTGGGATCGTCGGGGTGGCGCGCCGTCCATACGCGCGTCTCGAAAGCCTCGATCGCCAGTTCGCCGCCATTGAACAATTGATGACGGATGTCGAAAGACGAGCGGCGGATGTCTGTCGCCTGCGTCTCGATCGTCACCGTGTCGCCGAAGCGCGCGGGCTTCATGAATTTGGCGCGGGATTCGACCAGCGGAATGCCGGCGAAATCGAGATTTTCGAACAGCCAGCGCTTGTGGAAGCCCGCAGCTTCGAGAAGCCCGCCGGTGCAATTGTCGAACCAGTCGAAGAAGCGCGGATTGTAGACGATCTTGGCGGGATCGCAGTCGCCCCATTCCACCCTGCGTTCGCGTCTGGCGACGAGCATCGGCATTCCTCCATCCGGGCGGCCTTGGACGGCCGCGCTCTCTCCTCGCACCGCTAGAGAATGCGCGGGCGCGATGCAAGCGCGCAATCGCGCAGGCGGACGCGGCCTGCTAGACTCCGCGCATGGACGGCTATGGCTCGACCTATTTCGACACGCCGATCGGCTTTTGCGGCCTCGCCTGGAGCCCGCGCGGCGTGAAGGCGTTTCAATTGCCGGAGGAAACGCCGGAGGCGACGCGCGCCCGGCTGACGCGCCGCGCCGGCGCGCCATTCGAACGCAAGCCGCCGGCCGAGATTGCCGAGATTGTAATGAGGATCGGCAAGCTGCTCGCCGGCCGCGCGGTCGATCTCTCCGACATCGCACTGGACATGGATCGCGTCGGCGCCTTCGAGGCGCAGGTCTACGTCACCGCGCGCTGCATTCCCTGCGGCGAGACCCGCACCTACGGCCAGATCGCCCGCGCGATCGGCGAGCCCGGCGCCGCGCGCGGCGTGGGGCAAGCGCTGGGACGCAACCCGTTCGCGATCATCGTGCCCTGCCATCGCGTGGTGGCGGCCAATGGCAGGACGGGCGGGTTTTCGGCGGGCGGCGGCGTGAATACCAAGCTGCGGATACTGGAGATCGAGCGGCGCGCGGTGGGTTTGAGCGCAGGCGCTGCGGATGGGCAGTTGCGGCTGTTGTGAGCTGTTTCCGATATCCGCCAATCCTCACCCTGAGGAGCCGCGCGGCGGCGTCTCGAAGGGTGGCCGGATCAGCAATTCTGATGCCGCCATCCTTCGAGACGCGCCTTTCAGGCGCTCTTCAGGATGAAGTCTCTTGTGGCGTCGCGCGGTCCGTCAAAACCCCCGGAACGTCGCAAATTCCTTAGCGGGCGTGCGGTGCGTCTCGAGCGCGTTGATCGGCGCGCTCCAGTCGGCGTAGCCGATCGAGAAACCGCAGACGACCATTTCCTCGTCGGGCAGGTCCAGCGCCTTGCGCACGGGCTTGTGGAAGTACGCGAAGGCGGCCTGCGAGCAGGTCTCGAGCCCATGCGCGCGCGCTGCGACCGACAACGCTTCGAGGAAATAGCCGTAGTCGAGCCACGAGCCGATCTCCAGACGCCGGTCGACAGTGAAGATGATGCCGACGGGCGCATCGAAGAACATGTAGTTGCGGCCATGCTGCGCGGCCATGGCGGCGTTGTCGCCCTTCTTGATGCCGAGGATGCCGTACATGTCCCAGCCGACCTTGCGGCGGCGCGACAGGTAGGGCTCGAAGAATTCGTCGGGATAATATTTGTATTCCGAATCGTGACGCTGGCCGCCGGTCTCGGTGAAATGCGCGAAGACGGCCTTGGTCACCTTCTCCTTCTCGGCGCCGACGACCACATGCGCGCGCCACGGCTGCATGTTGGTGCCGCTCGGCGCGCGCGCGGCGATGTCGAGCAGGCGCTCTATCAGGTCGCGCGGCACGGGCGTGGCGAGGAAGGCGCGGATCGACTTGCGCTCGGCGATGGCTTTCTCGATGGCCGCGCATTCGGACGCGGAGAATTCGGCTACCTTGCTTGTCATGTGTCGCTCACAGGAGTTCGAAGAAGCGCAGCACCACCTGCTTGGGCAGGCGCGCGCCGGAACAGACGAAGATGCGCTTCGTCATCCATTGCAGTTCGGGCGCCGCCGTCTCGAAGCGCGGCGAGGCGCGGAAATAGACGAGCTTGGGATCGACGAGTTCGCCGCGCGCGAGACGGTCGAGCACGTCCTTGGGCCCGTCGCGCAGGCCATAGTTTTTGACGTAGACGAGCCCATGCTCGGTCTCGATGACGTAGAGCGCTTCCAGTTCAGCGACGCCGTCGCGGCGGATGATCTGGAAATCCGCGCCGCTCGCCAGCACGCGGCCGTTGATGCGGCCGGTGACCGTTCCGCCCAGGATGGGAATGACGCGGCGGACGCCTACCCCTGTATCGCCGACGATGATGGGGTCTGCGACGTCGACTGCGACATCGCAGAGGAACGACACGGACGGCGTTTCGGGGACGGGCAAGTCGGTCATGATCTGCGTGACGAATTTGTAGGACAAGGCAAATTAGAGAGGCGACGGAGAGAGTGCAAGCGCGCCCTCACCCGCCCTTTACCGCACCCGCAGTCAGCCCGGCGACGATCTGGCGCTGCGCGACCACGGTCAGCAACAGAACGGGCAGCGTGACGACGATCGCCGCCGCAGCCAGCGGGCCCCAGGCGATCTGATCGTAGGAGAGCATGTTGTAGACGGCGACCGGCAGCGTGCGCGTTTCGCGGCCCGACAGCACAATGCCGAAGACGAAATTGTTCCAGGAGAAGATGACGGAGAGGATGGCGGCGACGACGATGCCGGGTTTTGCGATCGGCAGCGCGACCATGCGGAACGTCTGCCAGCGCGTTGCGCCGTCGACGACGGCGGCTTCCTCAAGTTCGCGCGGCGTCGTCTCGAAATAGGAGATCATGATCCACACGACGAGCGGGATGGTGAGCACGAGGTGGATGACGATCTGCGGCACGAGCGTGCCGAGCAGGCCGAGCCACTGAAAAAGCAGGAACATGGGAATGAGGAAGGAGAGCCCCGGCGTCATGCGCGCGATCATGATGACGATGGCCGTCTTCTTCGCATCGAGCCGCGCGATGGCCCAACCCGCGGGCACGCCGACAAGCAGCGCGATGAGCGTGGCTGAGCCCGTGACGATCAAACTGTTGCGGAAATAGAGCAGGAAGCGGTTGGAGTTGAAGACGTCGACATAGTTCGACCATGCGACGTTGGTCGGAATCAGGATCGGCGGACTGGCGGAATTGTCGATCTCGTATTTGAGCGACAGCGACAGCATCCAGATGAAGAACAGCAGCGCCGGCGAGACAAGCATGAGCAAAGAGAACGCCAGTCCCGCGCGCTTGAGCCAGGAGCCGCTCATGGCGCCGCTCCCACGGGCTCGGCCATCCAGGCGGCGCGACTGCGCAAGTGCAACGCAGCCAACGTCAACGCGACAATGATGACGAAAAAGACGGAGGCTATCGCCGAGCCGTAGCCGACATCGTAGTAAGCGAAAGCCGTCTGGTAGAGATAGAGGTTGATCGTCTCCGACGCATTGCCGGGGCCGCCCTGCGTCATGGCGAAGATGATGTCGAAGGCCTTCAGCGCGTCGATCAGGCGCAGCATGACAGCGACCATCAGGAAGGGACGGATGAGCGGAAAGGTGATGTGGACGAAACGCTGGAAAGCGCCGGCGCCGTCGATTTCAGCGCTTTCATAAGGCTCGGTCGGAATAGCCGCGAGACCGCCGAGCACGATCAGCATGACGAGCGGCGTCCATTGCCAGGTTTCGACCAGCACGAGCGCGGGTATGACCGTCGTCGGCGAAAAGACCCAGAGCTGCGGCGGGATGCCGACGAGCGAGAGAAGATAGTTCGCGACGCCGAGCTGCGGCTGGAAGATCATGGTCCACACCACCGCAATAGCGACTGGGGTCGCCATCATCGGCATGACGAATATGCCGCGCAGGAAGCCGCGCATCGGGAATTGTTCGTGGAAGGCGAGCGCGGCGAGCGTGCCGAGCGCCAGCGGGAGAAAGACCGCGAGCGCCGAATAATAGAGCGTGCGCCCGAGCGCCTCGATGAAGCGCGGATCGCTCCACAGGCGCGTGTAGTTGGCTGCGCCGACATAGGCGATGGCGCCGCCGGGCTTCCATTCGTGGACGCTCATCCACAGCGTGAAGGCCCAGGGAATGACGATCACGCCCGCGACGACGATCAGCGCGGGCGCGAGGAAGAACCAGTACGAGCGGCTGGTCGCGCGCATCTCCGCGCGCTCCCCCTCAACCCTTCTCCGACTTTTCCAGAATCGGGCGATATTGATCTGTCGCCTTTTTCAGCTCCGTCGCTGGATCGGCGCCCGACAGCGTCGCGGTCAGCGCCGCGCCGATGATGTCGCGGAATTCCGCCACGGGCGCGACGACCGGCAGGCCAAGCTTGCTGATCTTGGAACAGGCAATGACGCAGTCGAGCCATTCTCTGGGCATTTTCACGCCCGCCTGCACCTTCGGATCGTCGAGCACGGATTTGCGGAAGGGCACGCCGCCGCCGATCTGCAGCAGGCGCCCGCCCATCGTCTTGTTGACCGCCCATTGGCAATAGAGGAAGGCCGCCTCCTTGTTGGGGCTTGCGGCCGCTATGCCGATGCCGTCGCCATAGGTGGCGGAGGCAGCGGCCACCGGCCCTTTCGGCACGGGGCTGTAGCCGATCTTGCCGACGACGCGCGAGCGGGTCGGATCTTCGCCCGCCGGCGCCCAGCCGACGCCGTCGAGCCACATCGCCGCCTTGCCCTGGAGAAAGACCGACTGGCACTCCATCCAGTTGAAGCCGGCGACGCCGGGCGGCGCGCATTTGGTGAGAATGCGCTGGTAATATTTCGCCGCCTCGATCGCTTCGGGGCTGTCGGTCGTCAGATTTCCCTTGGCGTCGAGCGCGTCGCCGCCGTAGCCCAAGAGGAAGCTCATGTAGAGCGGCAGATTGGCGTTGCGCAGGCCGCGGCCGACGAAGCCGTAGACGCCGTTGGCGGGATCGGTGAGCGCCTCGGCCGCCTTCATCATCTCGTCGAAATTGGTGGGATAGGCGAGGCCCTTTTTCTGGAACAGCTCCTTGTTCCAGTAGACCATGAAATAGTCGACCGACCACGGCAGCGAGAGCATCTCGCCGCCATTCTTGGCGTAGGTGAGGCCAGCCGCCGAATAATCGGATTCGTTGTTCTCGGGTTCGGCGAGCGCCGTGTTCTTCATGTAGCTCGATACGGGCGCGAGCCACTTTCCCTTCTCCATGAGCCGCTTCTGAACATGGTAGGAGAGATGGGCGACGTCGAAGTTCGGCTTGCCGCTGGCGAATTCGATCGCGATCTTCTGGCGCTGCTGCTGCTCGGGAATGACTTCCGAGCCGATCTCGATGCCGGTGAGCGCAGTGAATTCCTTTTCGTATTTTTGCAGCAACTCGCCGCGCGGCCCCTTGATGAGATTGGCCTCGAGTTTCGTGCCGGCGAACTTCCTGTAGTCCGGGGCTGCGAAGGCGAGCGACGGGGCGCCGACGAGGCCGGCGGCGAGGCCCGCCATTTCGCGCCGCGTGAATCCGCTTCTGGCGACCATTTCCATCCTCCCGATCCCGCCGTCCTGCGCCGGCTGTGAGCCTAGCATGGCAGAGCGTTACGGGAGCGTCGAGCCGAAACGTTTATCGCGTTGCAGCGTCGACGTGGACCGCGATCCAGACGGTGTGCCGCGTCGGGTCGGTCCATGCGACGCGGTGGCGGACGTGCGCGGGAATCTCCAGCCAGTCGCCGGCCTTCATCACGCGCGGCTGCGCTTCACCTTCGACGAGGACGGCAGCGGCGCCAGCGATCACGCAAACCCATTCGTCCTGCGGCTGATCGTACCAGAAGCCCGGCGGGCTCGCCTGGCCGGTCGAAACGATGCGCTCGATGCGCAGGCCGGAGCGCGCAAGCAGCGTGTCGATGCGTTCGTCGGGAAGAGACGCGAGGAGGTCGGCGAGAAGATTGCCGGATCGGATCATGCCGACGTCGAGAATGCACGTCGACGACCGCAATGTCATGCCCGCGAAAGCGGGCATCCAACCTCTGCGAGCGGCTGTCGCTGCCAGCTTTCGCGGGGATGACATCGCTGCGTCGGCCCGCGAACGCTACGCGAAATAACGCTCCAGAATCTCTTCGTAGATATCTGCGAGCTTGTCGAGGTCGGCGACTTCCACATTCTCGTCGGTCGCGTGGATAGTCTTGCCGGCAAGGCCGAATTCCAGCACGGGGCAATAATTCGTGATGAAGCGCGCGTCCGACGTGCCGCCGGTGGTGGAAAGCTCGGGCGTGCGGCCGGTTTTCGCCGCGATGGCCGCGACGACCATGTCGGTGAAGGACGAGCGTTGCGTGCGGAAAGAGATCGAATTGGTTGGATGCAGTTTTACGCGGGCGTCCGCGCCCGCTGCGGCTTCCGCGACGATTTCCCTGATGCGCGCGCCGAGCGTTTCCGGCGTCCAGATGTCGTTGAAGCGCACATTGAACTTCACCGTCGCTTCGCCCGGAATGACATTGCGCGCGGTATTGCCGACGTCGAAGGAGGTCACGACCAGACGCGTCGGATCGAAGGCGGCGTTGCCTTCGTCGAGCGGCGCCGCCGACAGCGCGGTGACGATGCGCGCGAGCGCGGGGATCGGATTGTCGGCCTGCTGCGGATAGGCGGAATGGCCCTGTTTGCCGACAACCGCAATGTCGCCATTGAGCGAGCCGCGCCGGCCGATCTTGATCATGTCGCCGAGCGCTTGCGGGTTGGTCGGTTCGCCGACGATGGCGTGCGAGAATTTCTCGCCGCGCGCATCGGCCCATTCGAGCAGCTTGACCGTGCCGTTGATCGCAGGCCCTTCCTCGTCGCCGGTAATGAGGAAGGAAATCGTTCCCTTCGGCCTGCCATGCTTCTCGACATAGCGCAGCGCGGCGGCGGCGAAGGCGGCGATCCCGCCCTTCATGTCGCAGGCGCCGCGGCCCCAGACGCGGCCTTCCGCCACTTCGGCCGAGAATGGTGGAAAGCGCCAGAGCGTTTCGTCGCCCGTCGGCACGACATCGGTGTGGCCGGCGAAGGTCAGGTGCGGCGCGGCTCCGCCGTCCACTTGGCCGATCTTCGCATAGAGGTTTTCGACGTCGGGCGTGCCGTCCTGCGTAAACGTCACGCGATGCGTCTCGAAGCCGGCTGCGCCCAGCAGATTCTCGAGATAGCCGAGCGCGCCGCCCTCGTTCGGGGTCACGGACGGGCACTGGATGAGGGCGCGGGTTATGTCGAGAGCGGACGCGGTCATCGGGAGCGTTCCTTGCCGATCACATCGAACATTTCCAGCGCGGTCCAGATCGCAATCGCAACCATCAGAATCTCGCACGCCCACACCGTCGCGCGCGGCATGACCTCCGTCACGCGGGGCTGCAACCACGCCGCTGCGCCGGCCACCAGCATGGCGAGCGGCAAAAGGCCGGCAAGGCCGAGCGGCGCGGGGCGGCCGCGATCGCGGAAACGCTTGGCGCCGAGATTGACCCAGGAGATACCGGTGAGCAGCGTCAGCGCGGCATAGAGGAGAATGTAGGCGTTCGTCGCGAGCGTCGCCGCATCGAGAAACGGCCGCTCGGTGAGCGGGCGGTTCGCCCAGGGCAGGACCGCCAGCATGATCGCCGTGGTGATAGCGAACGACAGAACCAGCGGGGCAGCGGCGCGCAGCCAGCCCGCGCGGTCGATGCGGCCCTTGTCGGTGCGATAGAGAAAGCGGAAGCCCGCCGTCGGCTCCGTTTCCGCCATCAGTCGCGCAGCAGTTCGTTGATGCCGGTCTTGGAGCGCGTCTGCGCATCGACCGTCTTGACGATGACCGCGCAATAGGTCGACGGGCCCCAGTTTTCGCCCGGCAGCGGCTTGCCCGGCACGTTGCCCGAGACGACCACTGAATAAGGCGGCACATAGCCGATATGCGTCTCGCCGGTCTGCCGGTCGATGACCTTGGTGGAGGCGCCGATATAGACGCCCATCGCCAGCACGGCGCCCTGCCCGATCACAACGCCTTCCACGACCTCCGAGCGGGCGCCGATGAAGCAATCGTCCTCGATGATCGTGGGGCCGGCCTGCAGCGGCTCGAGCACGCCGCCAATGCCAACGCCGCCCGACAGATGCACGTTCTTGCCGATCTGCGCGCAGGAGCCGACGGTCGCCCAGGTGTCGACCATCGTGCCTGAATCGACATAGGCGCCGAGGTTGACGAAGGACGGCATGAGCACGACGCCCTGCGCGATATAGGCGGAGCGGCGCACGATGCAGTTGGGCACGGAGCGGAAGCCGGCGGCGGCATGTTCGGCGGCGCCCCAGCCGTCGAATTTCGAGGGCACCTTGTCCCACCAGCTCGCCCCGCCCGGGCCGCCGGAAATCGTCGTCATGTCGTTGAGGCGGAAGGACAGCAGCACCGCCTTCTTGAGCCATTGGTTGACCGTCCAGGCCTCCTTGCCGGACTTCGAGGCGTCGCGCTCGGCAACGCGCGCCTTGCCCGCGTCGAGCAGCGCCAGAGCCTTTTCCACGGCGTCGCGCACGTCGCCGCGCGTCGCGGGGCTCACGTTGGCGCGATCTTCGAAGGCGGCTTCGATGATGCGCTGGAGGTCGGCGTGGGACATGTCTGGCTCTCTGTGTCGGTCGCGGGCGGCGGAGGTTTGGGCGGTCGGCGCGGCGCTGTCAATGGCAGGGTTTCGCGCGGATTGGCGACGTGCGCGCCCGCGACTATGATGACGGCAAAATTTCAGGGGGATTCCGCCATGGTTCGAGTGTTTCTGGCAAGCGCCGTCATAATCGCGTTCGGCGCGAGCGCCTTTGCCGCCACGCCGAAGAAGGCCAAGAAGCCGAAACCGCCGTCGGCTGTCGAAATCGTCAACCAGCGCACGCTGAAGCTCGAATCCTTCACGCTCGCAACCGCCGACAAACCGGACAAGCCGATCGCCAAGCTCGCCAAGCCGCTGGACGGCGGCGCGAAGATCAAGCTGAAGATTTCCGGCGCGAAGGGCTGCGCCTATGTCGCGGCATGGAAGTTCGAGGACGCCGGCGACCAGGCGGAAGTCGACCTGTGCAACGATCCCAAGGTCATGCTGACGGATTGAGCGGCCTCAGCGCGCCGTCTCGCGTTCCATCATCGCCGCCACGTCGTTCATCGCCATCGCGATCGGCGCCGCGTCGCCCTCGACGCGCGCAAAGACGAGCGCGCCCTCGAGCGCCATGATCGCAAGCCGCGCCAGACTTTCCGCGCGCGCCGCCGACGCGCCGTCCTGCACCAGCTTGTCGCGCAGCACGTCGGTCCATCTAGCGAACGCGGCGCGGCCGGCCTCTGCGATTCGGGTCTTCTCCGCTGCGGTTTCGAGCAGCGTGGTCGCTATCGGGCAGCCGTCGCGAAAGTTCGAGTCCGCCATCCATCCGGCGACAAGCTCCCCGTAACAGCGAAGGATTGCGGCTGCGGACGGCTCCCGGCCCGCCAGATCGGCGAGCGTCGCCTGCACCTTCTCGCCGGCGTAGCGCAATGCCTCGACGGCGATATCGTCCTTGCCGCCCGGGAAATAGTGGTAGAGCGACCCTTTCGGCGCGCCGCTCGCCTCGATGATGTCCGACAGGCCGGTGGCGGCATAGCCTCGCTGGCGCAGAAGCTGCGCGGTCGCGCGCACGATCTTGTCGCGCTGGCTGCTTTTTTCCCGCCTGATCGATTGCTCCGCCATGCGCTTTTCTAAGCCGGGCCGGCTTGTTCGGCAACGAAAATTTATATAGACTGGTCTATATATTTGGAGCCGAGATGAACGACCTGCCCGAGGGTTTTGCCCCACATTTCCGGCGATCTCCGCTGACCGAACCGTGGGAGCCGATCTATTCGCGCACGACGGAGACCGCCGTCGTGATCGGCCTGCGCGCCGGCGCGGCGCATCTCAATTCGCGCGGTCTGGTGCATGGCGGGCTGATGACCTGTCTTGCCGACAACGCGATGGGCCTGTCGTGCGGATTGCGCCTGTCGAAGGGGCTGCGCCTGTTGACGGCCAGCCTGTCGGTCGACTTTCTCAGCGTCGCCTCGCCCGGCCAGTGGATCCAGTTCGAGACGAGTTTCGTGCGGCCCGGCCGGACATTGTGCTTCGCGCAGGCCTTCGTGACCGCCGACGGCGAAATCTGCGCGCGGGCGAACGGCATATTCCGCGTCGTCGAACCAAAAGGGGCGGCGGCATGAGCCCGCGCGATCTTCTGGCCGAGGTTGCGGTCGTCAACGCATCCGCCTCCTTCAATCGCTGGGCGGGCTTCGAGATCGTCGCCGCCGAATCCGGCCGCGTGACGCTGCGCATGAACTGGCGCGATGAGGCCGGGCAATATGCGGGCTTCCTGCATGCGGGCCTCGTCGGCGCGCTGATCGACACGGCCTGCGGCTTCGCCGCCTTCACGCAGGCGGGCCAGGTGCTGGCGTCGCATTATTCGGTGAACTGTCTCGCGCCGGCGGTCGGCCGCGCCTTCGTGGCTACGGGGGAAGTCGTGCGCGCCGGCAGGCGGCAGATCTTCACCCGCGCCGAATTGTTCGCCGAGGACGAAAGCGGCGCGCGAAAACTGGTGGCGACCGGCGAAACGATCTTGATGCGGGCCTGAACGAGCCTGGCCGAAACGGGTTTTCGGTCAGACCCTCAGCATGAGGGATTTGGGTCGGCGAAGTTTCTCCGCCAAGCTCTCAGGGTGAGGGTTCGAGTTTTCGGACAGGCGCTAAAGCCGGTTTCCGATCAGCTTGCCGGGCGCAGCCGCAAACAAGGCCTGCGTGTAGGGATGTTTCGGCGCGGCGAAGACCTCCTTCGTCGGCCCCTGCTCCACCACCGCGCCCTTCTGCATCACCACGATGCGGTCGCAGATTTGCGCGGCCACGCGCAGGTCGTGAGTGATGAAGAGCAGCGCCAGCGCGAATTTTTCGCGGACCTCGTCGAACAGTTTCAGCACCTGCGCCTGCACGGACACGTCCAGCGCAGAGACGGCTTCGTCGGCGATCAGCACTTCGGGCTGTGGCATGAGCGCGCGCGCGATGCAGATGCGCTGACGCTGTCCGCCTGAAAACTGGTGCGGAAAGCGGTCGAGCGACTGGCGCGGGAGATGGACGAGATCGAGCAGGTCGCCGGCGCGGCTGAGCGCTTCGGCCTCCGACATGCCGAAATTGACGGGCGCCTCGATCATGCTCTGCGCCACGGTGCGGCGCGGGTTGAGCGAACGATAGGGATCCTGAAAGACGATCTGCATGCGCTTGCGATGATCCCGCAAGGCGCGCTCGGGCAGTTTCGCATAATCGGCGCCGTCGATGGCGACTTCGCCAGCGGTCGGGTCGATGAGGCGGGCGACGCAGCGCGCGACCGTCGATTTGCCCGAGCCGGATTCGCCGACGATGCCGACCGTCTCGCCGCGGCGGACCTCGATGGAGACGTCCTTGACAGCTTCGACCACGCGCTTCTTCTGGAACAGGCCGCCCGACGAATAGACCTTGCGCAGGTTTTTCGTGTTGAGGACGACCGGCGCGCCGTCCAGCGGCTTGCGGTCGGCCGGCGTCAGCGAAGGCACGGCGCCGATCAGCATCTGCGTATAGGGATGCTGCGGCCGGTTGAGCACGTCGTCGGCCAGGCCCTGCTCGACCACCTTGCCCTTCTGCATGACGACGACGCGATGGGCGATTTCCGCGACCACGCCGAAATCGTGGGTGATGAACAGAACGCCCGTGCCGCGCCGCGCGCGAAGTTCGGCGATGAGTTGCAGGATCTGCGCCTGCGTCGTCACGTCGAGCGCGGTGGTCGGCTCGTCGGCGATCAAGAGCGCGGGATCGAGCGCGAGCGCGCCGGCGATCATGGCGCGCTGGCGCTGACCGCCTGAAAGCTGGTGCGGATAGGCGCGCACGATCTGCTCGGGATCGGGCAGGTTGACCTGCCCGATCGTCTCCATCACGCGGGCGCGGCGCTCGGCCTGGCTCATCGGCGTGTGGACTTTCAGGACCTCTTCGATCTGGTCGCCGATGGTCTTGACCGGGTTGAGCGCGGTCATCGGCTCCTGAAAGATCATCGCCATGCGCGAGCCGCGCAATTCGCGGTAGCGCCTGTCTGGCGCGCCCATCAACTCCTCGCCCTCGAGCTTGATCGAGCCGGCGACAGGTTTCACTTCGCGCGGCAACAGGCCCATGACGGTGAAGGATGAAACGGATTTGCCCGAACCGGATTCGCCGACGACGCAGACGATCTCGCCCGACGCCACCGAGAACGAGACGTCCTCGACGGCATACGGGCGGTCGGAGCCTGGCGGCAGTTCGACGGTGAGACGGTCGACGACGAGAATGTCGCTCATCACACCCTCTTGCGCAGTTTTGGATCGAGACGGTCGCGCAGGGCGTCGCCGAGCACGTTGACGCAGAGCACCGTTACCGCGATGCAAATTCCGGGATAGAGCATGTTGTGCGGGAAGATGCGGAAATATTGCCGCCCCGCCGACATGATGTTGCCCCAGCTCGGCACTTCCGGCGGAATGCCGACGCCGAGGAAAGACAGGATGGATTCGACGAGGATGGCGGAGGCCGCCACGAAGGTCGCCTGCACGATCAGCGGCGCGATGCAGTTCGGCAGAACATGGCGGAACAACAGGATCGGCGTCGGCGTGCCCGCCGTCACCGCCGCCTCGACGTAAGGCTCTTCTCGGATCGACAGGACGATGGCGCGCACGAGCCGCACGACGCGCGGAATCTCCGGAATGGCAATGGCTACGATGACGGCCGCAACCCCGGCGCGCGACAGAGACACGAGCGCGATGGCGAGCAGGATCGGCGGGATCGCCATAAGCCCGTCCATGATGCGCATGATCAGCCCGTCCGACCAGCGGATGTAGCCGGCCACCATGCCGATAGCGAGACCGAAGGCGGTGGCGACGATAGCGACCAGGGCGCCGATGAGCAGCGAGACGCGTGTGCCGTAGATGACGCGGCTATAGATGTCGCGGCCGAGATTGTCGGTGCCCATGTGGAAGGTGAAGGGCGCCTTGGCGCCGTCCGGCAGGGTGATCTGGCCGACGAAGCCCGGCAGCTTGTTGCGCTGGGTCGGGTCGAGCAGCGTCGGATCGATGGTGCCGAGCCAGGGCGCCAGAATGGCGATGATGACCATGACGCCGAGAATGACGGCGGGAATGACGATCGCCGGCTCCTTCGCCGCCGCGGGAATGCGCAGTTTCGCGAGCGCGCTGAACGTCTGTGTGTGCGCGCGGTCGCTCAATAGCGGATCCTCGGGTCGAGCAGCGTGTAGGAGACGTCGATAATGAGATTGATCATTACATAGACGAAGGAGAAAAGCAGGATGATCGCCTGGATCGTCGGATAGTCGCGCGCCAGCACGGCGTCGACGGTGAGTCGCCCGATGCCCGGAATGGCGAAAACGGATTCGGTGACGACGACGCCGCCGATCAGCAGCGCCACACCGAGGCCGATGACGGTGACGATCGGCACGGCGGCATTGGGCAGCGCATGGCGAACCAGCACCTGCAGCGGCGTCAGACCGCGCGAATAGGCGGTGCGGATATAGTCCTCACCCAGCACTTCCAGAATGCTGGTGCGCGTCATGCGCGCGATCAGCGCGACATAGATTACGGCGAGGGTGAGCGACGGCAATATGAGAGAGCGTAGCCAGGGCTCGAATCCGTCTGCGATGCGGCTGTAGCCCTGCACCGGCAGCCATTGCAGCTTGATGGCGAAGACGTAGATCAGCGCATAGCCGATGACGAAGGCAGGAACGGAGAAGCCGAGGACGGAAAAGCCCATGACGACGCGATCCAGCAGGCTGCCGCGGCGCATGGCGGCAAGAATGCCGAGCGGCACGGCGACGGCCACGGCGATGATGAGCGTGAAGACGGCGAGCGCCAGCGTCGGCTCGATGCGGTCGGCGATCAGGCTCGCGACCGTCTTCTTGAAGAAGAAGCTCTCGCCGAGATCGCCATGTGCGAGCGCGGACAGCCAGACGAACAATTGCACGACGAGCGGCTTGTCGAGGCCGAGCTGCTGGCGGATCATCGCCACCTGCGAGGCGTCGGCGTTGTCGCCGGCGATGATGGCGGCGGGGTCCGAGGGCGTGAGACGCAGCATCAGGAACACGATCAGGGCGACGATGAACATCACCGGGATCGTGGAGACGAGACGCCTCAGAATGTAGCCGAACATGCGCGCGCCCGTGAAAGCCGCGCGGCCGAAGCCGCGCGGCGCGTTGGCTTACTTCTTGGTGATGTTCCAGAACACCGGCGCGGCGGCGTCGATGATGCCGTCGATGTTCTTGCGCACCGCGAGGGGCGCCGTGTACTCGCCGAGCGGTATGTGCGTCGTATAGGCGATGGCCTCTTCCTGCGCTTCCGTCGCGATCTTCTTCTGCGCCGCCAGATCGGGCGCCTTCATGAAGTCGTTACGCAGCTTCTCGAGCTTCTCGTCGCAGGGCCAGCCGAACAGGGCCTTGTCGCAGCCTGCGTTCATGTAGGCCGTCAGCACGGGGTTGAGAATGTCCGCGCCGACCCAGACCGTCGCAAAGGCGTTCCAGCCGCCGGCGTTGGCCGGATCCTTCTTGTTGCGGCGGGCGACCAGCGTCTGCCAGTCCATCGACTGCATGTCGACCTTGAAGCCGGCGCGCTCCATCAACTGCTTGGCGACAGGGCCGAGGTTGGCCAGGATCGGCAGATCGGTCGAGGCCATCAGCACGATCGGCGTGCCGTCGTAGCCGGCCTCCTTCAGCAGCTCCTGCGCCTTCTTCACGTTGGCGGAAAGCAGCCCATCCATGCCGGCCGTCGTGGAGAATGGCGTGCCGCACGGATAATAGCTCTTGCAGACCTTGTAATATTCCGGATTGCCGACGGCCGCCTTGAGGAAGTCCTCCTGGTTGAGCGCATACCACAGGGCTTGCTTGATCTTCGGATTGTTGAACGGCGGCACAAGCGAATTGGGACGGATGGTGAACTGGCCAGTCACATGGTTGACCACCAGCTTGAGATTGCTGTCGCCCTTGATGAGCGGCAGAAGATCGTGCGGCGGCTGCTCGATATAATCGATCTCGCCCGCGGAAAGCGCGCTGATCGCCTGTTGCGCATCGGCGATGGCGAGCCATTCGACGCGATCGACCTTGACGACTTTGCCGCCGGCAAAGCCCGAGGCTGGCTCCGGACGCGGCTTGTATTTGTCGAATTTGGTGAAGACGATCTTGTCGCCGGGCTTCCACTCGTCCTTCTTCAGCACGAAGGGGCCGGAGCCGATGAACTCGGAAATCTGCTTGCCCGGATCGGTCTCGGCGACGCGCTTGGGCATCATGAAGGGCACGTTGGACGAAGGCTTGCCGAGCGCAAACAGCAACAAGCCGGTCGGCTCCTTCAGCTTGATGACGATCGTCTTGGGATCGGGCGAGGAGATTTCCGACACGAAGCCGGTGAAGACCTTCTGGCCCAGCGAATCCTTGGCCGACCAGCGCTTGAGCGAGGCGATGCAATCCTCGGCCGTGACGGGCTGGCCGTCGTGCCACAGAAGGCCGTCGCGCAACGTCATCGTATAGGTCAGCTTGTCGGCGGAAATGTCGACCTTGTCGATCATCTGCGGCTTGACATCGTTGTTCGCGTCGAGCGCGAACAACGTGTCGTAGAGCATGTAGCCGACGTTTCTGGAGATATAGGCCGTCGTCCAGATGGGGTCGATGATCTTGACGTCGGAATGCATGACCGCCTTCAGCACGGTCTCGGCGGACGCGGGCGCGATCGCGGCCGGTCCTGCGCCTACGAGGGCGGCCAGCGCCGCCGACAGCGCGAATTTCCTGAATTGCATAAACCCCTCCCGGTTGTTCTTGTGCGGCCAGCCTAATCGGTAAGCAGGCGGCCTTACAAGGCGATCATCCTGCGCTTCGCAGTGCGAAAATCGTGCCGACCCGAAAATCAGATGCCGGAGCCGCCGCTTTCCATGTCGGGCGGAACTTCCGGAAGCACGGCGGACCGCAGGGATTCGCGCGCGCCATCGAGCGAAGTGGGTAGCGGCATCCAGCACTGCAGTTCGTTGTCGTCGTAAGCGATCGTGCAGTCGCGGTCGGAATCGGTGGAGATCCAGCAATGGTAGTCGGCGCGCGGCGGCCGCATCCAGCGCGCGACATCGACCTCCGGCGGGCCCTGCTCCGTACCGCGCAACGCCACAATCAGCCGCGTTCCATCGCGCGGCGCCTCCGCCATCCGTCGCCAGGTTCCGAAATCGATGTCGCCCATGCCGATCCTCTCGCAAGCAGCCGTCAGGATGCAGCGTGGCGCTTTGATGGGCAAGCGCGATATAATGCTGGCAATGCGCAACGAGACGACAGATTTTGAATGCGAACCGGGTTCAGGCCGCAATCCGGGCCGCCTGCGCATCGCGCTCGGCGCGCTCGCGGCCGCGCTCGCCGTGGGCTGCGGCTATCTGTGGATGGGCTTCGGCGCGCAGGTCTTCCTCGACGCGGCGCTGTTCGCCTGGCGCTCATGCTTCTGAAATTTCAGAAGGCGCCGACCGGGAAATACTTGAGGTAGAGTTCCGCGTAGACGCCGCGCTCCGCAAGACGCGCAAGACCGTAGTCGAGCGCCGCGCGCAGCGCCGGATTGTTCCTGCGGACGGCTATGGTCAGGCCCTCGCCGAAATAGGCCCGATCGATGAAGGGGCCGCCGAAAAACGCGCAGCAGCCGCCTGAGGCCGCTCCCCCGATCCAGGTCGCCAGCGAGACGCCATCGCCGAAGATTGTGGCGACCTCGCCCTTTGCGAGCGCGGCGCGCTGGGCGTCCGCGGTCTCGTAGCGCTCCAGTGCGAGCGCAGGGAAATACATCTCAAGCCAGGCCGCATGCGCGCTGCCGGCGACAACGCCCGTTCGGACCGCGCCCATCTGCTCCGGCGTGGCGGCCTTGGCAGGCGCCTGCCCGTTTCGCATGACAAAGCGGCCCGGCAGCAGCATGTAAGGCCGGGTGAAGGCGAATTGCTCGCGCGTGCGATCGGTGACGGCGAGACCGGCGATCAGCGCGTCGCCCTTGTTCTCGGCCAGCGCGCCGGCGAGCGTATCCCAGCGGCGCGCCTGCACCGTGCAGGCGATCTGAAGCTCGTCGCACAGCGCGCGGGCGAGATCGACGCTGAAGCCGGTCAGCGTGCCGTCCGGCAGCGCGAAGTCGAACGGCGGATAGTCGTCGGCCGTCAGAAAGCGGATCAGGTGCAGCGCGCTCGTATCCGGCCGCGCGGTGCGTCTGTTGGGATCCCAGAACGACGGCGCGAACCCGCCTTCGTCGCTGCGCGCCGGCGCGGCCATGAAGGCCAGCAGGAAAAGCAGCGCGGCCGCGAACAATTTGCCTATGGGCAATCCGGGTTCCTCGATCTAGTCTGTTCCGGTCGGTCGGGGCCGACGGAATTTTTTATGGTTTATCGCGTCGATCGTATTGCGGAAAGCGTTTCGCGTGACGGCCCGGGCTTTGCCCGGCCGGAGAGCGCGCATGTTGTTGACGATCGGACGCCCGCCACGACGCTCGAAGCGCAGGCTCTCGCCAGCATCGGGGTTCCGCTTTCCCTGATCGCCGAGGCGACCGCGCAGGCGCGCTGGACCGGCGCCTCGCTCGACGCCACGCTTCTCGCCAGCCGGCGTATCGACGAGGATGCGCTCTATCGCGCGCTCGCGCGGCGTCTCGGCGCGCCCTTTATCGCGCAGCCGGTCCAGCTCGATTCACGGATGGACTACGGCGCGGCGGCTGCGGCGGGCGTGGCTGCGCTCGTGCAACCGGCGCAGGCGCGCTGGCTCGTCGCG
>JASGFP010000048.1:0-27286 GCA_047605445.1 Rhodoblastus sp.
CGCCGGCGCGGTCGCAGGCGGCCTCATCGGCGGCGCGGTCGGCGGCTCCAGCGGCGCCGTCGTCGGCGCGGTGAGCGGCGCGGCGCTCGGCGGCCTGACCGGCAACGCCATCGGCCGCGATCTCGACGAGCAGGATCGTCTGGCCGCAATGGACGCCCAGCAGGCGGCTTTCGAATCTGGCCAGCGCCGGCCATGGCGCGGGCAGCGCGCCTACGGCTATATCGAGCCGGGCGTCGAATTCGACGATACGCGCGGCCATTGCCGCAACTACACCCATCGCGTCTACATCGATGGCCGTCCGCGCGCCGCGCAGGGCGTCGCCTGCCGCGCCCCGGACGGAAGCTGGCGGATCGTGAGCTGAGCCTCCGCCAAACGATTTGAAGGCCGCTGCTTCAGCGGCCTTTTTCTTGTGGCCAACTGAGACAATTCGCGCATTTCCCTCCGCGCCGCCGCAGGCTAGAGGAATGCAGCGCCCGGCCACATGCCGTCGCGCCGAACAGAAGAAATCATGACCCGCAAGCAGCGCCGCCTCGTCTTCATCGCCGCCGCCCTCGCGGCGCTCGGCTGCGCGCTCGGGCTCGTGCTGTTCGCCATGCGCGACAACATCGTCTTTTTCTATTCGCCGACCGAACTCGCCGCCAAGCATCTGGCGCCGGGCACGCGGGTCCGCGTCGGCGGCCTGGTGAAGGACGGCTCGCTGGTGCGCGGCGCCGGCAAAAAGGTCTCCTTCGCCATCACCGACACCGGCGAGAAGGATGTTTCCGTCAGCTACGACGGCATCCTGCCGGACCTGTTTCGCGAGGGGCAGGGCGTCGTCGCCGAAGGCGCGCTCGATGGCGCCGGCGCGATCAGGGCCGACAATGTGCTCGCCAAGCACGACGAGCGCTACATGCCGCGCGAAGTCGCAGATGCGCTGAAGAAGCAGGGCGTGTGGGTGGACGGGCAGGGCGCCGCCAAGCCCGGCGAAAAGGGCGCGGGCAAATGAGGCGCTTCCGGATCGCGCTTCTCGCCGCCGCGCTCGCCGCGCCTTTCGCCGCCCATGCGGTGCAGCCCGATGAAATGCTGCCCGACCGGAAACTCGAGCAGCGCGCCCGCGAGATCTCGGGCGGCGTGCGGTGCATGGTCTGCCAGAACGAGAACATCGACGATTCCAATGCGCCGCTGGCGCGCGACCTGCGCCTGCTGGTGCGCGAGCGCCTGACCAAGGGCGACAGCGACGATCAGGTCCGCGACTATCTCGTCGCGCGCTACGGCGATTTCGTGCTGCTGAAGCCGCCGCTAAAAGGCTCGACGCTGATTTTGTGGATCACGCCGGCGCTGGTGCTGCTGGCTGCCGCGGGTTTCACGCTCGCGAGAATGCGCGGGGGCAAGGCTGCGCCAGCCGCAGCGCTGACCGACGAGGAAGTCGCCGAACTCGATCGCCTCGTCGCAAGCGAACGCGCCGGCGAAACGCCGATTACCAAAGCTTAATCTCGCGGCCACGCTCGCGTAACGGCGCAACATCCATCTTCTCCCTCGACGGCGGGCCGATCCTGCCGAACGGAGAAGATTTCATGACCGACCGCACCGACCTGTCCGATTCCTCCAAAGGCTTTACGCTGCCGCGTCCGCGCACGCGCTCGCGCGTCCTTATGCTCGGCGCAGTCTCCGCGCTCGCGCTCGGCGGCGTCGCGCTCAACACCACCATCGCCACGCTTCCCGCCCACGCCGAAGCGCCGCTCAACCAGTCCATCGCGCCCACTGGCCCCGCCTCCTTCGCCGATCTCGTCGATCGGGTGAAGGGCGCCGTCGTGTCGGTGCGCGTGAAGACGGTGCAGAACGCCTCCGCCGATGACGAAGGCGGCCCCGGCCTGCCGCAATTCGGCCCAGGCGATCCGATGGAGCGGTTCTTCAAGCAGTTCGGCGGCCGCGGCGGCGAGTTCCAGTTCCGCAACAACAAGCCCCGCAAGGCGACCGCGCTCGGTTCCGGTTTCATCATTTCCGCCGACGGCTACGTCGTGACCAACAATCACGTCGTCGAGAACGCGACCGAAGTCGAACTCGTGCTCGACAACGGCAAGACGCTGCCCGCGAAAATCGTCGGGACGGACAAGAAGACCGATCTCGCGCTTCTGAAAATCAAGGAGAGCGGGACCTATCCGTTCGTGCAGTTCGGCGCGAAAACGCCGCGCGTCGGCGACTGGGTCGTCGCGGTCGGCAATCCCTTCGGCCTCGGCGGCACCGTCACGGCCGGCATCGTTTCGGCGCGCGGCCGCGACATCGGCTCGGGCCCCTATGATGATTTCCTCCAGATCGACGCGCCCGTGAACCGCGGCAATTCCGGCGGCCCGACGTTCGACGCGACCGGCCAGGTGGTCGGCGTCAACACGGCGATCTTCTCGCCCTCGGGCGGCTCGGTCGGCATCGGCTTCGCCATCCCCGCCGACGTCGCCAAGCAGGTGGTCGCAGAACTCAAGGACAAGGGCGTGGTCGCACGCGGTTACATCGGCGTGCAGATCCAGCCGGTGACGCAGGACATCGCCGACAGTCTCGGCCTGAAGGACACGAAGGGCGCGCTGGTGGCGGAAGCCAAGAGCGGCCCTGCGGCGGAGGCCGGCATGAAGTCCGGCGACGTCATCGTGGCCGTCAACGGCGAGAAGATCGACGGCCCGCGCGAACTGGCCCGCAAGATCGCTGGCATCGGCCCGGACAAGAAGGTGGACCTGACCTACATGCGCGGCAGCGCCGAGAAGAATGTCTCGGTGACGCTCGGCAAGCTGCCGGGCGACCGCATGGCCAAGGCCGATGCGCAGGACGACGCCTCGCCGTCCTCGCTGACGAGCTACGGCCTGCAGCTTGCGCCGGCTGAGGCCGTGCCCGGGGCCGGCAAGACCGGCGTTGTCGTGGCGGACATCGATCCCGAAGGCGTGGGCGCCCAGAAGGGCCTGCGCACCGGCGACGTCATTCTCGAAGCCGCGGGCAAGCCCGTGTCCACCCCCGCGCAGGTCGTCTCGGCGATCAAGGATGCGCGCGCCGAGGGCCACAAGGCCGTGCTCCTGCGGGTGAAGACCGGCGACGCGACGCATTTCGTGGCGCTGGCGACAAGTTCCGCCTCATAACGCCCTGAAAATCCAGATCGCGGCCTGCCCTGTCCGCGATCCTGGCGACGGCAGGCCGAGCCCCCTTCCGGCCTGCCGTTTTTTTGTGGGAAAGGCTATATGTCTGACATGCGACTCCTCGTCATCGAAGACGATTCCGAAGCGGCGGCCTATCTCGTGAAGGCTTTTCGCGAACAGGGCCACCTTGCCGAACACGCCGCCGACGGGCTCGACGGCTATGCGCGCGCGTCGGAAGGCGAGTATGACGTGCTGATCGTCGACCGCATGCTGCCCAAGCTCGACGGCCTCTCTCTCATTTCCAGCCTGCGGGCGCAGAAGATCGAAACGCCTGTGCTGATCCTGTCGGCGCTCGGCCAGGTCGATGATCGCGTGAAGGGCCTGCGCGCCGGCGGCGACGATTACCTTCCCAAGCCCTACGCCTTCTCCGAACTGCTCGCGCGCGTCGAGGCTCTCGGCCGCCGCAAGGGAGGCGCCGGCGCGCAGGACACCGTCTACCGCGTCGCCGATCTCGAACTCGACCGGCTCTCGCACAAGCTGACGCGGGCCGGAAAAGACATTCCCCTGCAGCCGCGCGAATTTCGCCTGCTGGAATATCTGATGAAGCACGCGGGCCAGGTGGTGACGCGCACCATGCTGCTCGAAAACGTCTGGGATTATCACTTCGATCCGCAGACCAACGTCATCGACGTGCACATCTCGCGGCTGCGCTCCAAGATCGACAAGGGCCACGAGACGCCGCTGCTGCACACCATCCGCGGCGCGGGCTACATGATCCGCGACGGCGCGGCGTGACCGCGCTTCTCAAACTGTTCCGCACGACCGCCTTCAAGCTCGCCGTCGTCTATTCGATCGTCTTCGCCGTAGCGGCGAGCCTCGTCGTCATCAATGTCGGTCGCAATGTGCGCGGCGTGCTCGAGGATCAGATTTCCGAGACGGTCGACGCCGACATTCGCGGCCTGTCCGATCAATATGCGCAGGGCGGCGTGCAGCAGGTCGTGCAGTCGATCGAGCGCCGAATCCGCCAGCCCGGCGGCGACATCTACCTTCTCACGACATTCGCCGGCGATCCCATCGTCGGCAATGTCGCCGCGCTGCCCACCGCGGCGCTCGCCAGCGACGGCCTGGTGCGCACGACATATCAGCGCGCCGGCGAACGCGAGGCGAAACGCCGCGCGCTGGCGCGCGTCTTCGTCCTGCCCGGCAATTATCGCCTGCTGGTCGGTCACGATGTCGAGGAGGTGGAGCGCCTGCGCAACATCCTGCGCGGCGCGCTCGGCTCGTCGTTGATCTGGCTCGTCGTTATCGGCGCCATCGGCGGCCTGTTCGTCGCGCGTCGCGTGCTGATCCGCGTTGACGCCATGTCGGAATCCGCCGCCGTCATCATGCGCGGCGATCTGTCGAAACGCCTGCCGGTCGCGGGCTCCGGCGACGAGATCGACCGCCTCGCCGAGAACCTCAACGCCATGCTTGCGCGCATCGAGGCGCTGCTTCGAGGCATGAAGGAAGTCTCCGACAATATCGCGCACGACTTGCGCACGCCGCTCACCCGCCTGCGCAACAACGCCGACACCGCACTGCGTCAGGCCGACAGGCCGGATGCCTTGCGCGAGACCCTGGAAAAGGTGATCGGCGAAGCCGACGGCCTGATGCGCGTCTTCGATGCGCTGCTCACCATCGCGCGCGCGGAATCCGGCAGCGGTCCGAAGATGGAGGCGCTCGACATCAGCCGCGTTGCGGAGGACGTGGCGGAACTTTACGAAGCCGCAGCCGAAGAGCGCGGCGTCGCCTTCGCCGCCGCCATCGAGCCCGGCCTGATCGTGCGCGGCAATCGCGAGCTGCTCGCGCAGACGCTCGCCAATCTCCTCGACAACGGCCTGAAATACGGAACGCCCGCAGCGGAGGGAGTGGCGCCGGAACTGCGCCTCGCGGTGCGCCGCGCCGGCCAGCTCGCGCGCCTTTCTGTCGAAGACCGCGGTCCGGGCGTTCCCGAGAGCGATCGCGAGCGTGTGCTCGACCGCTTCGTGCGGCTCGAAGCCTCGCGCACGCTTCCCGGTTCAGGTCTTGGCCTGTCGCTGGCGGCGGCGATCGCGCGCCTGCATGGCGGCGTATTGCGGCTCGAGGACAATGCGCCCGGCCTGCGCGCCGTGCTAGAGATTCCTGCAACGACCAATGCGGCGCCGCCGCAGATCGGACGGCAGGGAGGCATGACGCGTGCAGGCGCGAAATGAAGCGAACGAGACGGCGCTCTGGCGGCGCCTGAGCCCGGCGCTGCTTGTTGCGGACAAGAAGGCCGCCGCCGCCAAGATGAAGGACCTGACGGAAGCCGCGCAGGCCGCGCCTGCGTTGGCGACGCTCTTGTCCGAACCGGCGGTGGCGGCGTTGCTTGCGGGTCTCGCGGATCATTCGCCCTTCCTTTGGCGGCTTGCGGCGGCCGATCCCGGACGTCTCGGCGCCATGTTGGCCAGCAACCCCGAAGAGGCGTTTGACGCGGCTCTCGCGAAGCTGGCGGCCGACTGCGCCGCGCTGGACGACGAAGCCGCGCTGATGAAGCGCCTGCGGCGTGCGCGTCAGTTCAGCGCGCTGTACATCGCGCTCGCCGATCTTGGCGGCCTCTGGTCGCTTGCGCAGGTCACAGTCGCGCTCACCGCCGCCGCCGACGCCTATGTCGCCGCGACGCTCGACTTTCTGCTGCGCCGCGCCGCCGCGGACGGTCGGTTCGAACCGGCCGATCGCGCGCGGCCGGCCGCCGAATGCGGCCTCGTGGTTCTCGCGCTCGGCAAGCACGGCGCCGGCGAACTCAACTATTCCAGCGATGTCGATCTCGTCGTCTTCTACGATCCCGAGGTGGCCGCGCTGCGGCTCGCGGGCGGCGAGCCCGCCCCCTTCTATGTGCGCCTGACGAAGGCGCTCGCACGAATCCTCTCCGAGCGCACCGGCGACGGCTATGTGTTGCGCGTCGATCTGCGGCTTCGCCCCGATCCCGGCTCGACATCGGTCGCGGTGTCGTTGCCGGCCGCGCTCACCTATTACGAGACGCTGGGCCAGAACTGGGAGCGCGCCGCCATGATCAAGGCGCGTCCCATCGCCGGCCAGATCGAACTCGGCGCGCAATTCCTCAACGAATTGCGTCCGTTCATCTGGCGTCGCTATTTCGATTACGCCGCGATCTCGGACATTCACGCGATGAAGCGCCAGATTCACGCGGTGCGCGGCCATGCCGAAGTCGTCGTGCCCGGTCACGACGTCAAGCTCGGGCGCGGCGGCATCCGCGAGATCGAATTCTTCGTGCAGACGCAACAGCTAATCTTCGGCGGTCGCAGACCTGAACTGCGCGGTCGCCGCACGGTCGATATGCTCGCCGCGCTCGCCGCCGATAATTGGGTGTCGCCGCAAGCGCGCGATGAACTCACTGAATCCTACGCGGTGCTGCGCACTGTCGAGCATCGCCTGCAGATGATCGCCGACGAGCAGACCCAGCGGCTTCCCTCGGACGAGGGCGATCTGGCGCGTTTCGCGAAATTCTGTGGACATTCGACTTACAAGAAGTTCGCGACCTGGCTGACAAAGCACTTTCGCAAGGTCGAACTGCATTATGCCCGCCTTTTCGAACGCGAGCCGGGGCTCGACGCCGACAAGGGCAGCCTGGTCTTCACCGGCGTGCAGGACGATCCCGAAACGCTCGAAACGCTCGCGCGCATGGGCTTCAAGGATCCGCCTCTTGCCGCCGAGACCGTACGCGGTTGGCACTTCGGCCGCCGCGCCGCCGTGCAATCGGCGCGCGCGCGCGAAGTGCTGACGGAACTGGTGCCCGACCTCCTGGAATCGCTGGCCGGATCCGGCGATCCCGACGCCGCGCTGGCGGCTTTCGATGGCGCGCTCGCGCACATGCCGGCCGCAGTCGAACTTTTTTCCATCCTCCGCTCCAACGGCAAGCTACGCGACCTGTTCGGCGATGTTCTGGGCGCCGCGCCGCGACTGGCTGCGATCGTGGCCAAGTCGCCGCATGTGCTCGACGCCGTCATCGATCCGCGCTTCTTCGGTTCGGCGCTCGACCGCGCCTATTTCGAGGCGCATGCGCGCCGGCTCCGCCGGATCGAGCAATACGAAGACTTTCTCGACGCAGCGCGGCTGGTCGCGCAGGAGAATTTGTTCTCGATCGGCGTCAGGGCGCTATCGGGAGCAATCGACCCTGTCGATGCCGGGCCAGCCTTTTCGGCCCTGGCCGATTGCCTGCTGGACGCCACGCTCGCCCATGTCCGGAAGGCGTTCGAGGAGGAATACGGCCGCATTGCAGGCGGGCGCGTCGCGGTCATCGCCATGGGCAAGCTCGGCTCGCGCGAGATGACGGCGACATCGGATCTCGACCTCGTCATCGTTTACGATTTCGACGAGGATAAACCAGAATCCAATGGTCGGCGCTCGTTGCACGCGGTTCAATATTACACGCGCCTGACGCAGCGGCTGATATCGGCGCTGACCGTGGCCACGCGGCGCGGCTCGCTCTACGACGTCGATATGCGCTTGCGGCCGTCCGGCAAGCAGGGCCCGGTCGCCGTACGGCTTTCGAGCTTCGTGCAATATCAGCGCGAGGAAGCCGAGACCTGGGAAAAGATGGCGATCTCTCGCGCGCGACCGATGTGCGGCGACGCCAGCCTTCTCGGCGATCTCACGGCTGCCATCGCGGGATCGTTATCCGAACGTCGCGACGTCAAAAAAACAGCGCGCGACATTCGCGACATGCGCGACCTCATCGCAAAGGAGAAAGGCGATAAGGATCGCGCCGATCTGAAGCTCTATCGCGGCGGACTTCTCGACGTCGAGTTCGTCGCGCAATTTCTGGTTCTCGCCAACGCTGCCGACCACGCTGACATTCTGCAGGTCGGCACTGCGGATATATTGCGCCGCTCGGCCTCCGCGGGCCTGCTCGCCGCTAGCGACGCGGAAGCGCTGCTTGGCGCGCACCGGCTCTACACCGACGTCGTGCAGATGCAGCGCATTCTCCTGCCGCTCGACATGAAGCCGGACGAAGCGCCGGCGGCGGTGCGGCGACGGATCGCGACCAGCGCCGGCTTGCCCGACGAAAAGCAATTGAACGCGGAGATCGCCGAACGGGCAGCAGCCGTCGCGGCGATCTTCAGGCGGCTTCTCGCCGCCTGAACTGCCGCTCTACGTTGATCGGCAGATGGAACTGCACGATCGTGCCGCGTCCGGGCTGCGAGCGAACCTTCAGCTTGCCGTGGTGCAACGAGATCAGCGAATGCGCGATCGCGAGGCCGAGGCCCGACCCCTTCATGCCGTTGTCGACGTTCGAATGGAACTGTTCGAACGGCTTGCCGATCCGCGATACGCATTCGCGCGTCATGCCGGGCCCGTTGTCGGCGATATAGATATTGACCCCCGTCTGCGACGGTCTCAGGCGAACCGAGACAGCGCCTTCGACGCCGGTGAACTTGATCGCGTTGCGCAGCACGATGCCGATGGATTTCTCGATCGCCGCGCGATCGCCGAAATAGTCCAGCGCGTCCGGTCCGCGGGCGTCGAGGACGATGGACTTCTCGGCTGCCGCAAGCTGGATGCGCCGCGCCGCAGCCTGCATGCTTTGTGCGAGATCGAACGGCTTCGGTTCGATGGACACCTGACCGGCGTCCAGGCGCGACATGTCCAGCACGTCGGAAATGACGCCGAGAAGATAGTCGCCGCTCTCTTTAATGTGGGCGCTGTAGTCCGCGTATTTGTCGGACCCGAGCGGACCGAAGACTTCCGCCTGCATCATCTCCGAGAAGCCGATGATTGCGTTGAGCGGCGTGCGCAGTTCGTGGCTCATGTTGGCCAGGAATTCGGTTTTTGCGCGGTTGGCGCCTTCGGCGTTCGCTTTTTCCTCGAGATATTTCTCGGCGAGCTCGGCAAGTTCGCAAGCCTGGCGTTCGAGCGCCTGCCGCGATTTTCTGAGGTCGATGACAGTGGCCGTCAGGCGCCGCTCGGAATCGAGCAATTGCTCTTCGTGCTTCTTGAGCTGCGTGATGTCCGTGCCGATCGAGACATAGCCGCCGTCGCTCGTGCGTCGTTCGTTCACCTGCAGCCAACGGCCGTCGACAAGACGAGCTTCATAGGTGCGGGCGGCGGCACCGGGCCGTTCGCCGAGCGCAATCTGCGTCTGGATCAGCGGCGGCGAACCTGCGGCCATGACATGGGCATAGGGCTTGCCGACGGCCGCCGTCACGTCGCAAAGGCCGTGCAACGTGCGGAACTTCGAATTGCTCATGACGAGCCGGTTGTCGGCGTCCCACAATACGAAGGCTTCCGAGATCGTTTCGATCGCGTCGCGCAGGCGCGCGTCGTGGCGCTCTGTATGCTCGGCCAGCGCCTTCTGTTCGGTGATGTCGACGACGATGCCGATGAGGCGCGGGCCTTCGCCGGGCAGGGCGTCGACGAGTTCGGCGCGCGCGCGCAGCCAGATCCAGTCGTTGCGCGCGTTTCGGATGCGGAACTCGCTTTCGAGCGCCTGGGCTTTTTTCGCCGCCAGCGATTCCGCCATGGCGGAGAGGTCGGTGTCGCCGGCATGCATCAGCGCGGTCAGTTCGCCGAAGGACATGAACCGGTCCTGCGGCTCCATTCCGAGGATCTCGTACATGGATTGCGACCAGTAGATGCGGCCGCGCGCGATATCCCAATCCCACAGACCGCATCGGCCACGGCTCAATGCTGCGTCCATTCGCCGGCGCAGCCGCTCGCTGGCGTCGTCGGCGTCGCGCGTGCGTCCAGCCTGCCAGTAATAAGCGGCGACGACGAGCGCGAGCAGCAGGCCGGTCGAGCCGAGGAGGATGTCGCCGCGGATCATGTTGGCGTGCGTCTCGGCCACGGCGTCGTCGAAAGTGTGAATGATCGCGAGCTGACCGAGCGGTTCCTGCAGATTGCGCACGGTTGCGAAAGCTGCAGCGCCGCTGGGAAGCGTGACCCTCATCACGCCAGCCTTGTCCGCGAGCACGGCGACGGGCTCGCCTTGCCCGAGAATGTCGGACAGCGTCGTCGGCGAATTTTCCTGTCTCGGGAAATAATCGAGGATGGCGCCCGCGGGATCGGTGATGAAGATGCGACGTCCATGCGCCAGCGCGCGGCCTGGCGCAACGTCGGTCAACCTTGTCCCGCCATCCTTGCCGAACAGCGTAGTCGCCGCGCCGCGCAGATTGTGCTCGATCGCCGACGCCACCAGCTCGAGATCGGAACTGGCGTCGCTGAGCGCTTCCTCGCGCATTCGCGTGGCGATGAACGCCGCCGCCACAGTCAGCGACGACAGAAAGAGGATCGCCATAACGACGACCCCACGGCGGAACCATGGTTCTACGCGATACAGGGCTTCGGACTCCGGGAAAAATCTCCCAGAGACCGCGCCCCGGCTGCGCGTCCGCCCACGCGCAAGCACGCTGGCTGCGTCTGCACGCGCCATGTGTGGCCCCCTCGATCATTTTTCGCTGACCGGAGCCATGTGCCGCATCGCTCCGAATCGAATTCATCTGAATCCGGAGGCGGCGATTTGTCCAGAGCGATTAACGGAAGATGAATCATAAATTTTCGCGCCGACGCAGATAGCGCGAACGGAGTGCGAACGATTGGTTAATAACGAAGTTCGCAGCGGCTTGGCGCGGCCCGCGACGCGACAGCGCGTTCGACTTCGCGCTCGTGAGATAGACGGGCGCCCCTGTCGGTGGAGGCTCGCGCTGCAAGTTTTCGCTTCACTTCCGGCGGCGCCTGACCGATCTTCCGCTCCGTCCGCACAGGAGGAGAGGCCTTGCAATATCTGCACACGATGATCCGCGTCAGCAATCTCGACCAGTCGCTCGACTTTTTCTGCAACAAGTTCGGGCTGGTCGAGGTGCGTCGCATCAGCAACGAGGCCGGGCGTTTCACGCTGGTCTTTCTCGCTGCGCCGCAGGACGTCGAACTCGCGAGGGAGCGCAATGCGCCGCTGGTCGAACTCACCTACAACTGGGACCCGGAGGATTACACAGGCGGCCGCAATTTCGGCCATCTCGCCTACCGCGTCGATGACATCTACGCCCTGTGCGACCGCCTGATGAAAGCGGGCGTCGTCATCAACCGACCTCCGCGCGACGGCCGCATGGCCTTCATCCGCACGCCGGACAATATATCGATCGAGTTGCTGCAGGCGGGCGAGGCCAAGGCGCCGGCCGAGCCCTGGGCGTCCATGCCCAACACAGGCGTCTGGTGAGCGTTGAAATTGCAGCCGCTTAACGCCTGCGGCGGCAGGCGGCGCAATATGGCCGCAAGCGGACTGGCCAAGGTCACGATGTCGTCTTGATTGCCCTCTAAGGTGCGTTTCGTCACCGCAGCGATGGAAGACTTCGTCGAAACTCACGTCTCGACGGCTCATCGCAGCCGAGTTCAAACGCAAGCCAGGGAGAGAGTCCGATGGTGATCCAGGACATCATGAACTCTTGCGCGAACGAGAAGGTCGCGGAAGCCGCGGTCGCCTCGATCGGCGGCGCCTTTGCGCGCCGGGTGCGGGAAACGGCCTGCCGTCGCGGCGTTCGCCCCGGCGCCTTGGCGGCCTCGGCGGTGCTGCGTTTCCGCAGCAACGCTCAGGCTTCGGAATTCGAGGCGCTGAAACAGGTCGTCGCCGGCGACGATCTGCCGCTGCTGCGCGGCCTGGCCTTCATTGTCGAGCCCGCGCTGGGCGAAGCCTGCGACCGCCGGGAGGCTTGATCGCAGCGTGATCTTGCCTGAGGCGGCGTCGTCCCTATAAGTCGACGACGCCCCTCGGAGCGCCCCTTGCATCTTTTCGACCCCGCCCAGATTTCCAGCCTGATCACGACATACGGCTACGGTTTGATTCTGGCCGTGGTCGCGATGGAGAGCGCAGGCGTCCCCTTGCCCGGCGAAACCGTTCTGGTCAGCGCGGCCGTCTATGCCGGCACGACGCACGAACTGGCCATAGCCGGCGTGATCGTGGCCGCGGCGGCCGGCGCTATCCTCGGCGATAACATCGGCTTCTGGATCGGACGCGAGGCCGGCCCGCCCATTCTCGGGCGTTTCGGCGATCTGGTCGGGCTGGACGCCCGCCGCCGCAAGCTCGGGCAATATCTTTTCCTCCGCTATGGCGGCGCGATCGTGTTCTTCGGGCGGTTCGTCGCCTTCCTGCGCGCCTTTGCAGCCCTGCTGGCCGGCGTCAATCGGCTCGAGCCCGTTCGCTTTTTCCTGTTCAATGCCGCTGGCGGAATCGCCTGGGCGACGATCTTCGGCCTTGGCGGCTACGCGCTCGGTTCGAGTTTCCACCGCATCGCCGGACCGTTTGGCCTCGCCATGCTCGCATTGGCGGCAGGCGCGCTGCTCGTCTCGTGGCGCTTCTACCGCCACCACGAGGAGCGATTGCTCGATGAGGCCGAGCGCGCGATGGATCTGCGGGGCGCGGCCTGAGCCATGCTGCACGTCTGGATCCAGCCGATCGTCGCGCAATATGGGCTCTACGCCGTCTTCCTCATCGTGATGCTGGAAAGCGCCGGCCTGCCTTTGCCCGGCGAGACGGCGCTCGTCCTGGCCGCAATCTTCGCCGGCATGACCGGCCAGCTCGACATTGTCCATGTCATCGTCGTCGCGGCGGCCGGCGCAATCATCGGCGACAATATCGGTTTCACGGTCGGTCGGCGTTACGGTCTGCCATTGGTCAAGCGCTACGGCGCCATGATCGGACTTGATGAGAAGCGGCTGGCCTTCGGTCAGCACATGTTCGCGCGCCATGGCGCCAAGATCGTCTTCTTTGGGCGTTTCGTGGCGATTCTTCGCATCTTCGCCGCGCTTCTGGCCGGCGTGAACCACTACAGCTGGCGTTCGTTCCTGTTCTACAACGCCGCCGGCGGTATCGTCTGGGCCACGATCTTCGGCGTCGCGGGCTATGTTTTCGGCGACGCTGTCCACCGCGTGGCCGGACCGGTCGGCATGATCGGGCTGGCGTTGGCGATCGCGGGCCTCGTCGCCGGCTGGTGGGTCATGCGCCGGCAGGAAGATCGCTTCGAGCGCGAATTCCTCGAGAAATCCGAAGCCGACGCCGCAAGATTGCCGGGCGACGACGAGCGGCCCAAATCGCGCGGCTGAACTCGCCCCGTCAGAGCGACTTGCCGAACTTGTGGGCGATCTCGCCGACGATGCCCCGGCGGAAGGCGAGCACGCAGACCACGAAGATGACGCCCTGGATGACAGTCACCCATTGGCCGAAGCCTGCGAGATAATTTTGCATCGCCACGATGATGATGGCGCCGACCACAGGCCCGTAGATTGTGCCAAGTCCGCCGACAAGCGTCATCAGCACCACTTCGCCCGACATGGAGAAATGAACGTCGGTGAGCGAGGCGTTCTGGGCCACCAGCGACTTGGTGGCGCCGGCCAGCCCGACCAGCGCCGCCGACAGAACGAAAGCCGCGAGCTTGTATTGGTCGGCCTTGTAGCCCAGCGATATCGCGCGCGGCTCGTTCTCACGGATCGACTTGAGCACGTCGCCGAACGGCGAGTTGATGATGCGATGGATGATGAGGAAGCCCGCCAGGAACACCGCGAGGACGAAATAATACATCGTCATCTGGTTCGACAGGTCGATGAAGCCAAAGGCCTTGCCTTGCGGCACGCCCTGGATGCCATCCTCGCCATGCGTGAACGGCGCCTGCAGGCAGAAGAAATAGACCATCTGCGACAGTGCGAGCGTGATCATCGCGAAATAGATGCCCTGGCGACGGATCGCCAGCGCGCCCGTGACGAGGCCGAGCAACGCTGAGGCGGCGACGCCGAACAGGATGGCGATGACCGGATCGACGGGGCCGAAATTGATGTTGATCGGGCCGAAGGCG
This sequence comes from Rhodoblastus sp., assembly GCA_047605445.1. Taxonomy (GTDB): domain Bacteria; phylum Pseudomonadota; class Alphaproteobacteria; order Rhizobiales; family Beijerinckiaceae; genus JAJXWB01. The sequence continues at coordinate 13,952 of JASGFP010000048.1, forward strand.
ATCGTGCCGAGCTTGGCCATATGCGCGGAGACATAACCCGCGAGGCCGAGAAACATGGCGTGGCCGAACGACAGAAGGCCGACATAGCCGATCAGCAGGTTGAAGGCGCAGGCAAACAGCGCGAAGCACAGCGCCTGCATCATGAAGAACGGATAGACGGCGAGCGGAGCGACCGCGAACAGCACCGCCATGATGACGAATGCGATCTGTTCGTCGCGTCGCTTGGACGCGTCGAGCGCGGCGCTGGTCCGGGGGAGGGCTTGCGCGGTCATGTCAGGCAGTCCTTCCGAAGAGGCCGGCGGGTTTGATCAGAAGCACGATCGCCATGATGACGAAGACGACTGTGTTGGACGCCTCGGGATAGAAGACTTTCGTCAAGCCCTCGACCACGCCCAGCATGAAGCCTGTCACGATCGAGCCCATGATCGATCCCATGCCGCCGATGACGACGACGGCGAAGACGACGATGATGAAATCGGCGCCCATCAGCGGGCGGACCTGATTGATCGGCGCCGACAGCACGCCCGCAAGCGCCGCCAGTCCGACGCCGAAACCGTAGGTCAGCGTAATCATGAGCGGCACGTTTACGCCGAACGCGCGCACGAGCGTCGGATTTTCCGTCGCGGCGCGAAGATAGGCGCCGAGCTTGGTCTTTTCGATCGCATACCAGGTTGCGAGACAGACCACGAGGGAGAACACCACGACCCAGCCGCGATAGTTCGGCAGATACATGAATCCGAGATTCTGGCCGCCCTTCAGCATATCCGGAATTTCGTAGGGCAGGCCCGAGGAGCCGAAGTAGTTCTGGAAGAGGCCCTGAATGATCAGTGCCAGGCCGAATGTCAGCAGCAGGCCGTAGAGATGATCGAGGCCCGACAGGCGCTGCAGCATGGTGCGCTCGATGACTACGCCGACGAGGCCGACAAGGATCGGCGCCAGCAGAAGCGCCCACCAATAGCCGAGCCCCGCGAGGTTGAGCAGGAAATAAGCGACGAACGCGCCGACCATGTAGAGCGCGCCGTGCGCGAAATTGACGATGTTGAGCATGCCGAAGATAACGGCGAGCCCGAGGCTGAGCAGCGCATAGAAGGCGCCGTTGATCAGGCCGAGAAGCAGCTGGCCGAACAGGGCCTGCGTCGGAATGTTGAGAAGCGGGATCATCATGGCGGAGATTCCTCAGACGCCGAGAAGTTCGTGGAGCTTGTCCATGTTGGCGGCCAGTTCGCTGTTGGCGAAACTGTGAATGATCTGGCCGTGCTCCATCACGTAGTAGCGGTCCGCCACAGTCGAGGCGAAGCGGAAGTTCTGCTCGACAAGCAGGATGGTGAAGCCCTGCGCCTTCAGCTTTCGGATCGTATGGCCGATCTGCTCGATGATGACGGGCGCGAGACCTTCGGTCGGCTCGTCGAGCATCAAAAGAGTCGCGCCCGTGCGCAGGATGCGGCCGATCGCCAGCATCTGCTGCTCGCCGCCGGACAGTTTCGTCCCCTGGCTCGACAGGCGTTCCTTCAAATTCGGAAACAGTTCGAAAATCTGTTCGAGAGGCAGGCCGCCGGGCTTCACCTGCGGCGGCAGCATCAGATTTTCCCGCACGTCGAGCGATGCGAAAATTCCGCGCTCCTCCGGGCAGAGCGCGATTCCGAGCCGCGCGATCCTGTCGGAGGACATGCCGATCGTTTCCGTGCCTTCGAACCGCACGGAACCCTTTCGCTTGCCGACCATGCCCTGGATCGACTTGAGCGTCGTCGTCTTGCCAGCGCCGTTTCGGCCGAGAAGACAGACGACTTCGCCCTGGCGCACGTTGAAATCGACGCCGTGCAGGATGTGGGACTCGCCGTACCACGCTTCCAGCCCGGCGATTTCGAGCAGCGGCCGGCTGGTCGTATCAAGCATCTCCGGCTCCCATATAGGCCTGCCGAACCTCGGGATTCTTCGAGACGGTGGCGTAATCGCCCTCCGCCAGCACCTGTCCGCGCGTGAGAACGGTGATCGTATCGGACAGGTTGGCGACGACGTTGAGGTTGTGCTCGACCATCAGGATCGTGCGATTGGCCGAGACGCTCTTGATGAGCGCGGCGATCTTGTCGATGTCCTCGTGGCCCATGCCGGCCATCGGCTCGTCGAGAAGCATCATGTCGGGTTCGAGCGCCAGCGTCGTCGCGATCTCCAGCGCGCGCTTGCGGCCGTAAGGCATTTCCACCGCGACCGTGTCGGCGTATTCGGTCAGGCCGACGCTGTCGAGCAGCTCGCGAGCGCGGTCGTTATAGACGTTGAGCACCGACTTCGGACGCCAGAAATCGAAAGAATTGCCGCGCTGGCGCTGCAGCGCCACCCGTACATTCTCGAGCGCCGTCAAATGCGGGAACACAGCGGAAATCTGGAATGAGCGCACGAGCCCCATGCGCGCGATGTCCGCCGGCTTGGTCGCCGTGATGTCGCGGCCATTGTAGCTGATTTTCCCGCGCGTCGGCTCGAGAAACTTCGTCAGCAGATTGAAACAGGTCGTCTTGCCTGCGCCGTTCGGCCCGATCAACGCATGAATCGATCCGCGCCTGACGCGCAGATGGACATCCTTGACCGCCGTGAAACCGGCGAACTCCTTCGTCAAGCCCTCGGTTTCGAGGACATATTCCCCACTCACGCGCAAACCTCCCCGTGGCCTTGACAGCCCGTCTTTGGCCGCAACCTAGACGAAGCCGCCAGATAATCAAGTTTTCGGGCAGACGGCATTGCGCGAAATTTCATCGCTTTGAACGGCGCGCGCCAAATGTGCCGGGGGCCACTGGCCGTCCGGCTCTTCAACCGGTATGGACGCACTATTGCTGGAGGTTCCGTCCTTGGACACGCTGGCCGCGCGCCCGGCCGTCTCCATCGTCATCCCCGTGCTGGACGAGGCCGAAGCCGTAGTCGCCCGCCTCGGCGCGCTCGCGCCACTGCGCGCGGCTGGCGCCGAACTGGTGCTGGTCGACGGTGGAAGCGCGGACCGCACGCTCGCATTGGCTGCGCCCCACGCCGATATCGCCATTGCCGCGCCGCGGGGGCGAGCGCGGCAGATGAACGCCGGCGCTGTCGTCGCGCGGGGCGGCGTCCTCATCTTCCTGCACGCAGACACGCTGCCGCCATCCGACGCCATCGCCTGCGTGCAGCGCGCACTGGCCGACAGCCGACGTGTCTGGGGGCGTTTCGACGTGCGGATCGTTGGCGCTCATCCGCTGCTGCCGGCGGTCGCGACGCTGATGAATCTGCGCTCGCGGATGACGGGAATCGCGACGGGCGACCAGGCGCTGTTCGTAACGCGCCCCGCATTCGAGCGCGCTGGCGGCTTTCCCGATATTCCCTTGATGGAGGACATTGCATTGTCCAAGGCGCTGAAGCGCCTGTCGCGGCCGGCGTGCCTGACCGCAAAGGTCTCGACCTCCGGCCGCCGCTGGGACAAGAACGGATTCTGGCGCACGATCTTCCTGATGTGGCGCCTGCGACTGGCGTATTTTTTCGGAGCCGATCCCGCGAGACTCGCGCGCGCCTATGGATATGCGCCCGATGCGTGACGTCTCCATCGCCCTGATGGCGCGCGCGCCCGAACCCGGATACGCGAAAACACGGCTCATTCCGGCGCTGGGCGCGGCGGGCGCGGCGAAGCTTCACGCCGCGCTGATGGAGCATGCGCTCTCCGAAATTGCACGATGCGGCGGCCCAACGACCCTCTGGTGTGCGCCGGATGTCAATCACCCATTCTTCGCCGAAGGCGCGCGCCGCTGGAACGTCACGCTTCGCGCACAGCCAGATGGCGACCTCGGCGCGCGCATGCGGGCGGCTTTCGAGTCAGCGCATGGCCCGCTGCTGCTGATGGGATCGGATTGTCCGCCGATCGACGCCGACCTGCTGCGCATCTGCGCTGTAGCGCTCGTGCGCGCGCCAGCCGTGTTTCTGCCGACAACCGATGGCGGCTACGGACTAGTCGGCCTCAGGCAGCCGATCCCCGAAATCTTCATGGACATGCCGTGGAGCACGGACGCGGTGATGTCCATCACGCGCGACCGTCTGATCCGGCTTGGCGTCCGTTGGGAGGAGCCCGCGGAAATCTGGGACGTCGACACGCCCGCAGATGTCGCGCGTCTCGCGGCGTCCGGATTTCCTATTCCGCCTTTCGAAGACTGATGCCGCGCCCCGCATGTTTCGGCAACGCCAGATGCGCATCCGCTGCGTGAAACGCGCGAATGCGCGCAATCTGGTCCGCCGCGAATGGCGCAGCGCGGGGCTTGTCTCCGGACTGGTCGACGCAGAGAAGCAGCTGTTCGTTCGACGCAGATATCGCGCCGCCGGGGCGGCGCAGCTCGAACCACAGTCTCAGGCGCTTGGCGTCGAATTCGAGGATGCGGCCCGTCACCGTCAGCGCCTCGCCGAGATGCGCCTCCTCGATATAGTGGATCGTCATCGTCAGCGTGTAGATCGTCAGGCTTGTGCGGGCGCGCCCATCCTGATCGAGCCCGATTGCGGCCATCAGGCGATCGACTGAAAGACTGAAGACGCGCGCATAGGCCGCGTCGTTCATATGTCCGTTGTAGTCGATCCAGTCCGGCTGCACCGATGTCGCAAACAGCGGGTCTGGCAGTCTCGTTTCACTCATCGCAATCCCGCACGGTCAATCCGCGCCATAGAATACGGCGGGAGAGTCGAGCGCGGCAATGCGGCCGCGCGGCGCGGCGCCTTCGTCGAGGAACCGGATGATCTTCGGCGCGCCCGGCGCGAGATGCAGCCAGTTGTCGCGCGGCGTCAGGCGCTCATCCTCGATCCTGACGGATTGCGCGACCTTATCGGTTTCGAGCCGCAGGCCGAAACCCAGGGTGTCGCAAATCACATCGACGATGACGGACGGCGAGAACTGCGCGGCCGGGCGCCCGACAGGAAAATGCCAGGCCTCGGCGACCGGCGCGCCGCCACGATCCATCAGCTTCGCGACCGTCGTCTCATGCGAGGGCGGACCGAAACGATAGGCGTAGGCGGTGTCGAAAAAAGCGCCCCACATATCGCAATCGCGCAGCGTAATCGCGCCGCGCGGCGGTATCTCGATCTCGCGCTCGGCGTTCATGACGACAGTGGCGCCGTCCCGGTAGCATTGCAGCGAGATGCTTCCCGAAAATGGTTCGTCGCGCTCATTGAGGCAGTGGACATGGAGACCGTTGACGCCTTCGTCGCTCAGAAGAATCTGAACGGGCCTGAAGGCGCGGCGCATCGCCCACCACGGCGATTTCGGCGCGCCGGTCCAGTCGAGAACGCCCCAGCCGCTCGACGCCCAGAGATCTTTCCAGAACCAGATGAGCGCGCCGGCGCAGGAGGAGCCCGGCCGGCGCCATTCGCCGATCGTCGTTTCGATCGTTTCCGCGACGGCTGCGCGCGAAAGATCGAGATAGCGTTGGGGATCGCTGTGCTTCAACGCCGTGGGATCGACGCCATAGAGCAGGGCGGTGTAATGGTCGCGCACATCCTCGAAGTCCTGCGAGGCGCCCTGATCGCGCGGAATGCGCGGCCGCCAGAGCGGCGAAGAGAGCGGCGCCGCGCCGAAGTCGCGTTCGAGAGCGCGCGTCTCGGCCACATTGGCGAAGCCGAGACACTCGGAGGCAAAACGCACGTTTGCGCGCCGCGCGTCGTCGAGCGGGCGGCGATAGGCGCCGACGCCGTAGTAATGCGACACGCCGGCGTCCGCATGGAAGGGCAGCGCGCCGCCTGACGGCGAGTTGACGACGTAGACGGCGTCCGGCCGCGCTTCCGCGCAGATGCGCGGCAGGACGTCTTCGAACAGCGGCGAGCGCCAGTTGGCTTCGGCGACGCCCATCATGGCCGCTTGCTGATACACTTCGTTGCCGCCGCACAGGACCGCGAGCGAGGGCGATCCGCGTGTGCGTCCGAGGAACCGGCGGGCTTCCGTTTCGACCGCTACGATAAAATCCGCGTCGCCTGCCGGATAGTCGAAGTTGGAGAACATGAAATCCTGCCAGACCAGGATTCCGGCTGTGTCGCAGGCGCGATAGAAGTCGCCGCTTTCGTAGACGCCGGTCGCGCCGACCCGCAGCATGTTGACGCCTGCCTCGCGCGCCAGCCCGATTGCGCGCGCGACAGCCGCAGGATCGTTTTGCAGGGAAACCGGATCGAGCGGCGTCCAGACCGCGCCGCGGCAGAAGACGGCGCGGCCGTTCACGCGCAGCGCAAAGCCCCCGCCGTCCGCGCCGCGATCGACTTCGATCGTGCGGAACCCTGTGTAGCCGAGCGAAAGCGCCTCGCCATCGACGCTCGCGCGAACTTCATACAGGCGCGGCGCGCCGTGTGTGTGCGGCGTCCAGTCTTCGACCGACGCCAGGCGCAGATGGCCTGCGTAGCGATTGCCGCCGAGCGGCGCCAGCGCGCCGGATGCGCCCTCGCACAGCGCTATCGGCGGATCGTTCGCCGGCGCTGCGAGCTCGATCTCGACATGGACGACGCCGCCGACCTCGCCGCGACGCGCTTCGAGGCGCGAGGACAGCAACGTGCGCGTTCCGCGTGCAACGAGCCGCACCGGTCGCCATGGCCCAACCGGCGGCGCGGGTGGCGTGAAACCCGGCATGCGACCGAGCGCGCTGGTGCGGGCGAAGCGAAGATGGGCCGGCTGGATCATGCGCGGCCGCCATTTCGCGCGGCCCTTCCGCCCCTCCAGCACCGAATTGGTTGCGCGAAAGCGGATCGAAAGGCGGTGCAAGCCGGCAAGTTCGCATTCGACGCGGCTTTCGACGAACATGTTGCCGCTCGTGGCCGCCAGCACGTCGTCCAGCCAGATTTCCGCGAATGTTGCGAGCCCCTCGAAGATCAGCGCGTGCGGGCCGAAACCTTCGATGGTTGTGCAATACCAGACATCACGGTCGTCGAGGGGAACTGGCGCATCCCAGGACCAGCGGCCGGCGTCGGTCAACGCCTGCGCCGCCGTTCCGGGAACAGTGGCCCGGATGAAATCGAGAGAGGTCGCTTCGCTGGGGTGGCGAGCGGCGTCAGGTTCGCAGACCGCCATCGACCATTGGGCGTCGAGCCGCATGGCGGCCCTCCCTCAGGACGCCAGGCGGAGCGCGTTTTCGCGCCGGGTCAGACCGTCGAACAGCCGGTCGTAGTTCTCTGCGAGCGTGGTCAGCGGCGGCTCGAGACCGACGGCCTTGCGTCGCACGATCGCGCGCGCGAGCAGAAACTGGAACGATTTGGCGCCGGCGGAGATCGCGCGGCAGGCCTCGATCTCGGCGCTGAATTCGTCGCCCTCGGCGAGCCACGCAAGACACGATGCCATGAGTTCAAAGTTTGCGCCGAGCTGGCGCAGCGAGTTGAACGCAAGCTTGTGAAAAAAATCCGGCTCGCGCGTCGACGCGCGTTCAAGGAGTGCGGGCAAGCGGGCCGTGAAGGCTTCCACTGGATTGTCGGCAGGTCGACGGCCGACGTGGCGGGCGAGCAGGGCGCGGGCGGATGCGCGCATTGCCGTGAGGCCGAGCGGCGCCCGGTGCGCCTTCACAATCTCCGCATAGGGCGGAAGCTTGGCGCGACCCTCCGACACGCCAAAAGCCATCAGCGCGTCGTAGTCGGCGCCTTCCAGCCGGAAATAGCTTTCATTGTGGAAATAGTCGATGCGCTTGATCGCCGGGTCGATACGATTGACGCCGATCGTCGTCTTCGAATGCTCGACGCCATAGCTGACGCCGCGCGTATCAGGCAGATTGAAAGCGTCGACTTCCACCATCACCAGACGTCCGCGCGCGCATTGTTCCGCGATATGGCCGGCCAGATCGTCATAAATCGACAGCTCGTGCGTGCTCAGGCCGTAAAGCTGCTCGATGTCGTCGAGCGACGGTTTGAAGAACGTGAACTGATCGCCTTCGAAGTCCATCGCCGCTGTGAATCCCAGCATCGCTTCGGGCGGAAGCCCGCGCGCGTTCAGGGCCTCGATCCAGAGATCGACGTAGCAATTGGTCTGCGGCCAATCCCGCGCCGGGTCATGCAGGGGCGCAACACGATAGGCGAGCGGGTCCGCCGCCGGCGCGAAAGCATTGTCAGAGGGAGAGGGCATCGCGCACCTCGGCAGGCCATTTGGCGATGTCGAGACCATGATGACGCAACAGCGCGATGGCGACACGTTCCATGCCGAAGCCGACGCAGGCGGTATGGGCGGTCTCACCTTCGGCGGTCCTGATGCCCCAGGTCGATCCGAAATGATCCTGATGGTAGTTGAAGCTCAGGCAGGCCGTTGGGTTCTCTTCGCTGTTGACGGGCACCAGCAGTTCGAACTTCAGGCCGAGGTCGCGTTGGCTCGACGCCATCACGCGGCCGGCGCGGCCGAAAAACGGATCGTTGGCCACGTCGACATTGAACGGCAGGCGCAATCGTTCGATCAGCGCCTGCCCGCGCTCCAGCCATTTCTTGCGGAAGGCGACGACCTGATCCGGCGTCCCGATCCGCACATACTCGCGCATGCGGAACATCTGCTGGCGCGTCGGCTCTTTCGAGGGTTCACGACGGAAGCAGTAGGAATTGAGATCGAAGATCAGGCCGTCCGCGGGTAGCGGACCGCGCTTGGCGGCTGTCGGATAGAGCGGATAACAGGCCGCAGGCGTGAGCACGATATCCGTGATCTCCTGCTTCTCCCACCACGGCTGCCCCTCGGCGAGGCGATCGAGCAGGATCGCGTGATCCCTGTCGTTTCCCGCGAAGGAATGGATCGTGCCTGCAAGCTGCGGAAAGCTTTTCAGGTATCCGCTCTTCTCGAACAGCGCGCGATTCATCCCTGGCGGAAATCGAATGACTTCGGCGTTCTGGTCGGCGCCGGTCTTCGAGATCAGCCGGTCGAAACCGTCGATCACTTTTTCGAACTCGCCCGAGCGGCCATAGAGGCCGTCGATGCCGGTGTCGATCAGCAGCCCGCGATGCAGGAGCTTGTCGAGCAGGGTAGGGCACGCCTCGCACATGGTCAGGCCGCCAGAGACGGGTCGAGGCGATGCATCAACAAGAGGTTCGCGACATTGCCGAAGATGCGATCGTTCGAGATCATGATCTGCGCAGACAGCGCGTCGCGCATGTGACGCCCCACGCTGTAGGGCGTGTTGTTGCGATAGCCGTTGATGCCGGTGATCAGCAGCGCGTGATTGATGATGTCCACCACCATGCGCGAGGCGCCGATCTTGATGTTGTTCATCGCAACGATGAAGCCGACCGACCCGAGATCGTCTTCATTGTGCTGGGCGCCAGCGAACCGCGAGAGGCCGGCGATCGTGTTCGAGCGCATCAGCTGCAGCATGTTGGCGGCCTCCGCAACCCGCAGCGCGCCGGGAGGCGTCTGGCCGGGATTGCGGCGCGCTTCGGCGCGCACAAAGGATTGCGCGCGCGAGACGGCGCTGGACGCAATGCCGTACCAGACCGCGCTCCACAGGATGTGGCAGATCGCCAGCATCGACTTGGCGGCGATCTCGCCGAAATCGTTGGGCAGAATCTGCGCGACGTCGCCTTGCGCCGAGAATTTGAAATTGTCCGAGCAGGTGCCCCGCATGCCCATGGCGTCCCAAACGCCGGTCAGCTCGAGCTTGTACTGGTCCTTGGTCAGAACCGCCATCACCTGGTCGGAGGCCGGCGCATCCGGACGGCTGCGCGCCGTGATCAGAATGGCGTCGGCGTCGCGGCCGTAGGAGATCACGCAACCGTCTTTTGCAAGCGTGAAGCGATCGCCGTCTCGCTCGACGGCGCAGATGCTATTGCGCAGATTGCCGCCGACGCCGCCTTCGGTCGTGGCGGAGGCTACGAGCAGCTGGTCGCGGCTGATGCGCCGCATGAAATCCTGATGCCATTCGGCCTTGTCGCCGTGGCTGATTACGCTCGACACCTTGATCTGGTGCATGGCGTAGGTCATGCCCGCAGACGCGCAGGCCTGCGAGATGATCGAGACGACTTCCGCGATCTCGGAGAGATCCGCGCCTTCGCCGCCGAATTCGCGGGGGATGAACGCCGAGAGGAGGCGAGCCTCTTTCATCGCGCGCACGGCCTCGGACGGGAAACGTCCTTCCTTGTCGACGTCATCGCAATATTGCGCAGCAACCGCGCCGACGAGCTGCGCACGCGCGACGAGCGAACTCATGACGCCAGCGCCTGCGGGCGCAGTTCGGAGATGCAGGCGGAGATCGAATCCATCGTCGCGAAGCTGCGGCGATTGAGCATCCGCTCGGGGAACTCGATGTCGAAGGCTTCTTCCAGCGCCAGCATCAGCTGCACGGCGGCGAACGAGGTGAGTCCAGCGGCATAGAGATCCTGGTCGGACGCCAGCGTTTCCGCCTTGGCGGGCAGGCGGGCGTGCTTGTCGATGAGCTGTCGCAGCGTATCCAGCATTTTCTCGTCTCCATATGCGAAGTCCGGCGATCCGGATGCAATTCGTGTGACGTGAGACTAGGCCTGTCCGGTTAAGTCGCGGCTAAGCGCCGGGCCCGGCAATACAAAAGCGGCGACAAGGTGAATTTTCGTAAACGCCGAATTGCAGCGGAATCTATGGAGTTATTGGCGCGCGCCGCTATCTGGCGCCTGCCGGGCGATCGCGTCGTGGTTAAAAATTTACAAATGCCGCAGCCGCGTTAAAAGGATCGGCGGCCGCCGCAAGCGGGCCGGCGAGAAACTGGCGATCCGTTGAGCAAAACAGCATCCCCCTGGCGATTTTCCGTCGCGCCCATGATGGACTGGACGGACCGGCACTGCCGCTTCTTCCACCGCCTCATGACGCGCCATGCGCTGCTCTATACGGAAATGGTCACATCGGCCGCCGTCGTTCACGGACATCGCGAACGCCTCATCGGCTTCGATCGCGCTGAACAGCCGGTCGCCGTCCAGCTTGGCGGCGCCGACCCGCGTGAGCTGGCGGAGGCTGCGCGGATCTGCGCCGATTTCGGCTATCGCGAAATCAATCTCAATGTCGGCTGTCCGTCGGATCGGGTGCAGGACGGACGCTTCGGCGCCTGTCTCATGCGCGAGCCGGCGCTGGTGGCCGATTGCGTCGCTGCGATGAAGCAGGCGGTGAGCCTGCCGGTGACCGTCAAGTGTCGCATCGGCGTCGACGACCAGGATCCCCGCACCGCGCTGTTCGACATGGCGACAAGCGTCGTGGCGGCCGGCGCGGACGCAATCGTCGTGCATGCGCGCAAGGCTTGGCTGCAGGGCCTCTCGCCCCGCGAAAATCGCGACATTCCGCCGCTCGACTATCCGCTCGTCTATGAATTGAAGCGCGCCATGCCGGCGACGCCCATCGTCATCAACGGCGGCGTCGCCGCCATCGCGCAGGCGCTGGAACATCTCGAGCATGTCGACGGCGTCATGCTCGGTCGCGCCGCCTATCACGAGCCGGAGCTTCTGCTTTCTGTCGATCCGGACCTGTTCGGCGCGGCTGCGCCGGTCGCCGACGCGCACGCCGCGGTGGAAGCTTTCATTCCTTACCTGGAGACGCATCTTGCGGAAGGCGTGAAACTCTCCTCGATGACCCGCCATCTGCTCGGCCTGTTCGCGGGACGGCCGGGCGCGCGCGCCTTCCGGCGCCATCTGGCGACCGAAGCTGTCAAGCCCGGAGCCGGCGTCGACGTGTTGCGCGCCGCCGTCGCGGAAGTCGACCGGGCAAGCAAGGCGCAGGCTGCGTAAACATGACCGAACTCCTGCACTCCGATCTTATCTGGCTTGCTCCTGCGCTCGCAGTGGCCGGCGTAGCAACCGGCATCCTCGCAGGCCTGTTCGGCGTTGGCGGCGGCGCCATCATCGTGCCCGTGCTCTATCAGACGCTGCGCTTCACCGGCGTTACGGACGAGATCGCCATGCCGGTGTCGGTCGGCACATCGCTCGCCGTCATCGTGCCCACGTCGCTGGCTTCGGCGCGCACGCATTTTTCAAAGGGTTCGGTCGACACCTCCGTCCTGAAGGGCTGGGCGATCCCGGTCATTGTCGGCGTGCTGCTCGGCGCGGCGATCGCGCGCAATGCGCCTGCCTCTCTTTTCAAACTTGTCTTCGTCGCCATTTCGCTCTTCACCGCCGTGCGCATGCTTGGCGGCTACACCAGCTGGAAGCTGGGCGATGCGCCGCCGAAAGGCCCGCTGTCCTGGGCGGTCGGCGCGGCGATCGGCCTCCTTTCGGCGCTCATGGGCGTCGGCGGTGGCCAGCTCGTCAATCTCTACATGTCGCTGTTCGGCGCCTCTATCCATACGGCGGTCGGCACCGCCGCTGGCGTCGGCGCGCTCATCTCGGCACCCGGCGCCATCGGCTACGCGCTGGCGGGGCTCGGCAAGGCGGACATGCCGCCAGGCTCGATCGGATTCGTCTCGCTGATCGGCTTCGCCTTCATCGCCCCCATGGCGGCGCTGGCTGCGCCTTACGGCGCGCGGCTCGCGCACAGATGGTCGAAACGTCGGCTCGAGGTCGCCTTCGGCATTTTCCTCGTCGTCGTCATTGCCCGCTTTCTGGCGAGCCTGATATTTCGCGTCTGAGGCGTGTCATGCGCTCCGGCAGCATCTCGCGGACGCGCGCTCGCTCTGCGTCGCTCATCGATCCCCAATTGGCGATTTCCGTCAGCGTCCGGCCGCAGCCCCCGCAGAGACCGACCGTCGCCTCCATGCGGCAGACGCCGGTGCAGGGCGATTGGGCGGCGCGCGGACGCAGCGCGCCGCTCATGCCGCGACGCTCGCCGAAATGACCACGAGATAGGCGATTTCGGCGAATTGCTGCGCGGCGCCTGCGACATCGCCTGTCTGGCCACCGAACGCTTCGCGCGCGCGCCATGTCATGAAGAAAGCGGCGCCGACGGCGGCGATCGCTGCGAAGACCGATGCGCCGGCCGCAGCGCCGGCAAAGAGCGGAAGGGTTGCGCAGAGGATCGTGCAGGCGATAGCCACGCGCATTGCGGCGCTATCCGGCGCGCCAACGTGGTAGCCCAATCCCGAGGCGCGCGCGGGCTGCAGCGTCGCAAGCGGTATGAGGCCGCACATCCTGGAAATGGCTGCTGCCGCCAGAATTGCAAGACAGGCGAGCAGGGCGGAAGCCTGGACGAGCGCAGCGAGCGCGGCGGCGCGGATCGCCACGGAAAAGACCAGCGCCAGCGTGCCGAATGTGCCGTTGCGGCTGTCCAGCATGATTTCGAGCCGCTGCTCGGGCGTCGCGCCGCCCGCCGCGTCCGCGCAATCGGCCAGGCCGTCTTCGTGAAATGCGCCGGTCGTTGCAGCGAGCGCTGCGAGCGCGACCAGCGCGGCCAGGAGGGGCGACAGGCCGCTGGCGCGCCCGAGCGCCAGCACGGCCACGGCAGGCAGGGCGATCGTCAGCGCG
>JASGFP010000049.1:0-26499 GCA_047605445.1 Rhodoblastus sp.
CCCGGCCCGCGGCTGCTCCTCGCGCGCGCTCTCGTCCGAGGGCGCCGCGGAAGGATCGAACGGCTCCATCGAGGCCTCGATTTCGCCAGCCGCGCGCTTGTCGCGGCCGCGCGGGCCCGAACCGTAGCCGCGATCCCGGTCGCGGCGGCCGCGCGAACGGTCGCCGTCGCGGCCGCGCCGCGCTTCGCGCGGGGTATCGTCGGGCGGCAGTTCGTTCAGTCCCGGGCCGATCCAGTCGATCTGCTTGGCGATCAGCTTTTCGATGTGATCGAGATATTTGGTGTCGTCGCCGGTGACGATGGTCAGCGCGACGCCGCTCTTGCCCGCGCGTCCCGTGCGGCCAATGCGGTGGACGTAATCCTCCGAATGCGTCGGCACGTCGAAATTGAAGACATGGCTGACGTCGGGAATGTCGAGCCCGCGCGCGGCGACGTCGGAGCAGACGATCAGCGCCACATCGCCGTTCTTGAAGGCGTCGAGCGAGGCCATGCGGGCGAGCTGGTCCATGTCGCCGTGCAGGGCGCCGGCCGAGAAGCCATGCTTGACGAGCGACTTGTGCAGGATCGCGACATCGCGCTTTCGGTTGCAGAAGATGATCGCGTTCTTGAGGTTCTCTTCGTCGCGGATCAACCGGCGCAAGGTCTCGCGCTTGGCGGCGTGGCCGTGAGAGGCGACGAGCCCTTGGCGGATGGTGGTCGCGGTGGAGGCGGCGCGCGCGACTTCCACGCGCACGGGATTGTGCAGGAAGGCCTCGGTCAGTCGTGTGATTTCCGGCGGCATGGTCGCCGAAAAGAACAGCGTCTGCCGCGTGAACGGCACGAGCTTGCAGATTTTCTCGATGTCCGGGATGAAGCCCATGTCGAGCATGCGGTCGGCTTCGTCGATGACGAGAATTTCGATGCCGGTCAGCAGCAGCTTGCCGCGCTCGAAAAAGTCGAGCAGGCGGCCGGGCGTCGCGATCAGCACGTCGGCGCCGCGCATGATCTTGGCCTCCTGATCGCCGAACGAGACGCCGCCGATCAGCAGGGCGACGTTGAGTTTGTGGTTGGCGCCGTATTTGGCGAAGCTTTCTTCCACCTGCGCGGCGAGTTCGCGCGTCGGCTCCAGAATGAGCGTGCGCGGCATGCGCGCGCGGGCGCGGCCCTGTTCGAGGCGCGACAGCATGGGTAGCGTGAAGGCTGCGGTCTTGCCGGTGCCGGTCTGCGCTATGCCGAGCACGTCGCGGCCGGCGAGAGCCTCGGGGATCGCCTGCGCCTGAATAGGCGTCGGGGTCGTATAGCCGGATGCTTCGACCGCCTGGAGGACCTTTTGCGAAAGGCCCAATTCGTTGAATTGCATTAAGTTTCCTGGGCGCGGCGTCGTATTCTCGGAAAAAGAGGCGCAGGCCGCAACTTGAGCGCCAGATTGCCGGGAGGGCGGGAACGTTGCCAGCGCATCAAGCGCCGCGTGGATCATGGCTCCGAAGAACCTGCCCGCTTCCGCCGCTATGCAATATGCTCAAATTCCGGAAAGTCAAGGATTTAGCGGCGAAGCACGTCGGGAAAGCGCGATTTTTGCCCAGGGAAGCGGATGGAATGCCTGCGTCAAGCGATCCGGCGATTGCGGATCGCGCGGCTGCGCGCGTTTTCATAACAGCCAATCTGCCGCTGAAACCCGCGCCCGGACTACCCGGCATTCGTATTCACACCGCGACGCCCTCGAGCGGCCTGCGGCGGCTCGTCGCCGGCCGCAATCCCTATTGGGCCTGGTGCTGGGCCGGCGGGCTGGCGCTTGCGCGCCATGTTCTCGCACAGCCCGAGCTCGTTGGGGGACGCAGCGTTCTCGATCTCGGAACGGGCTCAGGCCTTGTCGCCATCGCCGCCATGCAGGCCGGCGCCGCGCATGTGCTGGCCGTCGACAATGACGCCGACGCCATCGCCGCCGCCGAAGCGAACGCGGTCGCCAATGGCGTGCAGGTCGCGACGCTCTGCGCCGATATTCTCGATGCCGAGTCGCTGGATGTCGATGTCGTTCTGGTCGGCGATCTGTTCTATGACCGCATCGTGGCGGCGCGCGTGACGGCCTTTCTCGACCGCTGCGCGATCGCTGGCGCACAAGTCTTCGTCGGGGACCCCGGCCGCGCCCATCTTCCGCTCGACCGCCTGTCGGTGCTGGCCGAATATCCGGCGCGCGATTTCGGGCAGAGCGGCGCGGGCGAGGGCAGGGCGCGGGTGTTTTCCTTTCGCCCGCGCTCCGTTTAGCCTGCCGCCGAAAGGATTCTCCAATGCCCGAACCGCTGCTCCTCGTGCCCGGTCTCGCCTGCACCGCCGATCTCTGGGCGCCGCAGATCGCGGCCTTCTCGGGCCGCTACGATTGCCGGGTCGCCGATCACCGCAACGGCGCGAGCATGACCGAGATCGCCGCGAATATTCTGGTGAATGCGCCGCCGCAATTCGCGCTCTGCGGCCTGTCGATGGGCGGCTATCTCTCGTTCGAGATCATGCGCCAGGCGCCGCAGCGCGTGCGCAAGCTGGCGCTGCTCGACACGCAGGCGACGCCGGAAGGCGAGGCGCAGCGCGCCAATCGCTACGCGCGCATGGAAGCCGCGCGAACGGGGGGCATGAGCGAACTCGCCGATCTGCAATGGAAGCAACTGGTCCATCCCATGCGCTATGACGATGCGAAGCTGAAGGACGACGCGCGCCGCATGGCGCTGGACACCGGAACGGACGTCTATCTGCGCCATTGCGCAGCGATTATGGAGCGCCCGGATTCGCGCCCCGGCTTGTCGAACATAAAGGTTCCGACGCTCGTGCTGACAGGTGACAAGGATCAACTGACGCCGCCCGAAAAGGCGCGCGAAATGGCGGAAGGAATTGTCGGCGCGACGCTCGTGATCGTGCCCGATTGCGGGCATATGTCGACTTTGGAACGTCCCGAGGCGGTCAACGAAGCCTTGGTAGCCTGGCTTGCGCGCTGATTATTTCGGCTTGCCCGTGCAGGGATCGAGCAACACCTGACCGGCCTGTTTTCTGATCGTCGCTGTCGGCGTGTAGTCGATACCCGGCGAGGCGCCGGCGCCTGGCTGGCTTCCTAGTCCCTGCTTGACGCTGAAGAACGCGTAGAGATTGGAATTTGTGTCGCGCGACGCGACATCGAGCATATGCGCGCTTCCCAGACTCGCGAGAGAGATCGCGGCCGCCATCAGGGCCACACGCTCGACGAGGCCGCCCTTCGTATCGCGAACGAACTCTCTGATCCCGAACATGCGCACATCTCCCGATGGGCGGCGATATTCGCGCATCATGGTAAAGGAAGCGTGTATCGGCGGGCGTCAGCGGCGCTGTTCGGGCGTCATGCGCAGCAGAACGCCGTCCTTCAAGACGACCTGGTGGTAGATCGCCGCCGCCGCGTGCCCGATCGCCAGCGCGATCAGCACATAGGCCGCGACCTCGTGAATCTCGGTCGTCGGGCCGATCCATTCTTTCGTCCGCTCGATCGGCGAGCTGATCTGGAACAGGCCGAAATCGACGCCCCGCCCGCGGGCGAAGAGCGTCGCGACGCCAATCAGCGGAACGAGCATCATCATCAGGTAGAGCGCGCCGTGGCCGAGTTTGATCGCCAGGATCGCCAGCGCGCTCGAGCCGGGCGGCGGGGCAGGGACCGCATGGCCAGCGCGCCAGGCCAGCCGCGCCAGAGCCAGCGCGACGACGGCGACGCCTGTGAGCACGTGCGCGTTGAGATAGGCCGGACGCCATTCGCGCGCCAGCGAGTCGATCGTCAGCCCCATGACGAAGGCGGCGAAGATCAGCAGCGCGCTTGCCCAGTGCAGGCTGCGTGCGACGGCGTCGTATCTTTGCGGCTGCATGACGAAATCCCTTCCGCGAGATGATTTCGCGGGAGCGCCGTCGTCGCCAGTTAATCTTTGGCCATGTGAACCTTGTTCCCCCGGCAATCAGGGCATGTGTCCGGTCGCTGCGACGACTTGCCGCCATAGCGCCGCAGGCAGGCGCACGCCCTCGCGCGAAATTCGGGCGCGTTCGGCCTTGCGGCGGTCGCCGGGCAGGCGCACGCCGGGCAGGGCGCGCAGTTCCGCGAAGAAGGACGCGCCATGCGCGCGCCAGCCTGCCGCGTCGCCGAACCTGTCGGGGTCGAAGGCGATCATCAATACGCCGCCGTTGGGCGGCCCGGTGTCTTCCAGTGCGCCGCGGGCGGCTTCCTCACGACCGGCGTCGGGGCTCGTCGGCTGGCCGATCAACACGCCGGCCAGCAATTCCACCATCAGCGCGATCGAAGAGCCCTTGTGTCCGCCGAATGGCGATTGCGCGCCCAGCAAAATCTGCGCGGGGTCGCGCGTCGGCAGGCCGTCGGGTCCGACGCCCGCGCCTTCCGGCGCAAGCGCGCCGTCGCGCGCCGCGATCTGCAATTCGCCACGCGCGGTGGCCGCCGACGCCTGATCGAAGATGAAGCCGCCGTCATCCGTCGGAAAGCCGAAGGCGACGGCGTTGGTGCCGAAGAAGCGCTGGTTTGCCCCTGAAGGCGCGACAAACGGGACGTAAGCCGTGCAGATCAGCGCGCCGAGCCCCTGCTCGACCAGCGGCTCGATGTCGACCCACAAGGCCGAGAAATGATGGACGTCGGCGATCGCCGCCGCCGCGATTCCATTCGTGCGCGCGAGCCGCGCGATTTCCGCGCGCGCGACTTCGGTCGCGAGTGGCGAGAGCCCGCGCCCGCCGTCGATCCGCAAGACGCCCGGCGCCAGATGCGTCGCCGCCGGCGCAGCATCGCCGCGCGCCTTGCCGCATCTCAGCGCGGCGACGAAGCCTGGCAGGCGGAACAGTCCATGCGACGCGCAGCCGTCTTCCTCGGCGCGCGCGAGCACGGCCGCCGCCGCGCGCGCCTGGGCTTCGTCGCAGCCTGCCGCGATCAGCGCGGCGAAGGCTGCTTCGCGAGCCGCGTCGATCGTCACGACAACCCAGTGCTTCCCGCTCATCGCCTTCCCTGTCTTCCACCGTCAGCTAGCCCGAACGGCGGCCCGCCGCAAAGGCGTTGACCGCGCGACATTTGGTCAACTTCGCAAAACGGCCGAACGTCATAAGTTCAAGACGAGGGAAAAACCGGACCGCGATCCGGAAAGGTATGTGATGAACGCGCTTCTCAATCGGCTCGCGACGCCGCTGACGCTCGGCCTCTTCGCGATATCCACCATTTCCGGCGTCGCGCTCTTCCTGCATGTGGGGCAGGGCTATTTCCACGAAATGCACGAATGGCTGAGCATGGTCCTGCTCGCGCCTTTCGTGCTGCACGTCTGGAAGAACTGGAACCCGCTGGTCATCTACGTGAGGCGGGGTGCGTTGTGGTTGCCGATCATCGCCAGTATCGCGGTCGCTGTTCCCTTCGCCTGGCCGGCGCTGACAGGCAAGCAGCAGGGCGGTTCGCCCGCGATTCCCATGCGCCTCATGATGAAGGCGCCGATCGCCGATCTCGCGCCGCTGCTGAAGATGACGCCGGACGGATTGCAGGCCGCGCTGGCGGACGAGGGCTACAGGGCCGCGTCTACCCAGGATTCGATCGAGAAGATCGCCGGCGAGAACGCGCGTGTGGCGCTGTATGCAGTGCTGCCGAAGGGACGGTGAACGTACCTGTTCGCAACTCCCCTCCCGGCAAGAGAGAGGGAGGAGCTGACCGGCAAAATGTCAGGCAAGACCGAGAACGCGGCCCTCACACGTCGATAATGTCCTGCTCCTGCGCAAATGCCGCGCGCTCCTGAATGAACTGGAACCGCGCTTCCGGCTTGTTGCCCATCAGGCGCTCGACGCTGTCGGCAGTCTCGTCGCGATCTTCCGCCGCGATCATCACCTTAAGCAGGATGCGCTTCTTCGGATCCATCGTCGTCTCTTTCAATTGCGCGGGCAGCATTTCGCCCAGCCCCTTGAAGCGCGAGACTTCGATCTTGCCCTTGCCCGTCAGGACAGACTTTTCCAGCTCCGCACGATGGGCGTCGTCGCGCGCGTAGACGCTCTTGGCGCCCTGTGTCAGCTTGTAGAGCGGCGGCGCCGCGATGAAGAGATGGCCCTCGTCGATCAGGCGCGGCATCTGCCGGTAGAAGAAGGTGATGAGCAGCGAGGCGATATGCGCGCCGTCGACATCGGCGTCGGTCATGATGATGATGCGGTCGTAGCGCAGATCGTCATGACGGTAGTTGGCGCCCGTGCCGCAGCCCAAAGCCTGCACGAGGTCGGAAATCTGCTGGTTCGCCGCGAGCTTGTCGCGCGTCGCCGACGCGACGTTGAGGATCTTGCCGCGCAAAGGCAGCACGGCCTGCATCGCGCGGTCGCGCGCCTGCTTGGCGGAGCCGCCCGCGCTGTCGCCCTCGACGATGAACAATTCCGAGCCCGCCGAACCGGAGTTCGAGCAATCCGCGAGCTTGCCCGGCAACCGCAGTTTACGCGTCGCCGTCTTGCGCTGAACGTCTTTTTCGGCACGGCGGCGCAGGCGATCTTCGGCGCGTTCGATCACGAAATTGAGAAGCTGCGTCGCCTGCGTCGGCGAGCCCGCGAGCCAGTGATCGAAGGCGTCGCGCACCGTCGCTTCCACGAGGCGCGAGGCTTCCACCGTCATCAGGCGGCTCTTGTTCTGCCCCTGGAATTCCGGCTCGCGGATGAAGACCGAGATCATCGCCGCCGTCTGGCCGATCACGTCGTCGCCCTGAATATTGGACGCGCGCTTCGTCTGGCCGATGCGCTCGGCGTGGTCCTTCAGGCCGCGCAGCAAGGCGAGCCGGAATCCCGCCTCGTGCGTGCCGCCGTCGGGCGTGGGAATCGTGTTGCAATAGGAATTGGTGAAGCCGTCGTCGGCCGGCAGCCAGCAGATCGCCCATTCCAGCGAGCCGTGGCCGCCATCGCGCTCCACCTTGCCGGCGAAGGGCTCGGGCGTGACCGTCTCCTTGCCTTCGATCTCGCGCGCCAGATAATCCTTGAGGCCGCCGGGAAAGCGGAACACGGCTTCCGCCGGCGTATCCGTGCCTTCGACGAGCGAGGCTGCGCATTTCCAGCGGATTTCCACGCCGCCGAACAGATAGGCTTTCGAGCGGGACATGCGGAACAGGCGGGCAGGGCGGAAATGCGCGCCCTTGCCGAAGATCTGCGCGTCCGGATGGAAGCGCACACGCGTGCCGCGGCGATTCTTGACCGCGCCCACCTGCAGCAGCTTCGAGGTCGGCAGACCCCGCGAGAAGGTCTGTCGATAGAGCTGCTGGCCGCGCGCGACTTCCACTTCCAATGTGTCCGACAGCGCGTTGACCACGGACACGCCGACGCCGTGCAGCCCGCCCGAGGTCTGGTAGGCGCCGGAATCGAATTTGCCGCCGGCGTGCAGCATGGTCATGATGACTTCGAGCGCCGATTTTTTCGGAAACTTCGGGTGCGGATCGACGGGCATGCCGCGCCCGTTGTCGGTCACGGTCACGAAGCCCTCGGCGTCGAGATCGACCTCGATGAAGGTCGCATGTCCAGCCACCGCCTCGTCCATCGAATTGTCGATGACTTCGGCGAACAGGTGATGCAGCGCCGTCTCGTCGGTGCCCCCGATATACATGCCGGGGCGGCGGCGCACGGGCTCGAGCCCCTCCAGCACCTCGATGGACGCGGCGGTATAGCCGGCCTCGCCCGGCGTGCCGGAGCGGGGCGCGTCTTTCTTCGGAGGGGTCGCGGGCGCAGCCTTGCGGGCGGCGCCGCCAAACAGATCGCTGTTGTCGGCCATGCCGCGTTTTACGCTGATTCGGGGAGCCATGGGTCTGTATGCCACGCGCGCGAACATAACGGAAACATTTTGGCGGTTACGCGGCCTTAAAGCTGCTCGTCTAACGATTGCGCTGGATCCTTTCGCCCGTATGCCCGCGCTTGTCGCGCGCGTCCACGCCGGGCCGCTGCGAGATTGATGACGATGCCGGAACAATCGCTGTCGCCTTCTGGCGTGGATGGCCGGGACGGGCCCGGCCATGACGGCCGGAAAAGCGCCCCCCTCGCCATCGTCATCTGCCTCGACCATGCTTCCGTCACGGGCGGGCAGGCGAAGGTCGCTTTCGATTCCGCCATCGGCCTGAAAGCGGCGGGCCATCGTCCCATCGTTTTCGCCGCCGCAGGCCCGGTCGATCCCCTGCTGCGGGACAATGAAATCGAGGTCGTCTGCCTCGGCCAGACCGATCTTCTCGGCGCGTCCTCCAAATTGCAGGGCGCCATTCAGGGCGTCTGGAACGGTCCCGCGCAGCGGGCGCTGAAAAACCTGCTCTCCGGCATGCCGCCCGGCCGTACGATCGTGCATGTGCACGGCTGGGCCAAGGCTCTGTCGCCCGCCATAGCGCCCGCCATTCGCGCGTCGAGAATGCCGGCGATTTTCACGCTGCACGACTATTTTCTCTTCTGCCCGACCGGCGGCTTCTACGATTACAACGCGCAGGAATTGTGCGAGCGCAGGCCGCTCGGCGTGTCCTGTCTCGCCACCAATTGCGACGCGGTGTCCTATCCGCGCAAGGCATGGCGCAGCGCGCGGCTCGCGATGGCGAACGGCGTCGTCGGCCTGCGCGATGTCTTTTCGGATTTCATCTGCATATCGAACGTGCAGCGCGACATTGTCGCGCCCTATCTGCCCAAGGGCAGGCGCGTTCACGCCATCTCGAATCCGGTGGGCGCGGACGATCTCGGACCGAAGGCCGATCCTGCTTCGGGCGAGATCGTCTTCGTCGGCCGCGTCTCGCCGGAGAAGGGGCCGCTGCTCTTCGCGGAAGCCGCGCGAAAAATCGGCATGGTCCCGACTTTCGTCGGCGACGGCCCCGCTGCGGCCGAATTGCGCGAAAAATATCCGGAAGCGCGCATTCTCGGCTGGCAGGCGCCGGCCGCGGCGCGCAAGGCGCTGCGCGAGGCGCGTGCGCTGGTGTTCCCCTCGCGCTGGTACGAGGGCCAGCCGCTGACCGTGCTGGAAGCCAAGGCGTCGGGCACGCCGGTCATCGTCTCCGACGTCTGCGCCGGCCGCGAGGAAATCGCCGATGGCGATACCGGCCTCTGGTTCAAATCCGGCGACGCCGCCGATCTCGCGCGCGCATTGAAGACGATGCAGGACGACGATGTCGTGCGGCGCATGTCGAACGCGGCTTACGCCGCCTATTGGCGCGATCCGCCGACGCTCGCGCGCCATGTCGAGCGGCTCGAGCGCGCTTATCGCGGCATGCTGGCCAATGCGCCGCAAGGCGCGGCGCATAGCGCCACGGGGACGACAGCATGCGTCTCGCCGTAAACGCGCGCGTCACCGCTTTTTCGATGGGCGGCCAGCAGCGCGTCACAGCTGAAATATTGAAGCGCCTCGGTCCCGTCGAGGCGGTTGCGCCGGCGACCCCGCTCGGCGGCGTCAAAGGCCATGCCTGGGAGCAATTCGTGCTGCCGCTGCGCACGGCGGGCAAACTGCTTTGGTCGCCTTCCGCGACAGGCCCGATCGCCAAGCGCGCGCAGGTCGTGACGCTGCACGATGTAGCCTTTCTCGATGCGCCGGAATTCTTCTCCGCCAATTTCGCGCGCGCCTACCGCATGCTGCTGCCGCCGCTGATGAAGCGCGCGGCGAAGATCGTCACCGTCTCGGAATTCTCGCGCCGGCGCATCGCGCATTGGTACGGGCTCGCGCCGGAGAAGATCGAGGTGATCGGCAATGGCGTCGGGGAGCAGTTTCGCCGTTACGACGCAGACGCCATCGCCGCAACGCGCGCGGCGCTCGAGCTGCCGCGCCGGTACTTCCTGCTGCAGGCGACCTCCGACCGCCGCAAGAATCTCGGGCGGGCGCTGGAGGCTTGGACCGCCGCGCTGCCCGACCTGCCAGCCGATCTGCATCTCGTCGTTTCCGGCAATCTTGCGCGCACACATGTGTTCGGAAATATGGGGCCTGTCGGCGAGGCGCCGCGCGTAAAGCTCGTCGGCTATGTCGCGGACGAGCATATGGGCCCGCTGATCGCTGGCGCCGAGGCCTTCCTGTTTCCCACGCTCTACGAAGGCTTCGGCCTGCCGATCATCGAGGCCATGGCCTGCGGCGCGCCCGTTCTCACGAGCGCCGCGACGGCGACGCAGGAGGTGGCGGGCGACGCCGCGCTTCTGGTCGATCCGGGGTCCGTCGGCGAGATCGCCGCCGGCATGAAGGCGCTTGCCGGCGATTCCTGGCTGCGCACGCGCCTGGCGGCCGCCGGCGAGCAGCGGGCCAGGCTCTATTCCTGGAACGACGCCGCGGCGCGCTATCGGGCGCTGTTCGCCGCGCTCGGCGCGGATATGGCGGCGTAACGAAACCTTCAAGAACTCGTGCCTTAATTCTGGGCATGAAGTCCAAGATCGCCAATCCCGCTTCGCTGCTGCGCTGCGCAGACGCTGCGGGCTATGCGGCCGTCTCGTTCCACGAGGACGAACCGGGCGCGGACGTCCGCAGGAGCCGACGCGGTTTCTGGCGCGCTTTTCTCGCAATCTTCTTCGGCCGCAGCTGAGTAGACCAGCGGCTTCGTCGCTTGTGCGCTATCGCGCAGTTCTGGCGTTTGCATTGCGCGATATTTCTTCCACGAGTCCGCATACCGGGCGGCGGCGCGATTGTCGGGCGTCCGGTTTCATACGGGTTTGAAGACGAGGGCGCATGACACCGTTGCTGAAATTCCTCGCGCTCGGCGCCTCGGCCGCAGCGCTTTGCGCGACGCAGGCGCGGGCCGACGCGCTCGACGACGACTACATCAGGGCAAGAAATTCCTACGTCGCGCGCTTCGATCCCGGCGACAGGGACGTCGATCAGAAGAAGATCGAGGCGCCGCTGAAGCGGGCGCGCGAGGATCTGCAGAAGAAGTTGCGGCGGATAGTCGGCGAACCGCAGATCAAGGGCGTGAAAAGCGCCGGCGCGCTCAACGACCTGAGCCTCGTGAAAGGCGACATGGAGTTCGGCGCGCTGGACGCGCTGGTCTACAAGATCGACGGCAAGGGCGCCGAAAAGGCGCAGGCCTATGTCACGACGTCCGGCATCGTCGCCGCCTGGCTCAAGGAGCATCGGGACTGGTGGGACAAGGGCCTTCGCAATGTGCCGCCGCAAGCCGAAGCCGCGATGAAATTCGACGGCTTCTACACGCAGGCGATCAGCTCGGACGCCGCGGTGGTGAAATTCGCGGATCTCGACATCAATGCGCCCGCCGGCGCGGATTTCGCGCGCGCCATACTCGACCGCCGCCAGCAGGACGACGGCCCCGGCGCGCCGAATGAGATCATCGTCGGCGCGGTCCGCGGCGGGCGCGTCTATATCGTGACGGCGCCGGCGGCGCCCAGGGCTCCGGTCATCGCGGCCTGCGAGCAGGTCTGGAAGGATCACGAGAAACGCGCGGAAGCCGCGCAGCAGCGCTACAGCGATTCCGGCCTCAAGGACGAGGCGGCGCTCAAAGAGGCCGAGACGCTGCGCAACGACGGCGACAAGGCCTTCCGCGCCTGCTACGGCGAGAAGCTGAAGGCCATGCCGGTCTACGCAAAGCTCGTGGAGCGCGCGCAGGCGATGCTGGAGCTGTTGCCGACGAAATGACGTCGCTCAAAAAGCAAAAGGGCGGCCAACCGGCCGCCCTTCGCATGTCTGATCCTGCTCGGGACTAGACCGAATAGTACATGTCGAATTCGACCGGATGCGGGGTCATTTCGAAGCGCATGACTTCCTGCATCTTCAGCTCGATCCAGCTGTCGATGAAGTCGTCGTTGAACACGCCGCCGGCCTTGAGGAAGTTGCGGTCCTTGTCGAGGCTGGCGAGCGCTTCGCGCAAGCTGCCGCACACCGTCGGGATCTTCTTCAGTTCCTTCGGCGGCAGGTCGTACAGATCCTTGTCCATCGCCGGACCGGGATCGATCTTGTTGGCGATGCCGTCGAGACCGGCCATCAGCATGGCCGAGAACGCCAGATAGGGATTCGCCGTCGGATCGGGGAAGCGAACTTCCACGCGCTTGGCCTTCGGGTTCGACGTGTAGGGGATGCGGCAGGAGGCCGAGCGGTTGCGCGCGGAATAGGCGAGCAGCACGGGCGCTTCATAGCCGGGGACGAGGCGCTTGTAGCTGTTCGTCGACGGGTTGGTGAAAGCGTTGAGCGCCTTGGCGTGCTTGATGATGCCGCCGATGTACCACAGGCACTCCTGCGACAGGTCGGCGTATTTGTTGCCCGCGAAAACCGGCTTGCCGTCTTTCCAGATCGACTGGTGGACGTGCATGCCCGAGCCATTGTCGCCGAAGATGGGCTTTGGCATGAACGTCGCCGTCTTGCCATAGCTCTGCGCGACCTGGTGGATGCAGTATTTGTAGATCTGCATGTGGTCGGCCATCAGCACGAGCGTGTCGAACTTCATGCCGAGTTCGTGCTGCGCGGAGGCGACTTCGTGATGGTGCTTCTCGACCTTCACGCCCATCTGCTGCATGGCGCCGAGCATCTCGGAACGCATGTCCTGCGCCGAATCCATCGGCGGCACCGGGAAATAGCCGCCCTTGGTGCGAATGCGGTGGCCGAGGTTGCCGCCTTCATAAGCGGTGTCTTCGTTCGTCGGCAGTTCGATGGAGTCGAGCACGAAACCCGTGTTGTACGGGTCGGCCTTGAAGCGCACGTCGTCGAACACGAAGAATTCGGCTTCCGGGCCGAAATAGCAGGTGTCGCCGACGCCCTGCGACTTCATGTGGGCCATCGCCTTCTTGGCGATGCCGCGCGGGTCGCGGTTATAGGGCTCGCCGGTCGAGGGCTCGAGCACGTCGCAGGTGATCGAGAGCGTGGGAGCGGCGAAGAAAGGATCCATGGTCGCGGTGACCGGATCGGGCATCAGCGTCATGTCGGATTCGTTGATCGCCTTCCAGCCGGCGATCGAGGAGCCGTCGAACATCGTGCCTTCGGCGAAAATGTCCTCGTCGATCAGCGTCTGGTCGAAGGTGACGTGCTGCCACTTGCCGCGCGGATCGGTGAAACGCAGGTCCACGTATTTGACGTCGTTGTCCTTGATGTATTTGAGGACGTCCTTGGCGGTCTTCATGTGCTTCCTCGCTGTGGAAAGTTTGCGTTCGCGTGAAATGCGATTTGGGTCAGATCGCGTCCGTGCCGGTCTCGCCGGTGCGGATGCGCAGCGCCTGTTCGATGTTGGAGACGAATATCTTGCCGTCGCCGATCCGGCCGGTCTGGGCGGCGTTGCGGATGGCCTCGACCGCGCGCGCGACGGCGTCGTCCGCCAGCACGATCTCGATCTTCACCTTGGGCAGGAAGTCGACGACATATTCGGCGCCGCGATAAAGTTCGGTGTGACCCTTCTGCCGGCCGAAGCCCTTGGCTTCGGTGACGGTGATGCCCTGCAGGCCGATTTCGTGCAGCGCTTCCTTCACTTCGTCCAGCTTGAACGGCTTGATGATCGCCTCGATTTTCTTCATCCGACGCCTCGTCCCCTCCACGCGGCCTGCAACACCGGTTGAAATCCCCGGCGCTGTCGGGTCGCAGCGCTCAGATAGCACCCGTTGTGCCAGCCCGCCAAGGCGATTCTCCGCCGCATCCGCTTCCTTCGAAGGCATTTTGAGGCGATGCAGCCTATAAAATAGGCGGCGCGCCTATTGTTGCACCGGGCGATTTCGCGGTTCGTTTCGGGCGGGTATGGGGCGCACGGCTCTTGGCAGGGCGATGTCTGCGCCTGCCGACGGGAGGCTCCCAAGGTGGTCGAGAACCGCCGCCGCAGCAATGACGAAATGCGATGCTACAGTCTGGTTGATTCCGGTAATGATGCGCCGGCGCGGGTGGGCCAGACCCAGGGACGGCATGGCCCGCGAACAGATCGGGAAAGGGCGAGACCGGGATGAAGAAGGCTTTTCTGTTGGTGGCGGCCTTGTCCGCGTGGGCGGGCGCGGCAAACGCGGAGCCCGTTCAGCTCGCCCAGTACTACGAGGGCGGCGGATATCGAGGCGGCTATGGCGGCGGTCCGTACCGGTATTGCCGCACCTGGGCGCAGGGCATGGTGTTCATGGGCGCCGAAGCGGCGCGCAAGGGTTGCCTGCAATACGGACCGATGGGCCTTCATACGAATTTCAACGCCCATTTCGACTGGTGCATGAGGACGCCGCCCGGCCGTACGCAGGCGGCCGCGGCGCGCGCCAACGCGCTGCTTGCGTCCTGCAACCGCTAAACGGTCGAGCCGCGCCTTGAAGCCGACGCATCGGCGGCAGTCGTGTCCGTCGCGCTGAGCGCGCTGCGCGCCGACATTACGACGCTGGCGGTTGACGCGATCGTCAACGCCGCCGATGAATCGCTTCTGGGCGGCGGCGGGGTCGACGGCGCGATCCATCGCGCCGCCGGCTCTCAATTGCTCGCCGAATGCCGCGCGCTCGGCGGCTGCCCGACGGGCGAGGCGAGGATCACGCGCGGCTATCGCCTGCCTGCGCGCTACGTCATCCACACGGTCGGTCCGGTCTGGCGCGGCGGCGCGCGCGGCGAGGCG
Source organism: Rhodoblastus sp. (assembly GCA_047605445.1). Lineage (GTDB taxonomy): Bacteria > Pseudomonadota > Alphaproteobacteria > Rhizobiales > Beijerinckiaceae > JAJXWB01. Next base: position 14,474 of record JASGFP010000049.1, read on the forward strand.
GAACTGCTCGCCGCCTGCTACCGCCGCAGCCTCGAGCTCGCTGCAGCGCATGCGGTTGCGATCATCGCCTTCCCCTGCATCTCGACCGGCGTCTATGGCTATCCCGCAGAGGAGGCCGCGCGCATCGCGGTTGCGACGGCGCGCGCGGCGCCGGCGAGCTGCATTGCCGATATTGTCTTCTGCTGCTTCTCCGAGATCGATCGTGCGCGATATGAGGCGCTCTTCGCGGCGATCTGATCGGCGTTGACCGTGCAGGATCAATCGGCGATTCTCGCGTCATGGCTCTCAAGACGCTTCTGCTCGCCGCGACTTCGCTTCTCTGGGCGGCTTCCGCATTCGCACAGGCGCCCTCGACGGCAATTCACGGCGCATCGTCGCCGACCGCCGGCAGCGTCGCGGACGGGCGCGATTGGCCGCCGCGCATCGACGCGATTGCGACCGATGACAATTCAGCCGACGAAGACGGCGATGAAGACGGCGACGATGATGACGACGAAAGCGACGAGGAGGAAGCCGGTCGGCGCGGCGTGACGGCGCACGTCTGATCCGCGGGGCCGCGGAGAGGCGCATATAGGCCCTCTTCAGTCGCGCGGCCTCGCCGAGGACCGCAACGCGAATCGGCCGCGCGTCGCCGCGCGGCCGATAATCTGCGAATGCCGGTCGCCCTTCGGGCGTCCCTTCACATGTTAGGCCGCGACCGAAGCCTTTTCCGACGTCGCGACCGTCGAAATCGTCTTCAGGATCTGCGAGGCGATCTGGTAGGGGCAGCCCTGCGAGTTCGGGCGGCGGTCTTCCAGGTAGCCCTTGTAGCCGTTGCTGACGAAGGAGTGCGGTACGCGGACCGACGCGCCGCGGTCGGCGATGCCATAGCTGAACTTGTCGATCGACTGCGTTTCGTGATGGCCTGTCAGGCGCAGATGGTTATCGGGACCGTAGACAGCGATGTGATCGGCCACGTTGGTTTCGAACGCCTTCATCAGGCTCTCGAAATAGTCCTTGCCGCCGACCGTGCGCATGTAGTCGGTCGAGAAGTTGGCGTGCATGCCCGAGCCGTTCCAGTCGGTCGCGCCCAGCGGCTTGCAGTGATATTCGACGTCGACGCCGTATTTCTCGGTCAGGCGCTGCAGCAGGTAGCGGGCCATCCACATTTCATCGGCGGCCTTCCTGGAGCCCTTGCCGAAAATCTGGAATTCCCACTGGCCTTTCGCCACTTCGGCGTTGATGCCTTCGTGGTTGATGCCGGCCTCGAGGCAGAGATCGAGATGTTCCTCGACGATCTGGCGCGCGATGTCGCCGACGTTCGAGAAGCCGACGCCCGTGTAATAGGGGCCCTGCGGCGCGGGATAACCCTTGTCCGGGAAGCCGAGCGGGCGGCCATCCTTGTAGAAGAAATATTCCTGCTCGAAGCCGAACCATGCGCCCGGATCGTCCAGAATGGTGGCGCGGGCGTTGGAGGCGTGCGGCGTGACGCCGTCCGGCATCATGACTTCGCACATGACGAGCACGCCGTTCTTGCGCGCGCCGTCAGGGAAGACCGCGACCGGCTTCAGCACGCAGTCGGAGCTGCGGCCTTCGGCCTGCTGCGTCGAGGAGCCGTCGAAACCCCAGAGCGGAAGCTGTTCGAGCTTGGGAAAGCTGTCGAATTCCTTGATCTGCGTCTTGCCCCGCAGGTTCGGCACGGGCTTGTAGCCGTCGAGCCATATGTACTCGAGCTTGTATTTGGTCATTTATCGGGTCTCCAACGCGATCTTCGATTTTGGCGGCTGCGCGTCACGCATGGCGCCGTCTCAGCCGCGACGGTCGCGCCCAAGCAGCGAACATGCCAAGTGGCGCAGTCGCGGACCGCGGTTAAAAAGCGTTGAAGTATCGTAAGTTTTGACGGAGCCGCGGAAATTTCGGCGCGCCTTCGGGCGCCCGCCGCCTTTAATGCCGTCATTCTGCACATTAACCGGGCGGCGCAAGGCCGCGCTTTCGGTCTCGTAAAGAAGCAAAAGCCCGCGTTCGCCATGAAACGCGGGCCGGCTTGCAGGGCAGGGGATCGATGGCGTGCGTCAGTGACGGCGCATGCGATGCGTCGGGTAGGCGATCCGGAACTGGAGATCGTTCCAGAAATCGGCCTCGACCTCGGCGGCGATCTCGAAGGCGACGACGTCGCAGGGGGCGTCGGGCGCGTCCGCCGTATGCAGCGCCGCCCAGCGATCCGTCACGGGCAGGGCCGGACCGGCGTCGGCCGGGATCGCCGGCTGGCCGAGCGCGCCGCGCCGCCGCGAGAATTCGGAAAAAGAAACTATCTGCATCTCTATACCCTCTCAGCGAGGAGAATCGGGCGATTCGTCGCGCCGGGACGCGAAACATGGGGCGTCTTTGACGCAACTCCAGAGCTTAATCCAGCAAAAATGTACGCTTGGCTAAAGTATCGGCAAGATTCGGCGCTCAGCTCACAAATCGACCGCGCCGAATGCGCCGCCCATTGCTTGTGCAAGCGCGCGGCAGGTGTTTTCGGCGGCCTCGGTCTCCCTCACCCCATGGCGACGGGGCAATCCGGCCGTGCGCCCCATTCCGCCCAGGACCCATCGTAGACGGGCGCCGAGCGACTGGCCGCGGTTTCAAGCGCCAGCGCCAGAATTGCAGCCGAAACGCCCGATCCGCAGGTCGTCAGCACGGGTTTCGACAGATCGACGCCTGCGCCCTCGAAGGCGCTTGCGAGCGCCGCCGCGGACTTCAGCCGGCCGTTCTCGATAATGTCGGTCCACGGCAGGTTCTTCGCGCCGGGCATATGGCCGGACCTGAGGCCCGGGCGCGGCTCCGGCGCCTCTCCGCGAAATCGGTCGCCCGCGCGCGCGTCCACCACCTGCACGCCGCTCGCCAGCGCCCTTTTGACGTCGTCGAGATCGGCGACTGCGCCATGGTCGAGACGGGCCGAGAAATGGCGCGGCTGCTTGCGCACGGGACCTTCCTCGAGCGGCAGGCCAGCTTCCTTCCACGCCGGCAGACCGCCTTCCAGCACGTAGACGTCGGTTACGCCGAAAGTCCGCAGCGTCCACCACACGCGCGGCGCCGAAAACAGGCCATAGCTGTCGTAGACGACGACGCGCATGCCGTCTCCCAGGCCGAGCGTGCGCATGGCGCTCGAAAAGGCGATCGGATCGGGCAGCATGTGCGGCAGCGAAGATTTACGGTCGGAGACCGCGTCTATGTCGAAATGGACGGCGCCGGGAATATGGCCGGCCAGATACTCGGCCTGGGCGTCGCGGTTCGCCGTCGGCAGGTGCCAGCTCGCGTCGATCACGAACAGGTCCGGCGCTGACAGGTGTTCGGCCAGCCATTTGGTCGTCACGAAATGCTTGTGCGCGCTATCGCCCGCCATGGATCCGTCCTTGTTCGTTTCTCCGGACCCGATTTAGCCCGTTCCCGCTTCGCGCGGCAAGGTTGGCGAATTGTTTGCGTTGCGTGCGGCGACGCACCGCGAACTGTCCCGGAACGATGCAATCTCATCGGCGTTGGAAGCGACAAGCGCAGGGGAGCCGACCATGAATCCGACCAACCCGACCAGCGGCCTGACCGTCCCGATGCTCTCGATCCTGTCCGTCCTCATGGCGACAGCCTGGCTGGTCGTTCACTGAGGCCGTTCGCGCAATCCTGCTTTCAGCCTGCGGCGTAAGGCGGAACGATATCGCTTCTGCGCTCCATCCAGCCGGGAACCGGCAGGTTCTTCGAACGCAAAAATTCCGGGTTGAACATCTTGGCCGCGTATCGGCCGCCCGAATCGCAGAGCGGCGTCACGATCGTGTGGCCGCGTCCCATTTCCTTCGCCAGCCGGATCGCGCCGGCGACGTTGACGCCCGAGGAGCCGCCGAGCAGCAGGCCCTCGTTTTCCGCCAGATCGAAAACGATGCGCAGGGCCTCGTCGTCCTGGATCTGGTAGGCCATGTCGACTTCGACATCCTCGAGATTTTTGGTGACGCGCCCCTGGCCGATGCCTTCTGTGATCGACGATCCCGAGGATTTGAGCTCGCCCGTCGTGTACCAGGAATAGAGCGCCGCCCCCATCGGATCGGCGAGGCCGATGCGGATCTTCGGATTGCGCTCCTTCAACGCCATCGACACGCCGCCGAGCGTCCCGCCCGACCCGACGGCGCAGACGAAGCCGTCGACCGCCCCATCGGTCTGGTCGAAGATTTCCGGCCCCGTGGTCAGACGGTGGCCCTCGCGATTGGCGACATTGTCGAACTGGTTCGCCCAGATCGCGCCGGTGGGGCTCTCTTTGGCCATCTTCTCGGCGAGCCGCCCGGACAGCTTCACGTAATTATCGGGGTTGGAATAGGGGACGGCGGGGACCTCGATCAGTTCTGCGCCCTGCAGGCGCAGCATGTCCTTCTTCTCCTGGCTCTGCGTCTCCGGAATCACGATGACTGTGCGATAGCCGAGCGCATTGGCGACGAGCGCCAGCCCGATGCCCGTATTGCCCGCCGTGCCTTCCACGATCAGGCCGCCGGGCTTCAGCAGCCCCTTCGCCTCGGCGTCGCGCACGATCGCGAGCGCTGCGCGATCCTTCACCGAGCCGCCGGGGTTCATGAATTCAGCCTTGCCGAGAATACGGCAGCCGGTCGCCTTCGAGGCAGCCTGCAATTCAATCAGCGGCGTGTGCCCGATGGCTTCGATGACAGTGGGGGCGATGTGCATGAAGTCTATTCTTCCCGGAGCTGTTTTGCGCGCACCATAAGGCGCCGTTCGCCTGATGGCGAACGGCGCCCGATGGTTGGTCCGGGGCGGAGATCGGGCGCCTGTCCTGCGCCCGAGTGTCGTCAGTTCTTGACGCGCGCGCCGAGCTTGTAGTTGGAGTTGGAGGCGCAGACGGTCGTCACGTTGAAGAAAATGTCCTGCTGCGCCCAGCCGCCGCCGTCTTCCCAGGCCTGCGTCGAGGTCTGGTTGCAGGGCAGAAGCGTGAAGATCGTCGGCGTCGCGCCGTTCGCCAGTTCCACGCCGTTGACGAACAGATACTTCGCCGTGCCGGTATCGTTGGTGCTGTACACCGCAGGGCTCGCCGACTTGTTGTAGGTCGTCCTGCCGACCTTCGTACCTGAGACCACGCAGTTCTGCTGCGTCGAGCCGTTCGACGTCGTCGTATATCCGGCCATGCCGGGCCCGCAGCCGTCGGTGTAGACCGTCATCTTGAGATAGGCGTTGTCGTAGCCGGAGCCCATCGCGACTGGCGTATCGACATTGCCGCTGACCATCGAGCCGTTGCTCAGGAACAAGGCGGTCGTCGTGCCGGTGCCGCGTCCGCCGGCGCCGCTCAGATTGGAGGGCTGGTAGACGTAGCTCGCCAGCAGCGTGTCGCTCGCCGCGCCGACCGTGTGAATGTAGAGATCGACCTGCTTCCACCACCAGCCATAGGCGCCGGTGAGCGAGAAGGTGACGTTGGAGGCCGTCTGCGGAACGGGTATCTCGACCGTCGAGCTGGCGGAAGCCGTCATCGAGTTCACTTGCGCGATCGACATGAAGACAGTCGGCAGCGAGCCGCGAACCGCGCCGCTCATCGTGCCATCCCCGTTGAGCCTCGGCGACGTCGTCCATGTCGCCGAAATGCCCGAATTTGCGAGGCTCGCGTTGAGCGCCTGCGTCGCCACCGAGTTGCGATTGGCGGCGGAAGCCTGCACCGCGGCAAGCATGGCCGTGTCGACCGCCGACTGCAGCTTCTGCTGCATGCCGATGCTGCGGCTGTAGTCGATGGACGCGCCGACGAGCATTGTTGCGACCAGGCCGGTCATCGCGAAAGCGATCGACAGCGAGCCGCGCCGGTCGTTTGCAAACTCGCGGAACGACGAGGCCAACCGCTGCATCGGGGGAGGGGAGAAAGACGAGTGGGACATGGTGATGATGCTGCCGATGATTGAACTGCTGCAATTTGAAGCATCACCCGTGAAAGACGCCCTTAGTTAATTCGGCAAATTTGATGGATCGGCGAATTTGTGGCCGGCGGAACGCGTTGCCGCCGGCGACTTGAACATCGGGCAACTGGTTGATGTGCAAAGCATCCTTCCTGCGGAAATGCTTAATCCGGAGGCTGGCTGCTTTAAGCGTCTGCTAACGATGCGCGAAAATCATGTGTCGCACGTCGATCGCGCCGGAGCGAAAGCCGGCCTCGCAATACGACAGGTAATATTCCCACAGGCGCCGGAAACGCTCGTCGAAACCCTGCTGCACTATATCGGGCCAGGCCGCACGGAACCGGTCGCGCCATTGCGCCAGCGTCAGCGCGTAATCGCCGCCGAAGGCGCGTTGCGCTACCAGCGCTAGGTCGTGGCCGGCGCCGAGCTTCTCCAGGATCGCGCGGGTCGGCAGCATGCCGCCGGGAAAAACGTAGCGGCGGATGAAATCCAGCTCGCGCCGGTAGCGCGGGAAAATTGCCTCGTCGATCGTGATGATCTGCAGGGCGGCGCGGCCGCCGCTCTTCAGCCGGTCGCGCAATTGCTGGAAATAGCCCGGCCAGTACGCTTCGCCGACAGCCTCGAACATCTCGATTGAAGCGACAGCATCGTAGAGACCGCTTTCGTCGCGATAATCCTGCATGCGCACGTCGACCCTGTCGGCGAGGCCGGCCTTGTGCATGCGCTCGCGCGCGAAATCATATTGCTCCTTGCTGATCGTCAGAGCGGTGACCTTGCAGCCGCGTTCGCGCGCGGCATGTTCCGCGAAACCGCCCCAGCCGCAGCCGATCTCCAGAATGTGCTGGCCTTCATGCGCGCCGAGGGCGTCGGCGAGCGCGCGATACTTGCGCTCCTGCGCGGCGGCGAGGTCGCCGTCCTGCGCAAGGCCAAGCGCGGAGGAATAGGTCATGCTCGGGTCGAGCCATTTCGCATAGAAGGAATTGCCGAGGTCGTAGTGCGCGTGGATGTTCCGGCGCGCGCCGGCGCGCGTGTTGCGATGCAGCCAATGCCAGGCCATCTGCGCGAAGCGCACAAAAGGCTTGCCGGCCAGCAGGCGTTCGATCGCCTGCTGGTTGACGCAGAACAATTCCAGAAAGGCGGTGAGGTCGGGCGTCGACCATTCGCCGCGCATATATGATTCCGCAACGCCGATGTCGCCATGCGCAAAGGCGCGCGCGAAAGCGTAGTCGTGAATGTTCATGCGCGCCTGGGGGCCGGGCGCCTTGCCGCCGAACACAAACACCTGCCCGTCCGGCAGGGCGATCTCGAAGCGCCCGTTCTCGACCAGGCTCGAAAACTCGAGCACCTTGCGCACGGCGAAGGGGTAGGTCGCCGCTTCGGCGCGAAGATCGGGCGCGCGAGCCTGCGAATGACGGACAGATTGAAAGGTCATGCGGCGCTCCGGCGAATGCGCGAAAGACCCTGCTCCGCGCGATCCACAATGTGCGCGGAACCCGAGCTGTCAGTCTGCATTGACCGCCGGGGTGGCGCAAGGGCAGGGCAGGATCATTCTTTGAGCATGGCGAACGCCGCCAGGGCGCGCGCCCGCGCCTTCGCGTGATCGACGATCGGCGCGGGATAGAAGGGCGGCGGCTCCGGCGCGTCCCACGGCTTGTGGACGAAACGCTCTGCGACATCGGCAAGTTCTGGAATCCATCGCCGCACATAAGCGCCGTCTGGATCGAATTTCTCGCCCTGCAGAACGGGATTGAACACGCGGAAATAAGGAGCGGCGTCCGCGCCGCAGCCCGCGACCCATTGCCAGCTCGCAGGATTGTTGGCGGGGTCGGCGTCGACCAGCGTATCCCAGAACCAGTCTTCGCCGATGCGCCAGTCGATCAACAGATGCTTGACGAGAAAAGACGCGACAATCATGCGCACGCGATTGTGCATGTAGCCGGTCGCCCAGAGTTCGCGCATGCCCGCGTCGACGATCGGATAGCCGGTCTTGCCCGTCCGCCATGCGTGAAGAGTTTGCGCGTCGGGTCGCGCCCAGTCGAAACGGTCGAAGCGCGCGTCGAAATTCTTCGTCGCGAAATCAGGATTGTGGAAGAGCAGGTGATAGGAGAATTCGCGCCAGCCGATTTCGCTCAGGAACTTGTCGCAGCCGCGCTGCAGGCGCGGATCGGCGTCCGCCGCGTGGCGCGCCGCCGTCCAGATCTGGCGCGGCGAGATTTCGCCGAAAGCCAGGTGCGGTGAGAGGCGCGACGTTCCCGCGACGCCGGGCATGTCGCGCAGGTCGGGATAGTCCCGCACGCGTTCGTCGAGAAATGCGGCGAGGGTGTTGGCGGCGGACTTTTCGCCTGGCGTCCATGTCGCGCGCAATCCGCCCGCCCAGTCGGGGTTCGTTGGCAAGAGTTCGAGCGCATCGAGCTTTACAGCGCCCTTCGGCTCCGGCGCGCCCTCGATCCTGCGCGGCGCCGGCAAAGGCGCTGATGGTTCGGCGCCGGCCAGCATCGCGCGCCAGAAGGGCGTGAAGACGCGAAACGGACCGCCGCCTTTCGTCCTGATCGTCCAGGGTTCGGCGAGCAGCTTGCCGTTGAAGCTCTCGACTTCGATGTCCGCGCCGAGCGCGGCCTTGATCGTCTTGTCGACGGCGATCCCCGCGCCGTCGTAGCGCCGCGTCCAGAATAGCGACGTGGCGCCTGTCTGCTTCAGGATGCCTTCCAGAACCTGCTGCGCTGCGCCCTCGAACAGATCGAGCCGGGCGCCGCGCCTGCGCAATTCCGAATCCAGCGCGGCGAGCGAATGATGCAGCCACCAGCGCGACGCGCCGCCCGCCTTGCGAATGCCGGGCGAAACTTCATCGAGGATGTAGATGCACAGGACCGGACGCCCACTGTCGACAGCCGCGCGCAGCGCGGGATTGTCGGCAAGCCGCAAATCCTCGCGGAGCCAGACGATGGCGGGGGAGGGCGATGTCATCGCCCTCTTATACGCGCGTCCGGGCCTAAGGTTCGACTATTGGTCGCGCCAGTCGAAGGCGAGCGGCGCCTCGCGGAAGGCGAAGCGGTCAAGATGGCGCGCGACCACGCCCTTCAACGCCTCGAGATGCGCGGGAGAGGAGGCGTCGATCCGGCACTCGAGATCGGCGAGATGCGCGGCCATCGTCAGCTTGCCGTCCGCCGGCCAGTCGGCGCCGCGCGAGTCGCGCGGGAAGACGACCGAGCCGGCCTCGGGCGAGAACTCGACCTTCAGATTGTGGCTCCAGTGCTTGCAGAGCTGCTGGAGGTAGCGGCTGCCGTTGGTTGTCGGCACATGCGAAACGCTGGAATTGCTCATTACAGGCTCTCGATCTTGCGGGCGGCCTCGTCGAGGATCGCTGTCACCTCGCGCATGGTCGCCTTGTCCGCGCCTTCCTGCATCAGCCGGCCGCGGATGGCCATACGCAGATTGAGCATGGCGCGCCGCACCGTGACGCCGTCGAATTTTTCGCGCTCGGCGGCAAGGCTCGCGAGCCGCGCCATGACGGCCTCGACCTCGGCCTTGCTGTCGGCCAGATGCGCCGAACCTTCCGGCGTGATCGCGAAGGCCTTGCGCGCGCCTTCCGACTTCTGCTCGTCGATATGGCCCATGTCCTGCAGCATGGTCAGGGTCGGGTAGACGACGCCGGGGCTCGGCGCATAGGCGCCGCCGGTCAATTCCTCGATCGCGCGGATGAGGTCGTAGCCGTGGCGCGGCTGGTCGGAGATGAGTTTCAGGAGGACGAGGCGCAATTCGCCGGAATCGAACATGCGGCGGCGTCCGCCGCCCCGCTCGCCGAACGCCTCGCCGGAAAAGCCGCGACCGAAACCGTGGCGGCCGAAGCCACGGGTCATGGCGAAAAATCCGCGCGGGCTGCAGCCGCGTTCCTGTTGATGGTGGTGTCTCATAGATATCCTTTCTGACTAACGAGATAGCGCTAAGATATATCTTATCATGTCGAAAATATGGCGAAAACAAAAAAAGAGCCGCCGCGAAACGCGACGGCTCTCGAGCGCTTGACGCCTGATCTCAAAACTTGACGGTCATTCCCGCGTAGACGTTGCGCCCCGGCCCCGGAACGGCCCGCGCTCGGCCCGTGACGTTGAAATCGGCGTAATCGAAGCCGCCGAGCGGGGGATAGTAGAGCTTGTCGAACAGGTTCTCGACGCCGACATCGAAGCGCACATGCTCGAATTCATAGCCCGCCCGCACGTTGAACAAGGCGTAGCCCGGCGTCGTCTGCTCGCGCCGCACCCATTGCACGGCGTCCTTGGCAGCCACGAGTTGCGTCTCGACCGCCGCCGACCAGCCGCCGAGCCTGTGCTCCAGCGACAACCGCGCGTTGAGCGGCATCATGTGATAGAGATGGTCGCCCGTATCGAGCCGCGTCCCGTGCACATAGCCGACGACGCCCGCGACCGAGAACCGGCCCAGATCCTCGCTCTCGTAGATCTTCGCGCGGCCCGAGACGTCGACGCCGTAAGTCTGCGCGTCGTGATTGGCGAAGCGCAGGATGTTGAACACCGAACCCATGTTCACGAACGAGCGGACATAATCCACGTCGATGAACCCCTGGATATGGCTGAAATAGGGGGTGATCTTCACCTCCCAGTCTTTTCGCGCGCTGTCGTGGAACGCGGCCGTCACCGAGAATGTGTGGGCGACTTCGGGCTTCAGGTCCAGATTGCCGATATAGCCGTTGGCGTCGCCGAACCAGCCGGTCATGGTCGCCGCCATCGTGCCCACGCCCCAGGCGTAACGCTCGTAGAGGCTGGGCGAGCGCGTCTTGCGGGCGTAGCCGGCCTCGAACGAGGACTCAGCATTCGCCTCGTAGCGCACGAGCGCCGTCAGATCGAGATTGACGTCGGTGCGCGCGTGCGATTGCGCGTTGAAGAGGCGCGCGGCGGCGGCGTCCGGGTTCGCCATGCCCATCATGCCCATGCCGATCACATCGAGCGGGCTGTAGGCGGAAACCGCTCCCGTGTTCATCCACACCACGTCGGCGCGCGCGCCAAACAGCGTCGACCATTGCGGCGTCCATTTCGACTCGACTTCCGCGAAGGTTCCGAGCCGGTTGCGTCTGCCGCCGTTGATGTTCCAGTACGTCCCCGGCCCCATCATCATGCTGCCGGGCACGGCAGGCCATGAATCGGACAGTTCCTGCGCGTGAAACTCGTTCCCGAGACGCAGCAGGTGGGCGCCGGAGAACGGAATCTCCGCTTTCAGCTTATAGCCGTAGTCAGTTCCGTCCGTGTTCATCGGCATGTTCCCGGGCTGCTTGTCGGCCAGGAAATTCATCGCGTGCTTCACGCGCCGCCAGTAGAGGCTGGCCTCCGCGCGGCCCCAGTCGAACGCGCCCTTGTAAGTGCCGTCCAGCGACCAGGACTCGTTGTTGACCATGTCCATGTACTGATTGACGAAGCCCTGCCGCGGGATGTGCTGGTAGGCGGCGCGGAAGGTCAGTTCCTGCCCGGCGTTCTGATAGCCGAGCGTGATCGCGTGGTTCTCTGCGCGATATTCGGTCGAGCGCACCTTGGCGCCGTCGCCGCCCGACCAGTAATTCGCGGCGCGCGTCCAGGCGCCGGAATAGCCGATGCTGAAATCGTTGGTGGCGACCGAAGCCGAGCCGGCAAGGGCGAGGCCGCGATAGACGCTCCGGTAGAAGGCCGACGCCGATCCAGAAGCAACGACGCCCCCAGAAGCGCGCGCGAACACCGGCGCCTTCGGCTGAACGACGATTGTCCCGGCGATATTGTCGCCGCCCTTGCTGACCGGGCCGACGCCCGCGATGACCTCGACCGAGCCGACATTGGCGGGATCGATATAGGAGAGCGCCGGATTCATGTGGTTGGCGCAGGCCGCCGTAATGTCCGCGCCGCCGAGCAGGATTCGGATGCGGTCGTCGGCCAGCCCGCGCAGGACGGGCAGGGACGAGACGCCGCCCGCCTCATAGAGGCTGACGCCCGGCGTCGAACGCAGCAGCCGCGCCGTATCGCTCGTGGCGGGAACTTCGTTCGCCAGCGTCTCCGGCTGCACGAGGGAAGTCGCCAGCGGACGCGCGAGGCCGGGAGCGGGCGTGGCGGCGACCGGCGTCGGCGGGACAGCGATCGGGCTCGCGCTCCGCTGCGCGGC
>JASGFP010000050.1:0-26431 GCA_047605445.1 Rhodoblastus sp.
GCGGGCGCCTGCTGCACGGCGACCGGGCGCATCGCAGGCTGCGGCTGCGAGGGCTGGAACAGCGAATCCATCCACGATTGCTGCGGCGCGGCCGGACGCGCATCCATCGGCTGCTGGGCCGGGACGGCGGCGGTCTGCGGGCGCGGCTGCGGCGTGCGGCCATCCGGCTCGATGGCGATCTCGTTCGCGCCGCCGGAACCGAGCACCACGACCTTCGCGCCGACATTGATGCGGTTATAAAGGTCGATCGCATCCTGATTGATCATGCGGATGCAGCCGGAAGACGCGTTGGTGCCGATCGTCCACGGCTCGGTCGTGCCGTGGATGCGGTAGAGCGTGTCCTTGTTGTTCTGCCACAGATACATGGCGCGCGCGCCGAGCGGGTTGCGCAGGCCGCCGGGCATGCCGATCCCCGATTGCAGCTCCTTCATCGAGCGCATCAGGTCGGGCTGGCGCTCCAGCATTTCCTTCGGCGGATACCAGTCCGGCCATTCCTGCTTGGAATTGATCGTGGCCGAGCCCTTCCAGGCGAAGCCCTGTCGCCCCACGCCGACGCCGTAGCGCATGGCCGTGCCGTCGCCGTTGACGAAGTAGAGATAGTGGGCGCGCGGATCGATCACCACCGTGCCCGCCGCCTCGCGCGTCAGATAAGGCACCTTCGAGCGCAGGAAGGCCGGATTGATTCGCGACAGGTTGACCGGCGGAACAGGGAATTTGTCGGAAACGGCGCCGTAGAGCCCGCCGGCATCGCCGGCGGTTGGCGCGGCCGAGGCTGCGGAAGGGGCGACTGCGCAAGCCGCCAGCCCAGCAAGAATGTCGCGCCGACGAAGCTGCATCGAACCCGTGTCCTGTCAAAATAGCTGATTGCTGATGTAGTGGCGCGCGGCGCGCGCCTTGGCAAGCGCAAGAGCGCGCCTTGACGGGCGCCGAACGCTCGGATCGACTCGGGTGATGCAAACGCGCCACGATTTGAGGATGTTCGCAATGAGCCAAGCGCCCGAGGGCTACGCGCCGACAGACCATTCCAGCCCCTACATGGACCTGATCGGCCGCCTCTACGAATTCGGCGTCGGCAGCGACGACTATCGCCTCGGCATGCGAGTCGAGGAACACCACACCAACAGGCTGGGCCAGTGCCACGGCGCAGTGCTGGCGGCGCTCGCCGACGTGCATCTGCTGCGCCTGATCGCGCTCAGCCGCACGCCGCGGCTGACCATGGTGACCGTACATCTGGGGCTAGACTATCTCAGCCCCGCCCCGCGCGGCTCCTGGATGGAAGGCCGCGGCCAGGTCGACCGCATGGGCCGCTCGCTCTGCCATTCGAGCGGCATGATCTACGCCGACGGCAAGCCGGTCCTGCGTGCGTCGGGCGTGTTCCAGGTCATCGCCGACGACCGCGTGAAAAAATGATCACTCGCCCGGCGCCTTGGCATGGATCGCCAGCGCATGCACGCCGCCGGCGATCTCCTCGGCCAGAAGGTCGTTGATCGCGCGGTGGCGCTGGACGCGGCTCTTGCCGGAAAAGGCGGGAGACACGATCTTGACGGTGAAATGCGTTTCGCCCTGGTGGCCGGCGCCGCCCGGATGGACGAAATGATCGGCGTGCTTGTGCGAATCGTCGATCACTTTGAGCGAGACCGGATCGAGCGCTGCGGCGAGCTTGGCTCTTATCCGCTCCTTAACCGGGACGGCGCTTTCCTTCACTGTTCGGCCTCCTTCGACGCGTAACGGCTTCGATTTCTGACCGAATTTTAGCGCGCGCCGCGCCTTGCGGCGAGCCCGGAACAACCCATAATGAACGATCCATGGATCTGAATTCCCCCATCTTCGACCGCATCCGGGTCAAGCGCGAGCAGCAGCGCCGCGCCGAACCCGCGCGAATCGTCTGCGACTTTCCCGGCTGCGAGGCCTCCGGGGAATTCCGCGCGCCGATGGGACGGCTGCGCGAGGGGCAATATTTCTGTTTCTGCCTCGATCACGTCCGCGAATACAATTCGACCTACAATTATTTCGACGGCATGACCGACGAGGCCGTCTCGCGCTGGATGAAGGACGACATCATCGGCCACCGCCCGACCTGGGCGATGGGCGTCAACCGCGCCGGCAAGTCATTCCGTGAGGACAATGCAGGCATTCGCGACCCGATGGGCGTGTTCGGCGACCGCATGCGCGCCCGCCAGCCCGAGGCGCCCGCCCGGCCGAGCTACGGCATAGCCGCGCGAAAGGCGTTGAACGCGCTGGGCCTCGACGAGACGGCCGACGCCGGCGCCATCAAGGCCAGATACAAGGAGCTCGTGAAGCGCCTGCACCCGGACGCCAATGGCGGCGACAGGTCGAGCGAGGACAAATTGCGCGAGATCATCCGGGCCTATAATTATCTGAGAGCGGCGAAACTGGTCTGAATTTCCGGACGCTCGCCGACAGGTTTCATGGAAGCGCCCGCCGATCCGCGGCCGGCCGATCGGAGGATTGATGCAAGCCGTTAGCGAAAGAGCCGCAGATCGCGCCGCGCCCATGCCGGACATCAAACTGTCCGTGCGGCAGACCTTCGGCATCGAAACGGACATGGAAGTGCCTGCCTATTCCAGGGCGGACGAGCACGTCCCCGATCTCGATCCCGACTACCTGTTCGACCGCGAGACGACGCTCGCCATTCTCGCCGGCTTCTCCCGCAACCGCCGCGTCATGGTCACCGGCTATCACGGCACCGGCAAGTCGACGCACATCGAGCAGGTCGCCGCCCGCCTCAACTGGCCCTGCGTGCGCGTCAACCTCGACAGCCACGTTTCGCGCATCGACCTCGTCGGCAAGGACGCGATCGTGCTGAAAGAGGGCAAGCAGATCACCGAATTCCGCGACGGCATCCTGCCCTGGGCGATCCAGAACAATGTCGCGCTCTGCTTTGACGAATATGACGCCGGCCGGCCGGACGTGATGTTCGTGATCCAGCGCGTGCTGGAAGTCTCGGGCCGCCTGACGCTGCTCGACCAGAACCGCGTGATCCGCCCGCATCCCGCCTTCCGGCTGTTTTCGACAGCCAACACGGTCGGCCTCGGCGACACGTCCGGCCTCTATCACGGCACCCAGCAGATCAATCAGGGCCAGATGGACCGCTGGTCGATCGTCTGCGTGCTCAACTATCTCGCGCACGACAAGGAAGCCGACATCGTGCGCGCCAAGGTCAAGTCCTACGACAAGACCAAGGAAGGCAAGGAGACGGTCTCCCGCATGGTGCGCGTCGCCGACCTCACGCGAAACGCCTTCATGGCCGGCGATCTCTCGACCGTGATGAGCCCGCGCACGGTCATCACCTGGGCGGAGAACGCGGAAATCTTCGGCGACCTCGGCTTCGCCTTCCGCCTCACCTTCCTCAACAAGTGCGACGAACTCGAGCGCCCGATGGTCGCGGAGTTCTACCAGCGCTGCTTTGGCAAGGAACTGCCGGAGAGCGCCGTAAACGTGGTGATGACCTAGTGATCGTCATTGCGAGCGAAGCGAAGCAATCCAGCCGCATCCTGATGCTGGATCGCTTCATCGCATATTGCGAAGTCGGATGTATCCGACTTCGAGACATGCTCTTCGCAATGACGCGGTAAGGGTCGCAGATGTCCTCCAACCGAAAACCCGCCTCGCCCAAGGAAGCCCCGCAGGAGCCGTTCAAGCGCGCGGTCGCCGCCTGCATGCGCGCTATGGCGCGCACGCCGGGCCTCGAAGTCACCTATTCCGCCGATCGGCCCGGCGTCATCGGCACGGGCGAGGGCGCCAAGGCGCGTCTGCCGGAACCGCCGCGCAAGCTCACCCCGCGCGAGGCCGCGATCGTGCGCGGCCATTCCGATTCGCTGGCGCTGCGGCTCGCCTGCCACGACGAAAAGGTCCACCGTCGCATCGTCCCGCAGGGCGCAGCCGCGCGCGGCATTTTCGAAGCCGTCGAGCAGGCCCGCGTGGAAGCCATCGGCGCGCGGCGCATGGAGGGCGTGGCCGCCAATCTCGGCGCCATGCTGGAAGACAAATTCAGCCGCGGCAATTACGCCGAGATCGACAATCGCGCCGACGCGCCGCTCGAAGACGCGCTGGCGCTCATGGTGCGCGAGCGCCTGACCGGCGCGCCCGCTCCGAAGAATGCGCAGGGCGTCGTCGACCTCTGGCGGCAGTTCGTGGAAGAACGCGCCGGCGCCGAACTCGACCGTCTCTCCGGCTCGATCGAGGACCAGCGCGCTTTCGGCAAGGTCGTGCATTCGCTCTTGAGCGCGCTCGACATGGCCGACGACGCCTCCTCCGACACCGAGGACAGCGAGGACGATTCCAAGGACGAGAGCGACAACAACGAGAACGAGGACGATTCCGGCGACGAGCAGGAAGCGCATGGCGAAGCCGTGCAGATGGAACAGGCCGCCGATTCCGAAGACGAGATGGAGGACGGCGAAACCGACGCAGCCGACGCGCCTTCGGGCGAATTTCCCGAGGAAGCCGACGCCGGCGACAGCGAGGAGGCAGCCGAATCCCGCCGCCCGCCGATGCACGGCGCCGACAAGCGCGCGCCCGACTACAAGGCCTTCACCCACAAGTTCGACGAGATCGTGCAGGCCGAAGAACTCTGCGACGCCGAGGAACTGGAACGCCTGCGCGCCTATCTCGACAAGCAGTTGGCGTCGCTCTCCAGCGTCGTTGGCCGCCTGGCCAATCGGCTGCAGCGCCGCCTGATGGCGCAGCAGAACCGCGCCTGGGAATTCGATCTCGAAGAGGGCGTACTCGATTCGGCGCGCCTGACGCGCATCGTCATCGATCCGCAGCAGCCGCTGTCCTTCAAGCACGAGAAGGACACGAATTTCCGCGACACGGTCGTCACGCTTCTGCTCGACAATTCAGGCTCCATGCGCGGGCGCCCGATAACCGTCGCGGCCACCTGCGCCGACATTCTCGCGCGCACGCTGGAGCGTTGCGGCGTGAAGGTCGAGATTCTCGGCTTCACCACGCGCGCGTGGAAGGGCGGGCAATCGCGCGAGGCATGGCTGCAGGCGGGCAAGCCCGCCAATCCCGGCCGCCTCAACGATCTGCGCCACATCGTCTACAAGGCCGCCGACGCCCCCTGGCGGCGCGCGCGAAAAAATCTCGGGCTGATGATGCGCGAGGGCCTGCTGAAGGAAAACATCGACGGCGAGGCCTTGGATTGGGCGCATCGCCGCCTCGTACATCGCCCCGAGCAGCGCCGGATCCTGATGATGATCTCGGACGGCGCGCCGGTCGACGATTCCACACTGTCGGTCAATCCCGGCAATTATCTCGAGCGCCACCTGCGGCACATCATCGACGAGATCGAGAATCGCTCGCCGGTCGAACTCATCGCCATCGGCATCGGCCACGACGTCACGCGCTATTACAAGCGCGCGGTGACGATCGTGGATGCGGAAGAACTCGGCGGCGCTATGACGGAAAAGCTCGCCGAACTCTTCGACGAAAACACCCCGCCGCCGGCGCCGGTGCGCGCGCCGCCGAAGCCGAAGGCCGCGCCACGCAAGGACGGCCGCGTGCAGATCGCGATGCGCTGACGCGCTGAGACCGCCGGCCCCCGGCTGGAAGCCGGCGATCCCGGCGCGATACTCACCGGCAGCCGTACGCCCGCTCCATGCGAACGATTTCCGCGACACGCGCGCGGGCGCCCGGCGACAGCGGCACGCCGCTGATATTGTCGTACTGGCAGCCATCGTTGCCGAACGCGCGAATGCCGCGCGGCGTGCTGAAACAATAGCCCGCGTCCTTGTAGATCGCATTGCGCTCATACCAGAGATCGCCGCAGCTCTGGGCGTAGGCCGGCCCAACGAAGGCGCCGCAGATAATGCCGGCGAGAATGATTTTCGTCATGACGCTCCCCTTGCGATGAACCTTGCGGGCGTAGTTCGCCGATGCCCATGCGCGGCGTCAATTCGCTCGTCGGCAATTATGGCTGCCACCCCGGACGGACGAAGGCCGATCCGGGATCCGGTTTCGGGCCAGACGCCGGATCCCGGCTCTTCGCTTCGCTGTCAGGCGATGTCGCCTGGAGGCGACTTCCGCCGTGCCGGAATGACAGTTCCTGTCACCGCGGCGCGAGCGCCCAATAATCGAGATCGAGGATCACGCTCGGGTCGTAATCCTTCGTTCCCTCCGCCAGCAGCGGATAGTCGCTGCAAGCCTTGTCCTTCGTTGCAATCGTGCGCAGCCGCAGCGCGCCGACGTCGTCGCGGCCGGGGATTTGCGCCGTCTCCAGCACCTGCGTCCACGCGTGCACGGTCAGCCCGGCAAACAGCGGCGCGACATGGCGGCCGCCGTTGATCGCGGCGATATGGAAGGCGTTGGCCAGCCCGTTGAACGACAGCGCGCGGGCAAGCGAGATCACATGGCCGCCGTAGATCAGCCGGCGACCGAACCGGCCCTGCCCCTCGGTGAACTGGTTGAAATGCACCTTGGCCGTGTTCTGGTAGAGGCGCGTCGCGATCATGTGCTCGGCTTCTTCCACCGTCATGCCGTCGACATGGTCGATCTTTTCGCCGGCCTGATAGTCGCCCCAGCGATGCGGCTGGCCGGCGAGCGCGAAATCGTAGTCTCCAACCGAGATCGCAGGGCAGGCGTCGCCGAGCGCATCCGCCGGCAGCGCCTTCGGCAGGTCGGGCACATGTTCTTCGCTCACGGCGGCATTGGGATCGCGCTTGCGCACCATCACCCAGCGCACATAGTCGAGCACGACGTCGCCATGCTGGTTGAAGCCCCGCGAGCGCACATAGACGACGCCGGTCTGCCGGTTGGAGTTTTCCTTGAGGCCGATCACTTCGGAGGCCGAGGACAGCGTATCGCCGGGATAGACAGGCGCGAGAAACCGGCAGGCCGCATAGCCGAGATTGGCGACGGCGTTCAGCGAGATGTCCGGCACCGTCTTGCCGAAGACGATGTGGAATACGAGCAGGTCGTCCACCGGCGCATGCTTGTAGCCGATCGCCTTGGCGAAGGCGTCCGACGATTGCACGGCGAAGCGCGGCCCGTAGAGGGCGGTGTAGAGCGCGACGTCGCCCACCGTCACCGTGCGCGGCGTGGCGTGGCGGATCGTCTGGCCGATCCGAAAATCCTCGAAGAAATTGCCCGGATTGGTCTTGCTCATGTCGGCCCCGCTGAATGGCTGGTGTCCATAGAATGATTTCGCATCTGCGAAAAGGCTAGCTGCAAAGCCCGGCCAGCGCCGCAGAAAGCATTTCGGGATCGCCCGCTATCTCCAGCGTCTTCACGCGGGATGTATGGCCGGCGGAAACTGTCACGCAGGATCGCGCGACCTTTAGCGCCTTCGCCAGCAGTTCGATCAGCGCGGCGTTGGCCTTGCCGTCCTCGGGAACCGCCCGGACGCGCGCCTTCAGCACGCTCCTGCCGTCGCTCATGATCTCGACGCCGTCGATCGCGTCGCGCCCGCCCTTGGGCGTCAACCGCACGGCCAGCGTCACGCCATCCGCCGTCGCGCGCCAGGGACCGGAAGCCATCAGCCGGCGAGGCGATAGGCGTTGGTGCGGATGAGATCCTCGATGAAGGAAAGCGCCAGCAGCAGGACGACCGGGGAAATGTCGAGCCCGCCGAGCGTCGGCAGAATGCGGCGGATCGGCCGCAGCACCGGCTCGGTCAGCGCGTCCAGCGCGCGCCAGATGGACTGCACGAACTGGTTGCGCGTATCGACCACCTGGAAGGCGACCAGCCACGACATGACCGCGGTCGCGATGATCACCCACCAATAGAGATTGATGATCGTCAAAATGAGCTTGATCAGCGGCAGCGCCATCGGTTCGCGGTCCCTCTTGCTGGGCGGCATCCTTACATTCGCGGCGCCCGCCCTACAATGCGCGCAACGAATTGCATCGCGTCGAATTGACAGAGGGGCGCCGACCGCACTACACAGCGCGCCGGAGCGGGGCTGTAGCTCAGATGGGAGAGCGCTGCAATCGCACTGCAGAGGTCAGGGGTTCGAATCCCCTCAGCTCCACCAACTCCTCCCCCTTTACGAAGCGCCGCTTTCAGATTGTGCATTTTTGGCGCGAAGACTCAGATTCCTGTTGATCTTCTCGCGCGGCGGGCGTTACCTTGACCATTAGCTGACCGGCTCGGGCGGAGGTCTGTCGGCGGATTTCATATTTGATGCGGCTCGAACGAGGCCTTCGAGAAGCGGCGGCTTGAGGCTTGTCACAAGCTTTTCCCGCGCGATCGAGCGTGGGCCCATGTATTTCGAGGAGTTGCGTCATGCGTCGTTTTTTCACGCATTGTGAAGCGTCATACCGGCCCGCCGCGCCCATTCGCTGCGGCGCCCGCTACTTGAAGGCGGCCCTGTTCGCTGTCGCCTGTCTCGCCGGGGCGGGATTTTCCGCGGGCGAGCATTCCTCCGCCCGTGCGGACGACGGCGGCATGATGTCCTTCCTGCTGAGCGGCAATGGCAATGGCCGGCTGCGGGCCGCGCCGCTGGCCTATCGCTTCGACGCGCCGATCGCCCGCCACACCGCGCCCCATGTGCGAAAGGCGGTGGCGGCGCGGGGCGCGGCGCACAAGCGCAATCTGCGTCTGGCGGCGGCCCATGAGGGCGTGAAGCGAAAGCTCGCGCTTCTGTCAGCCGCCGCTCCGAGCCTTTCGCCGATCACGACGGCGTCGCTGAACATCGCGCCGATCGCCGAAACGAAGCGGATCTCGCAATCGCTCGCCCTCAAGGCGGCGTCGGCCGCGGCGCGCCCGGACGATTCGCACCTGACGGACAAGACCTTGCGGCGCGGCGACATCGTCGCAACCGCTGGCGGCCTGCGCGTGTTTCTCGGCGCCGCTCATTTTCCGTTCAAACCGCGTGATTTCGAATCCGTAACGTCCTCGCGCCACGTTGCGCAGCGTTCGGAGATTCGCGCGCTTGACCGCACGTTGCGTGGAATACGCGCCGCGCCGCCACAAAAGCGCATCATGAAGGTTGCAGCTGTCTCCAAACCTGCGGCTGTGACCAGCTCCGCCCGCGGGAGCGCCGGGGCCAGGCCGTCCGCGCCGGTGCAGATCGCAGCGCTCGCCTATGCCCCCGTGACCGGTGCGCAAAGTCTGCAACCGGCCGACAGCCCCGCCGTGCAGGCGCTCGAGCGCGTCGTCCGCCATATCCAGATCGCCCCGGCCGCCCGCGATGTCCGCGCTGGCCCGCAGCTTGCCGCCTGGAGCGTTCGGGCAGGTGTAAAGAAGTCGGAATAGACCGCCTGCGGCATCGCTCGGCGCTTGCGCTGACGCATCGGGGCGGTTAGGCCTCGCAGGGGCGTCGGGGCAGGATTTCATGCGATTCTTCTCGGTCTACAAGCGCGTTCTTGCGCAGCTCGCGCCGGAGGCGTGGCTCGCGGTCCTTCTGGCGGTCGCCAACATCGCGGTCGCCGCCGCCCAGTTCGCCGAACCTCTCCTGTTCGGCCGCATCATCGACAAGCTGACGACCGCGCAGGCCCAGAAGGCGGCCTTGCAGATGATCGATCTCGCGCCGATGCTGGGCGCCTGGGTCGGTTTCGGCCTGTTCTCGATCGCCGGGTCGGTCCTCGTCGCCCTCAACGCCGACCGCCTCGCGCATCGGCGGCGGCTGGGCATGATGAGCGCCTATTTCGACCACGTCCTGAATCTGCCGCTGAGCTTTCATTCCTCGGTCCATTCCGGCCGCCTGCTGAAGATCATGCTCGACGGCGCGCAGGCCATGTTCAATCTGTGGTTGTCCTTCTTCCGCGAGAATTGCGCTTCCGCGGTCGCCCTGTTCGTCTTGCTGCCCCTCACCCTCTTCATCAACTGGCGGCTGGCGGCGATCCTGATGATCCTGGTGGTCTGTTTCGGGCTTTTGACGACCTTCGTCCTGCGGCGAACGGAATCGTTACAGGGCCGTGTCGAACAATTCTCGGTCAGTCTCGCCGAACACGCCTCGGACGCGCTCGGCAATGTCCCGGTCATCCAGAGCTTTACGCGCATCGAGAGCGAATCGGCGGCCATGCGTCGCATCATCGACGCGCTGCTGGCGGCGCAGATGCCGGTCCTGTCCTGGTGGGCCTTGGCGGCGGTCGCGACGCGCGCCTCCGCAACGCTTTCAATTCTAACGATTTTCCTCGTCGGAACCTGGCTGCACCTGCAGGGTCAGGCGACTGTCGGCGAGATCGTCACCTTCATCAATTTCGCCACCATGCTGATCGGGCGGCTCGAACAGATGGTCGGTTTCGTCAACGTGCTGTTCCTCGACGCCCCGCGCATCAATAGTTTCTTCGGCGTTCTGGATACGCAGCCGGGGGTCGCAGACCGGCCGAATGCCGCGGACCCCGGCCGGCTCAACGGACGCGTGACCTTCGAACATGTCACCTTCTCCTACGACGGCGTCCGCAACGCCGTCTCGAACGTGACCTTCAATGTCCAGCCCGGCGAGACGGTGGCGCTGGTGGGAGCGACCGGCTCCGGCAAGTCGACGACGCTCGGCCTGCTGCATCGCGTCTTCGATCCCGCCGAGGGGCGGGTTCTGGTCGACGGCATGGATATCCGCGACCTCAAGCTTCAGGCGTTGAGACGCAATATCGGCGTTGTCTTCCAGGAGCCGATGCTGTTCGCCCGATCGATCGAGGAGAACCTTCGGATCGGCCGTCCCGAAGCGAGCGCCGAGGAGATCGACCTGGCGCTCGAACGGGCACAGGCCAAGGATTTCATCGGGCGGCAGACCGATGGGCTGGCCACGAAGGTCGGCGAACGCGGCCGTTCGCTGTCCGGCGGCGAGCGTCAGCGCCTGTCGATCGCCCGCGCCCTGCTCAAGGATCCGCCGATCATGATTTTCGACGAGGCGACCAGCGCGCTGGACGCCACGACCGAACGCCAGATCCAGGCGGCGCTGGACGCGGCCACCAAGGGCCGCACGACCTTCGTGATCGCCCACAGGCTCGCCACGATCCGCAACGCCGACCGCATTCTCGTCTTCGACGGCGGCAAGATCGTCGAGTCCGGCAACTTCGATGAACTGGTCGAACGCAACGGCCGGTTCGCGACGCTGGCGCGCGCCCAGTTCATGGCGCCGCCCCTTGCGACGCCGAAGCCGCAGCCGGATTAGGCGGCGGGCTCTGGACAAATAAATGCGATCGCATTTATAATAGATGCGTTTGCATTTGGATGGAGCAGATGGCTGAGTTTGGCAGGAAGGCCCTGCGCAGTTGGCGCCGGCTCGAACGCGCGCAAGCGGCGGTTTCGGCAAAGATCGAGGGCGCGCTCAAGACCGCGGGCCTCCCGCCCCTGCTGTGGCTCCGTGTCTTCGAGGAATTCGAGCGGCGCGAGTGGGCGAGCCTGCGGCCCTTCGAATTGCAGGCTCCGCTCGGGCTCGAGCAGCCCGCGGTATCGCGGCTTCTCGACAAAATGACCTCGGCCGGCATGGTCTCGCGTCAGGAATTCGCCGCCGACCGCCGTGGCTGGACCATCGACGCGACGCCGCTCGGCCGCGAAACGCACGCGCGGATGGCCGAAACCTATCTTGCGGCGCTCACCGCGCATTTTCTCACGCCGCTGGGGGACAAGCAGGCCCGCGCGCTCGATGAAATTCTGGGCGAACTTCTCGACACGCTGCGCGCTTGATCCCCGTCAGCCCGGCGACGGGGTCACGCGCAGCGAGGTGATCCGGTTGCGCGTCTTGCGCAGCACCTCGAACCGGCAGCCGTGAAACGTGAAGGTCTGCCCGGGTTCGGGAATCATGCGCGCCTCGTGGATCACCAGACCAGCGACGGTCGTCGCCTCCTCGTCCGGCAGACGCCAGTCCATGATGCGATTGAGATCGCGGATCGGCACGGCCCCGTCCACGATCACCCCGCCGTCGGGCGTCTGGCGGACGCCCTGCGCGGCGATGTCGTGCTCATCGCTGATGTCGCCGACGATCTCTTCGAGAATATCCTCCAGCGTCACCAGCCCCATCACCACGCCATATTCGTCGACGACCAGCGCGAAATGGGTCTTGCGCTTGCGAAAGGCCTGGAGCTGGTCGCCGAGCGAGGTCGTTTCCGGCACGAACCAGGCGTCGAGCTTGATCGCGTCGATATTGACCTTGTCGGGATCGCGGACCGATTCCAGCTCCCGCAGCAGGTCCTTGGCGTGCATCACGCCGACGATGTTTTCCGGCTCGCCGCGCCATAGCGGCAAGCGCGTATAGGGCGAGGCCAGAACCTCGCGCACGAGTTCGCGCGGCGGCAGTTCGGCGTTGACCGCGACCATCTTGGTCCGGTGCACCATGACGTCGGACACCGACAATTCCTTCAGGTCCAGTAGGCCGCCGAACATGTCGCGGTCGGCGCGCGCCACGCCGCCTTCCTGATGGAGATAGTCGACGGTGCTTTTCAGTTCGTCATGTCCGCCGAGTCCCGAACTCGCCTCGCCGATCCTGACGCCGACAAGCCGGAGCAGCCCGTGCACGATCGCCTCCACCGCGACCAGAACCGGGCCGAACACCGCCACGGCGACCGAGACGGCGCGCGAAACATTCAGCGACACGCGTTCGGGAAAATTGATCGCCAGCGTCTTGGGCATGACTTCGGCGAAGATCAGCAGCAGCGCCGTCATCAGAAAGGTCGCGTAGATCGCGCCTTTCTCGCCGAAAATCGTCACCAGCAGGCTCGTCGCCACCGCCGAGGACGCGATATTGACCAGCGTATTGCCGAGCAGCATGGCGCCGATGAACCGGTCGCGCGATTGCAGAAGCCTGTTGACGCGCGCGGCCCGCTCGTCGCCGCCCTTCTCCAGCGCATGCATCCGCGCGCGCGACGCGGCCGTCAGCGCCGTCTCGGAGCCGGAAAAGAAAGCCGACATCAGGATGCAGGCCGCCACAATCGCCGCCGCCGTCCAAGGATTGATCGACAGAGGCTGGCCCATCGCCCCTTCCATGTTGCGCTCACCGGAGTTGCGCCGTCGGCGGGTTGGCGACGGCTAAACGACAAGAATAGAAACCTGCGCGCGCCCGCGCTACCGCAGCTCTCAAGAAGACGCGTTCAGACCGCGAGTTCGGTTTCGAGGAAGGCGCGCACCTCGCCGGGATCCACGCCCTTGGCGATGAAGGATTGCCCGATCCCGCGCGCCAGGATGAAGGTGAGCGAGCCCTGCTGCACTTTCTTGTCCTGATACATCGCGTCCAGAATTTCGTCCGCTCCTGCGTTCCAGCCCGCAATGTCGCGGATGCGCGTCGGCAGGCCGACCGTCCGCAGATGGCCGGCGACGCGCTCGGCGTCCTGCCCGGCGCAGAAGCCGCGCTGAACGGAAAAGCGGAAGGCGCAGGCCATGCCGATGGCGACGCCTTCGCCGTGCACCAGCCGCGCGCCATCGTAATTGACCAGCCGCTCCAGCGCATGGCCGAACGTATGGCCGAGATTGAGCAGCGCGCGGTCGCCCTGTTCTGTCTCGTCGCGCGCGACGACGGCGGCCTTGGAGGCGCAACTGCGCGCGATCGCCTCGATCCGCGCCGGCCCGCCCGCAAAGACGGCGCGCCAGTTCTGTTCGAGCCAGGCAAAAAACTCCGGCGCGTCGATCAGCCCGTATTTCGCGACTTCCGCATAGCCGGCGCGGAACTCGCGTTCCGGCAGGGTCGCCAGCGCGGCCGTGTCCGCCAGCACGAGCGCCGGCTGATAGAAGGCGCCGATCAGGTTCTTGCCCTGCGGCGAATTGATGCCGGTCTTGCCGCCGACGGAGGAATCGACCTGCGACAGGAGCGTGGTCGGTATCTGCGCGAAACGCACGCCGCGTCGCACCGACGCGGCCGCAAAGCCCGCGAGATCGCCGATCACGCCGCCGCCGAGCGCAACGACGAAATCGCCGCGCTCGATCTTCGCGCCGATGATCCCCTCGCAGACGCGCTCGAACCATTCGTAGCGCTTGGTGCTTTCCCCCGGCGGCGCGACGATCGCGGAATGCCGCACGCCCGCCGCATCGAGGCTGGTCTGCAAAGTGGCGAGATGGACTTTTGCGACATTCTCGTCGGTCACGATCGCGCAGGCGGCCTTGGGCGCGATCGCAGCGATACGGGCGCCGGCCTCGCCGATCAGGCCGTCGCCGATCAGTATGTCGTAACTGCGGTCCGACAATTCGACGCGAACCGTTTCCCGCGCTGGCCTCGCCGATTGCGCATTGGTTTCAACGTAATTTTCGAGCGCGCGCATCACATCCTCGACGACGGCGTCGAAATGCGCGTCGCGCGTCTCCACCGTCACACTGGCCCCCGCATAGACAGGATAACGTTCGTCCATCAGCCGACGCAGCGTGCCTTCCGGGTCCGGGTTCTGCAGCAGCGGCCGCGTCGGGCGTCGGCGAACCCGTTTCATCAGCACGTCGAATTCAGCGCGCAGCCAGACGGAAATTCCCGAATCGGCGATCCGCCCGCGCGTCTGCTCGTTCATGAAGGCGCCGCCGCCGGTCGCGACCACGTTCGGCCCGCTCGCCAGCAGCCGCGCCATCACCCGCCGCTCGCCGTCGCGGAAATAGGGCTCGCCGTAGCGCGCGAAGATTTCCGCGATCGTCATCTGGTGCGCGGCCTCGATCTCGTGGTCCGCGTCGACGAAGGGCAGGCCGAGCCGCTCGGCGAGGCGGCGGCCGGCCGACGTCTTGCCGCAGCCCATCATGCCGACGAGCACGATCGAGCGCGTTCCGAGCGCCGTCACAAGCGCGCGCTCGCGCGTGGGCAGGACGCGCGGCGGCGGAACGGCGACGTCTGTGGCGGAGGATTGCATGGCCGCTCTTTAGCACACGGCCCTCGCTGGCCGAAATCGGCAAGGTCGCGGGCGTCCGCAACAATCCGGCTGTTGCGCGCGCGGAGTCGCGCGGCATATGTTCGGGCGCAATTCGAGGGAGCGCTGTTTGCCGAGCCTTATCCGGTTTCTGATCGTCGTCGGGGTTCTGGCCGGGCTCGCCTATGCGGGCATGTGGGCGCTCGTCGCTTTCGTCGAGCCGCAGCAGCGCGAAATGTCGAAGGCGCTGCCGCCCAACGCGCTTTCCGGCAAATGAGCGCCGCGAAATCGGCCGACGCGATCGCGCTCTTTCTCGATATGATCGCCGCCGAGCGCGGCGCGGCGCGCAACACGATCGAAGCCTACCGCCGCGATCTCGCCGATTATTCCGGTTTTCTCGCAAAACGCGGCGCGAGCCCGACGACCGCGGACACCGCCACGATTCGCCAATATCTCAGCGACCTGCAGAAGCGCGGCATGGAGGCCTCGTCCTCCGCGCGAAAACTGTCCTCGATCCGGCAGCTCCATCGCTTTCTCGTGGCGGAAAATCTGCGCGGCGACGATCCGGCGGCCATTCTGGAAGGGCCCCGCCGCGCGCCCGCTGCGCCGAAAGTGCTGAGCCTCGATCAGGTCGACGCGCTCATCGAATCCGCCCGCGCCGCTGTCGATGCGCCCGACTTGTCGCCGACGCAGAAGATGCGCGCCGCGCGGCTCTACGCGCTGGTCGAACTGCTCTACGCCACCGGCCTGCGCGTCTCCGAACTCGTCGCCCTGCCCAAGTCCGCCGCGCGCACGAAAGAGGCTTTCATCAATGTGCGCGGCAAGGGCGGCCGCGACCGGCTCGTGCCGCTGACGCCGGCTGCGCGCGACTCCATCGCGGCCTTCCGCGAGGCGATGAAAATCGCCGCGCCGCCGCTGCTCGAATCGAAATGGCTCTTTCCCTCGGACGGCGAGAGCGGCCACCTGACCCGGCAAGCCTTCGCCCGCGACCTCAAGTCGCTGGCGACAGGCGTCGGCATAAGCGCAGCGTCGATCAGCCCGCACGTCCTGCGCCACGCCTTCGCCAGCCACCTGCTGCAGAACGGCGCGGACCTGCGCATCGTGCAGGAACTGCTCGGCCACGCCGACATTTCGACGACGCAGATTTACACGCATGTGCTGGACGAGCGCACGAAGGCCATGGTGCGCGACCTGCATCCGTTGGGGGACGAGAGCTGAGCGCGTCCTGACCGCCGCGCGCTGAACTTGACTTGGACGCCCCTTGTAGCCAGTTTCGCGCCGCACCCGGCGGGGAGGCCACGGGAGCCAGATTTCAGGCGCGCGCGCCGCAACCCGATCCCCCATGGTTTCCTATCTCGATTTTGAAAAGCCGGTCGCCGAACTCGAAGCCAAGGTCGAGGAATTGCGCGCCGTCGCCGCAAAGGGCGGCGCCGTCTCGATCGGCGAGGAACTGACCAAGCTCGAGACCAAGGCTGCGAGGGCGCTGGCCGATCTCTATCGCGACCTCACCCCGTGGCAGAAGACTCTGGTCGCCCGCCATCCGCAGCGCCCCCGCTTTCTCGACTACGCCAAGGCGCTGATCGCCGAATTCACGCCGCTCGCCGGCGACCGCGCCTATGCCGAGGACGCGGCGATCGTCGGCGGCTTCGGCCGGTTCCGCGGCGAACCGGTCTGCGTGATCGGGCAGGAGAAGGGCAACGACACCAAGAGCCGACTCGAGCACAATTTCGGCATGGCCCGGCCGGAGGGTTACCGCAAGGCGGTGCGCCTGATGGAGCTCGCCGACCGCTTCGACCTGCCCGTCCTCTGCCTGGTGGACACGGCGGGCGCCTTCCCGGGCGTCGACGCGGAGGAACGCGGCCAGGCGGAGGCCATCGCCCGTTCGACCGACGCGTCGCTGGCTTTGGGCGTGCCCAATGTGGCGGTCGTGGTGGGCGAAGGCGGGTCTGGCGGCGCGGTAGCCATCGCCAGCTGCAACCGCGTCATCATGCTCGAAAATTCGATCTATACGGTGGCCTCGCCCGAGGCCTCGGCTTCCATCCTGTGGCGCGACTCCGGCCGGGCGCAGGATGCGGCGACCAACATGAAGATCACCGCCCAAGATTTGCTCAAGTTCGGCATTATCGACACCATTGTCTCGGAGCCGGTCGGCGGAGCGCATCGCGACCCCGACGCAGCGATCCAGGCGACGGGCGCGGCCATTTCCGCGGCTTTCGCCGGATTGGCGGGCCTCTCCCGCGACGAATTGCGCGCCGCGCGCGCCGACAAGTTTCTGGCCATGGGCCGCAAAGCCCTGTAAGCCCGGAAGGCTCGATAACGCGGCGTTAACCGCGACGGAAAAAGGCGCCCCCCGTTGGTAACAGGCGCTTAGGGATAACGGACGTAAACCGGTCTGGCGGGCCGATGTGCGACAGGGCCCGCCGCGGCGTCGAGAGAACGACCGCCGCCGCAACGAACAGGGGACGCGACAGGCGTATGAAAGTCCGGCCGAACTTCACCCTTCCGCGCCTTGCCGCCTTTGGCGCTGTCGCCGTTCTCGGCGCGGGCCTCGCCGCCTGCAACGATCCGGGCGCCCGTTCCAACGCTCGCGCCTGGAAGCCGATCCCCTCCGACACACTGTCGCTGATGGCCTCCAAGGACACCGACGCCCACGAGCCCATCGTCATCCGCACCTACAAGAAGGAATCGGAGCTCGAAATCTGGAAGCGCCGCAAGACCGACGGCAAATATGCGCTTCTCAAGACCTATCCGATGTGCCGCTGGTCCGGCCAGCTCGGCCCCAAGACCCGCGAAGGCGACCGCCAGGTGCCGGAGGGCTTCTATTCCATTTCACCTGGCCAGATGAACCCGAATTCGAATTATTACCTGTCGTTCAACGTCGGCTATCCCAACGCCTACGACCGCGCGCTCGGGCGCTCGGGCGGCATGATCATGGTGCACGGCGATTGCTCGTCGGCCGGCTGCTTCTCGATGACCGACAACCAGATCGGCGAAATCTACGCGGTCGCGCGCGAGGCGTTCGGCGGCGGCCAGCGTGAAATCCAGATGCAGTCCTACCCCTTCCGCATGACCGCGGAAAATCTGGCCAAGCACCGCCTCGACCCGAACATGCCGTTCTGGAAACAGCTCAAGGACGGTTCGGACCATTTCGAAGTCACCAAGCTCGAACCCAAGGTCAACGTCTGCGGCCGGCGCTACGTGTTCGACGCCTCCGGGCAGAATGGCGCCCGCATCGACCCCAACGCCGCCTGCCCGCCCCTGACTGTCGACCCGCAGATCAAGTCTCTGGTCGCGGAGAAGGAAAGCCACGATTCCGCAAAGGTCGCGGAACTCATCTCCAAAGGCGTCCGCCCGATCCAGGTGAAATACGCCGACGGCGGCCAGAATCCGGCTTTCGCCCATGTCGAGATGGTAAGCCGCCCCGAGGCGCTGGCCGAGGCGCCGATCGAAATTCCGATGGACGCGCCGAAAGGCAAGAAGGCGACGTCCAAATTTGCCGCCGCCAAGCCGATCAAGGATATCCAGCCGGACGCCGCCGTTCAGGAAACCGTCGCCGCCAAGGCGCCGGAACCTGCCCAGCCGCCTGTCGCCATGGCGGCGGCGACCCCGGGCGCGCGCGACATGATCGGCCGCTGGCTCGGCATGAACAATGCCGAGAAAAAGCCTGAAGCGCCGGCGGCTGTCCCTGCAATACCGGCCACGATCCCGGTGACCGATCCGGACAAGCCGACCAGATCAAGAAATTAGGCTTGGACGCGTGACCTCGGAGCCAACTCGCGCGCCGAGCGCGGTCGGCTCGTCGGCCGTCAACGCCCGCCGGTGACGTCGAGAATGGCGCCCGCCACATACGACGCCGCGTCCGACAGCAGCCAGACCGTCGCTTCCGCCACCTCCTCGGGCGCGCCTTCGCGCCCGATGGGAACTGTTTTTCCGAGCCTTTCGGCCCGGTCGGGGGCGCCCATGGCCGCGTGGATATCGGTGGCGATCATGCCGGGCCGGATCGCATTGACCCGGACGCCTTCCGGGGCAAGCTCCTTCGACAGGCCGTAGGTCAGCGTGTCCATGGAGCCCTTGGACGCCGCATAATCCACGCCCTCGCCGGGCATGCCGATCCGCGCGGCGGCCGACGACATGTTGACGATGACCCCGCCCTTGCCGCCCCGGCTCCGCGACATGCGCCGCGCGGCCTCCCTGGCGCCATAGAGCGCGCCCAGCACGTTGATCTCCACCAAGCGCGCGATCTCCGCCGGATCCTTGTCGGCGAGCTTGCCGACCTGCGTGCCGACGCCTGCATTGTTGACGAAGCCGTCGACCGGGCCGAAGGCCTTCTCCGTCGCGTCGAAGGCGCGCGAAACATCCTCGAGCCTGGCGGCGTCGGCCTTGATCGCCAACCCCTTGCCGCCGGCGGCCGCCACCGCCGCGACAGTCTCCTGCGCAGCCTTGTCGTTTGCGACGTAGGTGAGCGCGACATTCCAGCCGCGTTTGCCCGCGAGAACAGCGACCGCGCGGCCGATGCCGCGGCTGCCGCCGGTGACGAGAATGGTCTTGCTCATGCGTCGCCTGCCCTGTTTCGCGCGGTTTCGATCCGCGCGAGTTGTTCGAACATCGAATCTTCGTTCGGCTGCGCCGCGACCGCAACCTCGAGGCCTGCGGCAATCAGCGGCTCGGCCGCGTCGCGCGAAATCGCGATGTGCGCCAGACCCCTCAATTTGCCCGCCAAACCCGCGCGCAGCGCCAGATCGAGAAACACCGCCGCGCTGCGCTGCGAATAGTGCAGGACAGCGGCGCCGCCAGCGCGCAGCGCTTCGGCGGCCGCCGCGGGCAGCGCATTGGCCGCTTCCGCCGCGTAGGTTTCCACGACGGCCAATGCGAATGGCGGAGCGAGCGCAGCCTCCAGATCGGGCTTGCGATCACGGCCGGCGAAATAGAGCAGCCTGGCGCCGCGCGGCAGGGCGCGGGACGCAGCCGCGGCGAGTTCGACGGCATTGGCCGCGACCGCCGACGCGGCGGCAAACCCGGCGCTGCGCGCGGCCTCGGCCGTCCGGCCGCCGACGACGAGCAGCTTCGCAGCCAGAAACGGAGCGAGCCGCGCAGGCTGGCCGAAGGCATGCGCGCTCGTGGCGACGACTGCGTCGAACCCGCCGTCCGGCGCTGCGAAATCGAGAGCCCTGATGACCAGAACGGGCGCGACGATGGCCGGATGCCCGGTCGCCGCAAGCCGCGCCGCCGTGCGGCGCGCATCCTCGGCGGCCCGGACGACCAGGACTTTCATGCTTTGGCGGCGAGAACGCCAGCCGGCAGGCGGTCGAGAATGGCGCGGCCCGCATCCGCGCCGAGCTTGGCGGCGTCCGGAACAGGCCCTTCGCGCGAATCGTCGAAGGCTTCCGATCCATCAATGCGCAGGACGGAGCCGGAGAAGACGACCCGGCCGCCAACGATCCGCGCATGGCCGGCGATCGGCGTGCGGCACGAGCCGTCGAGCGCATGGAGAAAGGCGCGCTCAGCCTGCAGCGCGACGCCCGTGTCATGATCGAGCACGCCCGCAATGCGCGTGCGCGTGAGATGGTCGTCGCTGCGCACGCTGATCGCAATCGCGCCTTGCCCCACCGCCGGCAGGAACTGGTCGATTTCCAGCACCGTCGTCGCGTGCTGCGCGAGGCCGAGCCGCTTGAGGCCGGCGAGCGCCAGCAGCGTCGCGTCGATTTCGCCGGCTTCCGCCTTGCGCAGCCGCGTCTCGACATTGCCACGCAACAGGGGCGTCTCGAAATCGGGTCGCCGCCGCTTCAGTTGCGCGGCGCGGCGCAGCGAGGCCGTTCCCACCCGCGCGCCCTTCGGCAGGGCGGCGATGTCAGGCGCGCGCGGAGAGATCAGCGCATCGCGCACATCCTCGCGCGGCAGGTAGCCGCCGACGTCGAGACCCTCGGGCAATAGCGTCGGCAGATCCTTGGCCGAATGCACGGCGATGTCGATCTCGCCGGCGAGCTGGGCGATATCCAGCTCTTTTGTGAACAGCCCCTTGCCGCCGGCTTCCGACAGCGGCCGGTCGACGATGGCGTCGCCCGTCGTCTTGATGATGACGAGCTCGATCCTGTCCTCGTGGATGTCGTGCAGCGCCGCCAGCCTGCGCCGCGTCTCGCGCGCCTGGGCCAGCGCCAGCGGACTGCCGCGCGTGCCGATTCTGAGGAAAGCTGCGCTCATTCCCGCCGATCCGTTTGCCGTATCCCTCGCTCGACTATAGGTTGCGCCACGACGATGCAAGATTGCGCCTCGGCGCGAAACAGGCGCTGATTCATGCTGGTTCTGGGTATCGAGACGACCTGCGACGAAACCTCCGCCGCACTGGTCCGCAAACGCATGGACGGCGCCGGCGAAATTCTCGCCAACGAGGTGATGAGCCAGATAGCGCAGCACGCGGCCTATGGCGGCGTGGTGCCCGAAATCGCCGCCCGCGCCCATGTCGACTATCTCGACCATCTCGTGCGCCGCGCGCTCCAGCGCGCCAACGTGACGCTCGACCAGGTCGACGCCATCGCCGCCTCCGCCGGCCCTGGCCTGATCGGCGGCCTGCTGGTCGGCCTCACCGCCGGCAAGGCGCTGGCGTGGGCGGCCAACAAGCCGTTCGTCGGCGTCAATCATCTCGAGGCCCATGCGCTGACCGCGCGCCTGACGGATGCGCAGGCCTTTCCCTACATCGTCCTGCTCGTGTCCGGCGGCCACACGCAATTGCTGGAAGTGCGCGGCGTCGGCGATTACCGCCGCCTCGGCTCGACCATCGACGACGCCATCGGCGAGGCCTTCGACAAGGTCGGCAAGCTGCTCGGCCTGCCCTATCCCGGCGGCCCGAATGTCGAGAAGGCCGCCGTCGACGGCGATCCCGAGCGCTTCGCCCTGCCGCGCCCGATGTTCGGACGGCCCGATCCCGATTTCTCGCTGTCCGGCCTCAAGACGGCCGTGCGCAACGAGGCCGCCAAGATCGCGCCGCTGACGAAGACCGATGTCGCCGATCTCTGCGCATCCTTCCAGGCCTCGGTCGTGGACGTCATCATCGACCGCACCCGCGCGGCGCTGCGCGTCTCGCGCGAGACGGGCTCGAAGCCGACCGCGCTCGTCGTCGCGGGCGGCGTGGCCGCCAACGGCGCAATCCGCCGCGCGCTCGCACGCTTCTGCGGCGAGACCGGGCTGAAACTCGTGACGCCGCCGGCGGAATTATGCACCGACAACGGCGCCATGGTCGCATGGGTGGGAATCGAGCGGCTCGAACTCGGTCTGACCGACGATCTGACGATCGCCGCCCGCCCGCGCTGGCCGCTTGATGCTCAGGCTTCTCCGCGTCATCACGGCAAGGCGTGAGGCATGGCCCGGCTGTTGTCGCTCGCCGCGACCACGCTCGCATTCGCCGTCGCCGAGCCGCCAAGGGCTGCGCATGATCCGGCGATGGCGGGCGTAAGGCTCTACTACGGACCGTCGAAGGAAACGGCCAACGTCGATCTGGCGGCTTTGGCGCGCGCAAAATCCTCGATCGACATGGCGGCTTACGTCCTGACCGACCGCGGAATCATCGACACGCTCGGCGAGGCGGCGCGACGCGGCGTGAAAGTGCGCATCTATCTCGACGGCGACGATATCTCGCGCAACGAGCGATCTTCGGACGCGCTGTCGGCGCTCGACGCGCTTCCGGGCGTCGTCGTGAGGCGCAAGGCGCAGGGCCGGGATTCCATGCACCTGAAATCCTATCTCATCGACCGGCGCATGCTGCGCACGGGTTCCGCCAATTTCTCCTATTCGGGCGAGCGCTTTCAGGACAACGATGTGCTGCTGCTCGAAAGCCCCGCGCTCGCCGGCGCCTTCGCGCGCAATTTCGAATCGATCTGGGCGCGCGCCGACAACCGCGAGACGACGCGATGACCGCGCCGGTCGCGGTGCTGGGCGCCGGCGCCTTCGGGACCGCGCTCGCCAATCAGGCGGCGCGCAACGGCGCGCGCGTGATCCTGTGGGCGCGCGACAAGGCGCATGTCGATGAAATGGCGCGCAAGCGCGAGAACGCGCGCCGCCTTCCGGGCGTGAAGCTCGCGGCCTCCGTCGAGCCGAGCGGCGATCTCGCCACATTGCGCGAGGCGCAGGTGGTTCTGGCTGCGACGCCCGCGCAATCATTGCGCGAGGTCGCGCGCGCCGCCGCGCCTTTCGCGCGCAACGGCGCCGACTGGCTTGTCTGCGCCAAGGGCGTCGAGCGCGGCACACATGCTTTTCTCAGCGACATCATCGCCGCCGAATTGCCTGACGCCGTCGCCTCGATCCTCTCTGGCCCGAGCTTCGCGGAAGACATAGCGGCCGGCCTGCCGACGGCGATCACGCTCGCATCGCCCGATGCGGAGCGCGCCGAGCGTCTTGGACGCCTGCTCGATTCGCCGGCCTTCCGACTCTACCGCTCGACCGACGTGCGCGGCGCGGAGATCGGCGGCGCGGCGAAGAATGTGCTCGCCATCGCCTGCGGCATCGCCGCGGGCCGCAAGCTGGGCGCGAGCGCGGTCGCGGCGCTGACCGCGCGCGGCTTCGCCGAACTTTCCCGCTTCGGCCGCGCCTTCGGCGCACGACCGGAGACGCTGATGGGCCTCTCCGGTCTCGGCGATCTCGTGCTGACCTGTTCGTCGCTGCAATCGCGCAATTTCGCGTTCGGCCATGCGCTGGGGCGCGGACTGCCGCTCGCGGACGCAGGCGGCGGCAAGCTCGCCGAAGGCGCTTTCACCGCACGCGCGCTGGTGGAACTCGCCGTTGCGCGCGACGTCGAAATGCCGATTTCAGCGGTTGTCGACGCCATCGTGTCGGACCAGATGAGCGTGGACGCGGCGATCGAATCCCTGTTGATGCGCCCCAAGAAATCGGAAGCCTGAGGAACGGCCATGGCCCATTGGTTGATGAAGAGCGAGCCTTCGGTCTGGTCGTGGACGCAGCAGATGGAGGCTGGGCCCAAGGGCACGTTCTGGAACGGCGTCCGCAATCATCAGGCCAAGCAATGCCTCATGGCGATGAAGACGGGCGAGACGGCTTTCTTCTATCATTCGAACGAGGAGCGCGCCGTCGTCGGCATCGTCGAGATCATCAAGACCTTCTATCCCGATCCGACCGACGAGAGCGGCAAATTCGGCATGGTCGACGTGCGCGCGAAAAAGCCGTTCAAGACGCCGGTCACGCTTGCCGCAGTCAAGGACGAGCCGAAGCTGGCCAAAATGGTTCTCGTCAACAATTCGCGTCTGTCGGTGCAACCCGTGACCGACGAGGAATGGAAGATCGTCTGCGCCATGGGCGGACTCTAGGAAGAGAAATGGTCGGCACGATCCACAGACGCTATGCCGAACGCGTCGCGCGCGGCGAGATCGAGAGCGATCCCGCGCAGGTCGAGGCGTTGAAGAAGCTCGACGCGCTCTGCATTGCGCTCGGCGAGGCGCGCCTTGCCCGCAAATCGAGTCCGCTGGGCTGGCTGTTCGGCGCGCGCAAGGCGTCCGAGCCGCCACGCGGCCTCTACATCTGGGGTTCGGTCGGCCGCGGCAAGACCATGCTGATGGATCTGTTCTTCGAGACCGTCGAAGTCCGCCGAAAGCGCCGCGCGCATTTCCACTCCTTCATGGCCGACGTTCACGCCCGCGTTCATGTGTGGCGGCAGAAGCTGAAATCGGGCGAAGTGAAGGGCGACGATCCGATAGCCCCTGTCGCCGCCGATCTGGCGGAAGAAGCATGGCTTCTGTGCTTCGACGAATTCGCCGTCACCGACATCGCCGACGCCATGATCCTCGGCCGCCTGTTCCGCGCTTTGTTCGAGAAGGGCGTCGTCGTGGTGGCGACCTCAAATGTCGAACCCGGCGATCTCTACCGCGACGGCCTCAACCGCGCGCTGTTCCTGCCCTTCATCGACATGATCCGTCAGAAGATGGAAGTGACGAAGCTCGACTCGCGCACCGACTTCCGGCTGGAAAAATTGTCGGGCTCCGAAACGTGGTTCACCCCGCTCGGCGAGGCGGCGACGGCGAAATTGCAGAAGCTGTTCCAGGCGCTGACCGGCGTGGCGCGCGGAGCGCCCGCGAGCGTGCGCGTGTTCAACCGCGAGGTTCCGATTCCCGAAGCCGCGCACAATGTCGCGCGCGTCCGCTACGAGGATCTCTGCGACAGGCCGCTCGGCGCCAGCGATTTCGTCGAGATCGCGCGCACCTTCCACACGATCGTCATGGACGGCGTTCCCGTGCTCGATCCCGCCAGGAAGAACGAGGTGAAGCGCTTCATCGTGCTGATCGATGCGCTTTACGATCATCGCGTGAAACTGGTGGCCGCCGCGGCTGCGCCGCCGCAGGCGCTGTACGCCGGGACGCAGGGCCACGAGGCCTTCGAATTCGACCGCACCGTGTCGCGCCTCATCGAGATGCAATCGACCGAATATCTCGCCCTGCCGCACGGCTCGCTGTCGGACATGTCCGGCGACACCGGCGGCATCGTGGAGACCTGACAGCCCCATGCCGGCCGAAGCGAACCTGAGCGACCTTCCGGCCGACGCCCGCATCATGGAGGCGGCGGCGACATTCCTGCGCCGCTACGGCCCCCGCCGCGCGACCGTCGTCGCCATCGCCGAGGCGGCGGGCATGTCGCACGCCAACGTCTATCGCTATTTTCCGTCCAAGGCCGCGCTCATCGAGGAAGTGACGGCCGCCTGGCTCAAGCCTATCGAGGCGGAGGTCCGGGTGGTCGCCGAGAGCCCGGACCCCGCGCCGGACAAGCTCGAGCGCATCCTGTTCGCCATCCAGCGCGGCTACCGCGACAAGCTGGAGCGCGATCCGCAATTGTTCCGTATTCTGGCCGAGGCCGCCCAGTCCGACGCTCCGGTCGCCCGCAAGCATCGGGCAAGGCTCCAGGGCGCAATCCAGCGCACGATCGAGGAGGGCTTCACGCAGGGCAACTTCCGTCAGGTCGACCTCCAGCGCGCCATCACCCTGGTCTTCGACGTCGCCCACAGGTTCGTACATCCGGCGGCGGTCATCCTCGACGCCAGAACAGCCCGATCGGCCCTCAACACGCGGGCGAGCCGTGTCACCCGCCTGCTTTTGCAGGAATTGAGGGCGGGACGAGGCTGACAGAAGCTGCAACAAGTTACATATTCTGAAATATGTAACCAACCGCCCGCCGATTGGGCGCCGGGCCCTTTCCATTCTAACGCACTGACTTTCCGGCGCGAACACGCCCAAATCCTGGGGTCCCCGGCCGCGGAAGCGGGATATGTCCGCATCTGAGTCTTTCGTTGCCTTGCCAGTTTCGCGCGATCGGTTCAAAGAAACGCGGCGTTCGCGGGGTCCGCGCATAGGATCCGGCGCATGGCAGGGAAATTGGCGGGCGGCGGACCGTCCGCCCATATCGGCCTTCGGGCGGCTCGACAGGGATGGACATTATGGCGCGTAAGAAAATCGCATTGATCGGAGCCGGCCAGATCGGCGGCACGCTGGCCCATCTCGCCGGCCTGAAGGAGCTCGGCGACATCGTCCTGTTCGACATCGCCGAAGGCACCCCGCAGGGCAAGGCGCTCGACCTCGCCGAATCCTCTCCCGTCGACGGTTTCGACGCGAAGCTCTCCGGCGCTAACGACTACAAGGACATCGCCGGTTCGGACGTCATCATCGTGACCGCCGGCGTGCCGCGCAAGCCCGGCATGAGCCGCGACGACCTGCTCGGCATCA
>JASGFP010000051.1:0-26430 GCA_047605445.1 Rhodoblastus sp.
GCGCGCCCGGCAGCAGGCCCCTCATGCGCGCGGCGAGCCCTGCGACGAAGCCCGCGCGCGCGGGCTCGGCGGGGCGCTCATCCGACGACGGCGGGTGAAGGGGGGCATGCAAATCGAATACGCCTCAATTCCTTGGCTCACAGGGCGTAGCCCGAGGCGCGCGCCGTTGCAACGGGCGGACGCCGGGCGGATGCGGCGCCCGGCTACTTGCCGCTCTCTTTGGCGCTGTCCTTGGGGGTCAGCACGGTGCGGGCGCGGCCGGTGACCGTCGCCCGGTTGGTCGCCATGTCGTAGATCAGCTTGTCGCCCTGCGTCACGGTCGTGCCCTGCGTGAAGGTCACGTTGCCGATCAGGTACCACTTGTTTTCCTGCCGGTCGTAGACGCCGTTGTCGCCGGTGCCGACCTTGTCCTTCTGCGCGACCGTCACCGGCCCCTTCATCTCAACGCGGCGGACGCTGGAATCGGACGAGTCCGCCGCGGCCTTGTCGAGATAGATGGTCATGGCCGAGCCGCGCACCTTGGTCGGCCCCTGCGTCGCCAGCACGCTGCCGGTGTAGACGAGCTTGTTCTCCTTCTCGAAGAATTCGAGCTTGGAGGCGTCGACCGTATAGGGGTCTTTCGAGCTGGCGCCGGGCAGCATGGCGGCGAGCGCCGGCGCGCAACCGAGCGCGAGAACGGCCAGACCGGCGGAAAGGAACGGCAATCTCACTGGGCAGTCTCCGCGTCGGCAGGCGCGTCTGGCGTATTGTCGGTGAACACGGAATGCACGGGTCCGAGCAATTCCAGCTTGCGCGTCGCATCCTGATAAGTCGCGCCAGCGGCCTCGATCCGGCCGTTCGGCAGATCGACCATCACCGGCTCGCGCGAATCCACGGTCGAGGCGCGCATGTCGGCGGACGCCTGCGTCAGCTTCATGTCGTACTGGCCCGCATTGTGGATGCGCACCGCGCCGGACAATTCCAGCCTGTCGCTGTCGGAATCGTAATGGCCCTTGGCGGCCTGGATCGCCGTGGTCGAGCCGTCCTTGGAGCCGAGCTTGGCGTCGACATTGTCGAGTTCGAACACTTTCGGCCGGCGCGTGTCCTGCACGACGGAATTGGCCTTGATCTCGTAGGGCTGGCCGTCCGCCCGATAGCCGGAAAGCCGTGGTCGGTCCATCTTGATCCGCGTGCCCTCGAGCCCGACGCTGGCGACCGACAGGCCGCCGATCTGCAGGCGATGCAGCGGATCGAAGAACAGGATGAAACCGATCAGCCCGACCGCGCCGACGCAGACCGCGATGATCGCGCGCCGCAGGAACTGCACCCGCGCCGTGTGCCGGCCGGCGTCGACGAAGGCCGCAGGGCGCCGCCCGCCGAAATCGGCGAAAGACGATCGCTCGTCATATTGCGGCGAGGTGTCGGACATCCGGGCTTCCAGTGGGGCGCAGGCGGCGCGCGCCGTTTAGACGCAAGGCTTTGGCGAAGTTAAGGCCGCAGCGTGAAACAATTCCTTATTCGTGACTGAATATGTCGTTCTCGGGCCAGCCCATCAAGTCGAGACGCGCCCGAGTCGGCAGGAAGCCGAAACAGGCCGCCGCCACGTCCGCGCGGCCTTCGCGCGCCAGCATGGCCTCCAGCTTTTCGCGCACGGCGTGGAGATGCAGCACGTCGGAGGCCGCATAGGCGAGTTGCGCGTCGGACAGCGTGTCCGCGCCCCAGTCGGAGGATTGCTGCTGCTTGGAGATTTCCACGCCGAGAAGTTCGCGCAGCAAATCCTTCAGCCCGTGCCGGTCGGTATAGGTGCGCGCGAGCTTGGACGCGATCTTGGTGCAATAGACGGGGCTCGTCATCACGCCGAAGCGGTTGTAGAGCGCGGCGATGTCGAAGCGGGCGAAGTGGAAGATTTTCACGATGTTCGGGTCGGCGAGCAGCGCCTCGAGCCGCGGCGCGCGCGTCTGCCCCTTGGCGATCCGC
This sequence comes from Rhodoblastus sp., assembly GCA_047605445.1. GTDB lineage: Bacteria > Pseudomonadota > Alphaproteobacteria > Rhizobiales > Beijerinckiaceae > JAJXWB01. Next base: position 1,957 of record JASGFP010000051.1, read on the forward strand.
ACCACATCGGCCGTGCCGTCGCCGCGCGAAAGCTGAACCACGCACAGCCTGTCGCGATGCGGATTGAGCCCCATCGTCTCGGTGTCGATGGCGACGGAGACGCCGAACGTGACGTCGGCCGGCAGGTCGCCTTCGTGGAAGCGGATGGTCATGATTGGCCCCGGTGGCAAGATTTCTGGCGGTCTATCAAGGGGCGGGCGGCTTGTCGAATGGCGGTCCCGAAGGGATTCGAACCCCTGACCTTCGGTTTACGGCCACGACCGGCAATATCTCACGCTCGCCGCCGGCATGAAGTTCTGACGAACTTACTCACACTGGTCTAAAAGCGCCGCTGCACGAAAGTGCGGCGGCGCTGTTCTTCGCGACCCGCCAGCGTTCGTCACCGACTTTTCGCCGGCGTCGGCGCCTCGCGCAATGCTCATCTTTCCCGCACGCAGGACCGAGCGAGACTTCACAAGAGCCTTCGCAACGGCGTCACGAGAGCGTATGAATATCTGATTGAATTGTCGCCTTCGCATTTTTTTCGGACTGATTTCATGATCGAGCAATTCCCGCAGCTCTCGGCCGCTTCGTCTGAGGCTGAGCGGTTCGAGGCGATAAGAACCGTCTCCTTCGCAACTATCGTCAACGGCGTCGAAATCGAGTTCGCTGTCACGGTCCCATGGGCGCACGATCCCGAGAGCGACGAGCATATTGCTTCGGACGTTGCTGCCGAGACTCCCGAGGCTCGCGCCGAGCGAGTGCCGCAGTCAGCCTGACGACGCTACATAGCGACTGAAGCCGACGTTGCCGAGGGTTCGGCAGGCCTGACTGGAAAATCGCGGGGCGGATGGCGCCTTCCGCGCCGACTCTTTTCAGCGCCGGCCGACGCTCGTCGTCGACTGCACCGTGTTCGAGGCGCTTTCGCCGAGCGCCTCGATCTGGTCGGACAGGCCCTCGCGGGTGCGACCGTCCACGATGGCGATCGGCGCCGAGACGACGACGCCGGCCGCGCGGCCAACAGTGCCGGCGGCGCCGATCGCGACCTGTCCGATCTTCTCGCCCAGCCCCGCGTGCCCGTCGCTGATCGCCTGCCCCGACGCCAGGCGCGCGCCGATCGATTGAACGATCTGCGGGCTTTCGGCGAACTTTCCGTGCCCAAGCGAATCCGCCGTCTTCACATCCGTCATGTCGACGACACGCAGTTTCGCCTGCGCCAGTTGCGCGCGATAGGGATCGGCGTCCGGGTCGATCGCGCCGACGCGCGCCGTCGATCCCCAGATGCGCCGGGACATCGCCAGCGCTTCGTCGTCGCGCGAGACGAACAGGGTGAAGTCGGGGCGCGTCCCGTCTTCCTCGATCAGGGCGATCTGTTTGCGGAAGACGTCGACATCGACATCGGGCGCGGCCAGCATGACCGTGGAAATCTTCTTCGGAATTCCGTGCTCGCGGATCGACATCTGCCGCAGCGCCTCGACGGTCACCCAATTGCCCATGGAATGGGCAAGGATCGAGATTTCGCCAATCGCGGGGTCCCGCACCAGCGTCAGCAAGGTCGTCTCCAGCGCGTCGCGCGAATAATTCGCGCTTTCGCGATCATAGGTGTAGGCGAGCAGCTTGCCGCGCGAAGGCCAGGTAAAAAGAACGGGCGTCACGGGGGCGCCGGAATCGTGCACGATCTGGGCGAACCGGTAGACGGCTTCCTCGAACCGCGTGTTGTATCCGTGCACGAATACGAGCGCCTGTCGCTTGGCGACCTTCGTCGTGCGCGCGTGCAGCCGGGCCATGGCGGCGGCTTCGTCGAGACGGTCGGCCCGCAGCGTGACGAATTCCTTCGCCGGGTCGCCCGGCGGCGTGGATGGAAACTGGACCTCGCCGATCTCGCGCACGGCATCCGGCGGGATTGAAACCGCGATATCGGCGAAAGCCAGCCCGTGCCCGCGTTCGCCGGTGAACATCTGGCCCGGCGCCGCCCCATCGGGAGAGCGCGTGGTGGCGACGAGCATGTCGACCCTGCTGGCCCCCGGCGCCATCGGCGCGTCCACGCCGACCGGCACGAGAAAAGCGGTCGGACGGCCGCCGCAACCCGCTACGCCGATCGCTATCGCGATCGGCAGTGCAACCCGCAGCCGCAATCTCAAGATGACGTCTCCCCTGACGCGAACAGACGCGCCTCGTTCGGCCGGCATTCGGCCTGCCGCCACGACAGGCCTTCGATAGGCGATCTACGCCGCAACGGCTATCCGTCTTCGCCGGCCACCGGCGAGAGTGGATAGATCGCCTCGCGGAACGTCCGTAGGCTGCGACGACAACGCCGATGGTTCGGCGTCATCGCAAGGGGCACGACCTATGAAAAGACCCGCTCGGACGACGGCGCACGCAATCGTGGGTGGATTCGCCATCGGATTCCTCGCGTCGGTCTCGCTGATCGCGTGCGCGCAGGCGCAGACGCAGAACGCTCCGCCGGCGGAGGACGACGTGGTCGTCAAGGGCGCCGTCGACCTCGACGATGGCGTCGGCGCTGCGCCGAAGGCCGATACGGCGGCGCAAGCTGCCGCGAAGAAACAATATTCGCCCTACGCCGGCCGCAAATATCCGACGCGCCCCTTCTTCGGCGACACGCATCACCACACCGCCAACTCCGGCGACGCCTTCATGGCCGGCGACCGGCTGACGCCTGAGCAGTCCTATCGTTTCGCGCGCGGCGAGGAGGTTGTTTCGTCCACGGGCGTGCCGGCGAAACTGTCGCGCCCGCTCGACTTCCACGTCATCTCCGACCATGCCGAAGGGCTTGGCATCATGTACCAAGTCGCGGTCGGCAATCCCGCGCTCGCCGCCGACCCCACGCTCGCGCGCTGGGGCAAGGTGATGAAGGACGGCACGCCGGAGGAAGTGCAGAAGGTCAAGACCGAACTCGTCTCCGCGCAGGCGCAGGGCAAGCTGCCGCCCGTCATCAAGGACCCGAAAGTCGTCGGCCCGATCATGAAGTCGGTTTGGCAGGACTACACTGCGACCGCCAACAAGTTCAACGAACCCGGCCGCTTCACGGCGATGATAGCCTTCGAATGGACCTCGGTGCCTGGCGGCAACAACCTCCACCGCAACGTGTTGTTCCGCGACGGCAAGGAAAAGGCCGACCAGGTCCTGCCGTTCACGGCCTGGCAGAGCGAGGACCCGGAAAAGCTCTGGGAATGGATGGCCAAATACGAGGCCAAGACGGGCGGCAAGATGCTGGCGATCCCGCACAACGGCAATCTGTCGAACGGCCGCATGTTCGAGCCGACGGATTTCGCGGGCAAGCCGCTGTCGAAGGATTACGCCGAGCGTCGCGCGCGCTTCGAGGTGCTGCAGGAAGTCATGCAGACCAAGGGCAATTCCGAAACGCATCCCTCGATGTCGCCCAACGACGAATTCGCGAATTTCGGCATCCAGGGCTGGGACAACGGCAATCTGACGCTGGAGGACAAGCCGGAGACGCCGGAGATGCGGCCCTTCATGTATCTGCGCGGCGGCCTACTGCAGGGCCTGCTCTACGAACAGAAACTCGGCGTCAATCCGTTCAAGTTTGGCTTCGCGGGCGGGACCGACGTGCACAATTCGCTGACGGCTGTCGAGTCTGACAATTACTACGGCAAGCATGTCGAGCAGGAGCCGCATCCCGATCGCTGGTCCTTTGTCGAGAAGAAGGGCTTCGGCTTCACGCGCTACACCTGGAATTACGAGGCCGCCGGCTATTCCGGCGTCTGGGCGACAGAGAACACGCGCGAAGCCCTGTGGGACGCGATGAAGCGCAAGGAAGTCTACGCGACCTCGGGCACGCGCATGACCCTGCGCTTCTTCGGCGGCTGGGACTTCAAGCCGGAAGACGCGCGCTCGCGCTATCTGGCCGAGGCCGGCTACGGCAAGGGCGTGCCGATGGGCGGGGACCTGCCCAAGGCGCCGGCCGGCGCCAAGGCGCCGACCTTCATGGTCGCGGCGATGAAGGACGCGCAGGGCGGCAATCTCGACCGCATCCAGATCGTCAAGGGCTGGGTCGATAAATCCGGCAAGACCTTCGAGAAAATCTACGACGTCGTCTGGAGCAATGCCGCGAGCCGCAAGATGCGCAACGGCAAGGTGCCGCCGGTCGGCGACACGGTGGACGTGGCGACCGCAACCTGGCGCAACTCGATCGGCGAGCCGGAACTGTCGGCCGTGTGGAAAGACCCGGATTTCGATCCCGCGATCCGCGCCTTCTACTACGCGCGCGCGATCGAAATCCCGACGCCGCGCTGGACTGCCTACGATCAGGTTCGCTTCAACGTGAAAATGTCGAAGGACGTGCCGATGAAGCACCAGCAGCGCGCCTGGGCGTCGTCGATCTGGTACACGCCTTAGGCAGAAGCCGCGGCGTTCGACACTCAAGTCAACTGATTGAAACCCGAGCGAAGCGAATGCAAAGAAATCTTATCGTGCTGGCCACTGTCGCTGCGCTTGTCTCGGGCCCGGCGGCAGGGCAGCAGTCTGGCGCCAATGCGGTCTCGTCCGTCGAACAGGCGCAGGAGGATCAGGCCTTTGCACTAGGCGCCCAAGCCTACATCTACGCCTATCCGCTCGCGATCACGGCGGCGACCGCCGAAGTCAGCACGGCTGCCGAAAAGCCGCAACCGAACGGGCGCGCGCCGTTCAACATGTTCGGCCATGCGGGCAAGCTGATGACCGCAGCCGACAAGGATGTCGTCTCGCCCAACGGCGACACGGTCTATTCGAGCGCCTTCGTCGATCTCAAGCAGGGCGCGGCGCTGCTGTCGGTTCCCGATGTCGGCAAGCGCTATTATTCAATGATGCTGGAAGACGCCTACACCAACGTATTCGGCTACGTCGGCTCGCGGGCGACCGGCAGCCGCGCGGGCAAATATCTGATCGTCGGGCCGGACTGGAAGGGCAAGACGCCGGCCGGCGCGAAGCGCATCGTTTCGCCGACGCCGCTTTTGTGGATCATCGGCCGCACGCTGGTCGACGGCGAGAAGGACCTTCCGAACGTCGCGGCGATCCAGCAGAAATACCAGTTGACGATGATCCCGCCCGCCATCGATCCGACGCCGATCAAGCAACGCTGGAACATCAAGCTGCAGCCGAAACTGCCGCCGGTCGAGCAGGTGGATACGCTGGACTGGAAAACCTACTTCCAGTGGGCCGGCGCCCTGATGAAAGACAACCCGCCGCCTGCGTCCGACAGCGCGCTGGTCGAACAGTTCAAGCCGATCGGCCTGACGGTGAAGGGCGGCTTCGATCCCGGCAGCCTCTCCACCGCGACGCAGAAGGGTCTCGAACGCGGCTATGAGGCCGGCAAGCGCATCATGAAGATGGAAGCGCTGAAGGCCGGCGGCGTCGAGGCGAACAAGTGGGCCTACAATCTGAACGCCGGCAAATGGGGGCAGGACTTCAATCTGCGCGCCGCCATCGCCTATCGCGGCCTCGGCCAGAACACGCCGGAGGAAGCGCTCTACATGAACGCGCTTCAAGGCGCCGACAATCAGCGCCTGAACGGCGCCAAGAACTACACGATCACCTTCGCGAAGGGCAATCTGAAGCCGGTCGACGGCTTCTGGTCGATCACCATGTACAACGCCGCGAATTTCTTCGAGGACAATCCGATCAATCGCTATGCGATCGGCAATCGCACGCCCGATCTGAAATTCAATCCGGACGGCTCCATCACCGTTTACGTCCAGAAGGCCGCGCCCGAAGGCGACAAGAAGGCGAACTGGCTGCCCGCGCCGGACGGCGACTTCAGATTGTCGATGCGGCTGTACGTTCCGAAGGCGGAAGTCTTGAGCGGCAAGTGGGTTCCGCCGGAGATCACCCCGCACGCGAAGTGAGAGCTGGTCGAGAAACGAGAGACGGCCGGCGGAGTGTCGGATATGTTGTCCGTCGCTTTGTCAATGGTGCGCGAATATGAAGCCCGAAACCAATTCCCGCGTTGCGCTTGCCGTTGCTCTTGCGCTCGTCTGTTCCAGTGGAACGGCGCAAGCCCATACCGGCGAAGGCGTCGCCGGCGGGTTCGCCGCCGGCTTCCTGCATCCGATCAACGGTCTCGATCATCTGGCGGCCATGGTCGCCGTCGGCCTGTGGGGCGCGTTCCTCGGCATGCCGGCCATCTGGATCCTGCCGATCGTTTTCCCGCTGGTGATGGCTTTCGGCGGCGCCCTCGGCATCGCCGGCGTTCCGCTTCCGTCGGTCGAGACCTGGATTGCAGGCTCAGCGATCATACTCGGCATTTGCGTCGCGCTCGCCCTGCGCCCGCCGCTGTGGATCGCAGCCATCATCGTCGGCGCCTTCGCCATTTTCCACGGCCATGCGCACGGCACGGAACTGCCTGGCGCGGCCAACCCGCTCGCCTATGCGCTGGGCTTCGTGCTGGCGACGGGGATGCTGCATCTGGCTGGCATCGGGTTTGGCCTACTGTCGCGCTACGACCTCGGCCGCTACGCGGTGCGGGCTATGGGCGCGGCGATCGCTGCGCTCGGCGTCGCCTTCCTGACAGGCTATGCATGAAGCCTTCGCGTTACTGGCCGGTTCTTTCCCTCAGCTTCCTCTGTCTCGGCGCGTCGAACGCTCTGGCGCATAGCCCGATCAAGGGGCTTGGAACCTTCTACAGCCACTTTCTGGATCCGATGGTCGCGCCCGCCCACGCCCTGCTGCTGGTGGCGACCGCGCTGATGCTGGGCCTGCAGGGGCGAACCGCAGCGCGCGCCGGCCTCATCGCCCTGATCGCCGGCTTCGCGATCGGCCTGGCGCTGACAGCAGCAGGCGTGCCGATGGGCGTTGGCCAGCCGGCGATCCTCGCCGCAGCCGTCGGCATTGGCGCCGCCGTCAGTCTGGATCGCGACATGCCGACATTGCTCACCGTCATGGCAGCGGCGGTTGCGGGCCTTCTGATCGGCCTCGACTGCGAAATCGATGGCGCGAGCGCGCGGGAACGCTGGCTCGTGCTGGCGGGACTCATGTCGGGCGTCGTCTTCTTCGCGACCGTCATCGCCGGAATGACCGTCCTGCAGAAGCAGCCCGTCGTCCGGATCGGGCTGCGCATCGCCGGTTCCTGGATCGTCGCGGCGGCGGTCATGGTGCTTGCGCTGAGCGTGGCGCAGCAGGCAAAGCGCGGGCCTTCCACCAGCGCCGTGGAAATGATGCGGACCACGGCATGCTGAAACACATCGTCAGAGAGCCGCTGTTCCACTTTCTGCTCGCCGCGCTGGCCATTTTCGCGTTTTACGGATTTCTCAATCGCGGCTCTGCAGGCGGGCAGGACGAGGTGCTCGTGACGCCCGCGCGGATCGAACAGCTCGCCGGATTGTTTGCGAAAACGCGGCAACGGCCGCCGACGGCGCAGGAGCTGAAGGGTCTGATCGACGATTATGTGGCGGAGGAAATCTACTATCGCGAAGCGCTCGCGCGTGGGCTCGACAAGGACGACTCCACCATCCGCCGCCGCCTGCGCCTGAAGATGGATTATCTCGAGGAAGCTGAAACCGCGACGCTGACCCCGACAGATGCGCAGCTCGAGGCTTATCTGAAGGCCAACGCGGGGGCCTACGAGATCGATCCGCAGTACGCGTTTCAGCAGATCTACTTCAGTCCGCGCGAGCGCGGCATGAAGATCGACGCCGATGCGGAAGCCCTGCTCGCCGAGATCAAGGCGAAGCCGCCCGCCGATGCGAGCCGGTTGGGCGACGACACGCTCCTGCCGTTCGAAACGCCACTCACCTCAAGCGAAGAAATCGCGCGCGTCTTCGGTCAGGCCTTCGCCGATGCGCTCGCAGGCGCGCCGGTTGGCGCATGGACCGGTCCCTTCGTTTCGACCTATGGCCTGCACCTCATAAAGATCGGCGAGAAGACGCCCGGCCGGGCGGCGACGCTCAATGAAGCGCGCGCGGCGCTGACGCGCGACTGGACAAACGAGGAGCGCAAGCGCCTCCACGCCGAGCGCTTCGCGGACCTGCTCAAACGTTACAGGGTCACTATCCAGTTACCGCCAGAGCCGGCCCGCAAATGATGCGGCGCTGGGCCAGACTCGCCTGTGCGCTCGTCCTGCTGCTGATGGGCGCACGCGCTTCTGCCGACGAACTGCGCCCGGCCTTTCTCGAACTGCGCGAACGCGCACCCGGCGAATTCACGGTCGTGTGGAAAACGCCGGCGATGGGCGACATGCGGCTTGGCATCTACGTCCAGCTGCCGGACGCCTGCCGCGCGAAGGCCGAGCCGATCCGCATGATCGAAGGCGGGAGTTTCTTCGAGCGCTGGACCGCCATCTGCGCAAACGGCCTGCAGGGTCGCGAGATCGCGATTGACGGCCTGAGCACGACGCCTATCGAGACGCTCGTGCATATCGCCTATCTCGACGGCACGACCCAGGTCGCGCGTCTGACGCAGGACACGACCTCCGTCACCGCAACCGGCGCGCAGACGAAGTTCGACGTCGCCCGCACCTATGTCGTCCTTGGCGTGGACCACATTCTCACCGGTCTCGATCATCTTCTGTTCGTGCTGACGCTCGTCCTTCTGATCGGCGACCGCTGGATGCTGCTGAAGACAGTCACCGCCTTCACGGTCGCGCACAGCATCACGCTTGCCGGCGCCACGCTGGGCTATATGAGTCTGCAGCAGAAGCCGATGGAGGCGACGATTGCGCTGAGCATCGCCTTCGCCGCGAGCGAACTGGTCAAGGTCCGCGCGGGCGAACGCCGGCTGTCGCAGGATGCGCCCTGGATATTCGCCTTCGCCTTCGGCCTGTTGCACGGCTTTGGATTTGCCGGCGCGCTGAAGGAAATCGGCCTGCCGCCGAACGAGACGCCGCTCGCGTTGCTGATGTTCAACGTCGGCGTCGAGGCCGGGCAACTGATCTTCGTCGCCGCCATCCTGCTCGTGCTACGCGCATTTGCTGCGCTGTACGATGTGCCCGCCTCGCCGGCGCGCCGCATCGCGGCCTATGTCATCGGCGTCCTGTCGATGACATGGTTCGTCGTCCGCATCGCCAGCTTCTAGCTCTTCCAGCGATTCCACGCCCAGAGAACGACGAGCAGGATCAGCGAGCCGGTGAAGGCGGCCACGATGTCGCGTAGCGACACCGACACCTTGTCGAGCGCCGGCAGAATGCCGAGCAGGCCGAACAGGATGCCGCCGACCATCGCGCCGGCGCAGCCGAGCGCGACATTCGAGAGGAGGCCGAAGCCTGCCTTTTCGCGCGTCACCAGACGGCCTGCGAGCGTGCCCGCCAGCAGGCCCACGACGATCCAGGTGACGAATGCGCCCGTGCCAAACAATTCGGCCTCCATGCCTCTGCCAGCGGCGCTGGCGCGCTAGCCCAAAATGACGCCGGGAATGCCCGGCTGCTCCGGCGCGCGCGTCCAGACGCGCGTGGCGACGAATGCGCCTTCGCCCTCGACGATCACCGTATTGATCATGCCTGCCGGCGCGAAGCGCTTGACCATCCACGCCTTGCGCTTGCTCGGCGCCGTGAAGGACGTAATCATCCGGTCCGGCCGGTCGAAATAGACGAGCCAGTCCTCGACCTTCGCGCCCACCACGTCGCGCGCCATCGGCGTCCGCAATTGCAACGCGCCGCCGGCCTGTCCGTCGGTGACGACGAGCGAGGGGCCATCGGGCCTGATCCGCAGGCGATGGCGTTCGCTGGAGACGATCGTCAGGATCGCCGCTTCGGGAAATCCGAGCAGCCGTAGCCCGGAGGCGTAGTTTTCCGTGTAGGTAAGTTCGTAGTCGCCGCTGACGAGCGGGCCGGGCGCGACCGCCTCGGCGGGCATCGTGCGGGCAAATCCGTCCACGCCGGCGGAAGCCTGTTGCGCCAGGGCGGAACGATCGGCGCCGGCCAGCGCCAGCACGCTGGCCCCCGCGCCGATCGAAAGGATTTCGCGTCTGGATTTCGTGATGCGATCGGTCATGGGCCCGGCTCCCCCGCTTTGCATGTTCAGGCGTTGAATGTTGTCAGCTTCATTTCGGTTTGTCGCCCGCTATCGCGCGGTCCCTCGCCTGCATCTCCTCCCACAGGAGGCGGTAGGCGACGTAATATTTGTAGATATTGCTCACATATTGGACCGTCTCGCGCCCGACGACCTTGGCTGCCCCCTGCTCGACATTGTTGAACCAGACATTCGGGTCGAGCCCCATCAGCCGAGCCTGCTCCCGGAACTTCCGCAGATTGCCGGGCCCGCCATTGTAGGCGGCAAACGCCAGCAGCGTCTGGTTGCGCGGCGAGACGGCGGCGTCCGCGACATAGGTGTCCGCCAGATAGCGCAGGTAGGCGACGCCGGCGTTGACGTTCCTGTCGGCATTGTCGGCGACGCCCGTAATGCCGATCGGCTTGCCGGCCGCCGTCGCGGGCTTGATCTGCATCAGCCCGACCGCCCCCACCGGACTTCGGCGCGCCTGATCGAGCTGCGATTCCTGGAAGCCCTGGGCGATGAGCAGGACCGGATCGAAATTGAACTGCTTGCCGTATTTCGCGAACAGCGCGGTGAGGTCCTTGAAGCGCGCCTTTGCTTCATCCGAATAGGCGTTCTTGACCACATTGCCGTCGGAATAATAGCGGCGCTTGATCGTCGCGCCGAAACTGGTCTGAGACGTGTGACTGGCGAAAAATTTGTCCAGCTCCGCCTTTAGTTGCGGGCTGCCCTTGCGGATCGCCCAGGCGATGTCGCCGCCCTCGCTCAGCACGAGGTCCGGTCGCGCGACGAGGCCGCTGTATATCTTTGTCCAGATCTGCGCCTTGTGATCGTCGACGATCGCAAAGGGCAGCAGGCCCGCGTTGACCATCTCCAGCAGGTCTTCGTCCTCGAGATTTTCGTCGGTCGGCGCGAGCGTGATCGGCTTCAGGCCCTTCGCCTTCAGCGTCTCGTTGAGCTTCACGAGATGCTCGTGATAGGAGCTCGACGCCCGCACATGCACGGTCGATCCGGCGAGGTCGTCGAGCTTCTCGACCTTCGGCATTGCAGGGCCGCCAACCACGATCTCTTTCACCTGCCGCATCCAGGGCGCCGCGAAATCGACTTGCGCGCGCCTTTCGTCGGTGATTGTGAGATTGCCCGCGATGGCGTCGCCTTTCCCAGCGATGAGGTCGGGGACAAGTTGGTCGCGCGATGTCGGCACGAAGGCGACATGGATGCGCAACGTCTTGGTCGTGTGTTTCTTGTTCAGCCAGGTTTCCAGTTCGCGGCCGAATTCGGCGGCCACGCCCAGCTCCTTGCCGCGGTCGATGAAGAACAGCGTCTTGCTGTAGGGCACCAGCAGCCGGACGGTGCGCCGTTTGAGCATGCTGTCGAGGTCGCCCGTCGACGGGCGCAACTGCCATGGCTTGGCGGCCGGCGCCGCCGCGCTGTCGCCGGTCGCAAGAGTCAGCCCGCCGAAGAGAGCTGCCAGCGCAACCAGCGAGAGGCGCAATGCCTTCGCACCCTCGCGAGCGAGAGGCGAAAGCAGGGAGCCGCGAAGTCTCGTCACGCTGAAGCGCGCCCCGACACCGGACCGGCGCCTATCATTTCATCGACTTTTCCGCCTTGAACAGAACGTCCAGGGCCTCGATGACTTTCTTGCCCGGGTTCGCCTTGCAATAGACGATCAGCGCATGCTTGCCCGGCTCTGCGCGCGTGATGTGATACATGTGCTTATTCGCGAGACCGTTGTACCAGCCCGAGTACCAGTAGACGAGCGCGTTGGCGTCTTCCTGGAACGTGCCGACCAGTTGCGCGCAGGTGATCTTCTGCACGTCGACGTAACCGTCCTTGTCGGCCAGCGTGTCGAGACCGACTTGCGCGAACGCCGACGTGACGGACAGGGCCGTCGCTGCCGCGGCGACCAGAATGTGATGACGCATGTTTGCATTCTCCAAGGAGCGCATTGATTGTTGGCGCCGGCCCGTGCGGGCCAGGCGCCTCATGCTGTTCAGCGCGGCGGGACGCAATAGTCCCAGTATCCGTTCATCTGGGCCGAATCCGACCAGAACCAGCACAGGTTCGACGCCGGCGGGCGCGGCGCCGTAGCCGCAACGCTGACCGCAATGACCGTTCCCAGCGCGACGCCGGCGACGACCGTCCCATAGTAGGGCCGCGGGCTCCAGACACGGACAGGGCGACGCACGACGACCGTATTGCCGCCGCGCACGTTCACATTGGCGCCGCGCTTGACGTTCACATTCGCGCCGCGCTTCACGTTGACGTTGCCGCCGCGCCTTGCGGTTGCCCCGCCGCGTCGGGCGCCCGCGCCCGCGCGAACCTCGTGGATATCGCCCGACAGGTCGGCGCCGGCCCCGATGCCAAACGCCGGCGCGGAGCCAGCGCCGCCGACAAAGGCGTAACTCTCGACCGCCGATGCGGCGAACACGGCCAGCGCGACGCCGACGCTCAACAATCCACGAATTTTCATACCCATCTCCCTCGAATGCCGATCAGTTCCAGCGCCCGATGGGACACGCTCGCGCCGGCTTCGTCTATCCAGCCTTCGGCACGGCGCGCCAAACTGGATAGCGCCGCCCAAGGCGCTGAGGCCCGGCAAAACAGAAAAGTGTCTCGCATATTGTTGCAAAGCTTTAGCTTTTCTATGAGAGTGGCCACTACTATTCAATTTCGCGGCCACTCGAATTTGCGGGATAGAACCAAATGCGGCGCGAGTTACCGCTGGCAGATCACACGCGGCTGATCGTTCAGGACCGCGATGAATCCCGGGTGCGCGCGGGCGCGCTGTGGGAGCCGCACGACGGCGAATATCTCGGCGGCCAGTTTTATCTGAAGTGGAACCAGTTCGACCTGACGCGGTCGGCGATCGGCGCCATGGAATTCCGGTCCAGGGGTCTCGTCACGGCAAGACCGGAGGCGCCGGTCTATCGCACAAGCTTCCAGATCGCCGGGAACATGCGCCACAGGATCGCCGGCGCGGAAGTCGTGTCGGGCCCGGCCATTGCGGCCGTGCATCGGCCGCGCGCTCCCCTGACGCTCGAAATGGCGCCGCAGAAATCGATCTTCGCGGGTTTCGAGGAGGCGGGGGTCGAGGCGGCGCTGCGCGGACGCACGCGCCAGAGATGCCGCACGGCCGGCCCGGCGAACGAATTCGCATTGGACCGCGGCCCCGGCCAAGCGTTCCATTCCTTTCTCCTCTGGTTGATCGGCGAGATCGATTCGCGCCAGTCGACCCTCGTCAAGTCGACGAAATCGCTCGCTGCGATCGACCGCACGCTGCTGGAATTGTTTGCCGACGCGCTTGTCGGCGGTGACAGCGAAAACGACAAGCCGCAGCATAATCGCGTCGGCGAGTTTCGCCTGCGCCAGCTCGAATCCTGGATCGAGGCAAATATCGACGAGCCATTCGGCCTGACGCGAATGGCCGAGGTGGCCGGTTCGGACGTTCGCGGCGTCCGCGAGGCCTTTCTCGTGTCGCGCGGCGTGACCCCAACCGAATATGTGATGAACGCCCGCCTCGACCGCGCCCGGCGCCTGCTGCTGGCGGCCGAGCCCGGCGTGACGATCACGTCAGTCTGCGTGGCCTGCGGAATATTTCATTTCGGCCGGTTCTCGATCCGTTACAAGGCGCGCTTCGGCGAAATGCCCTCGCAGACGCTCGCGCGTGAATTGCAGAAAATCTAGTGCAAGCTCCCGAAACCGCTGTTTTCGCCTATCCAGAAACGAGACGCGCTGTCGTCGCTGGATAGACCGCGCCGTCGAGACTTCCTAGCGTTCGCGACATCGATCCGGCTGTGCCGCGCGCGAGGGAGATGACACTTGAGCCAGACGAAAAAGGCGCGCCGCGCCCACAAGACCCGCACGCTTGGCGCCACGATCGCTCTGGCGGCGTCCATCGCCGCGCCGGCTGCGCGCGCCGAGGATGTGAAGCTGATGGTTCCCTCGGCCACGATCCAGAAGGAACAGGCGCGCATCAAGGCGGCGGAGGCGAAAGTTCCGAGCAATCCGCTGAAGGACGCCTATTTCGGCGAGACGCATGTCCACACCGCCTATTCGCTCGACGCCTATCTCGGCGGCGCGCGGCTGACGCCCGACACCGCCTATCGTTTCGCACAGGGCGAGAAGATGATGGTGAACGGGCAGATGCATCGCATCGTCGAGCCGCTCGATTTTGCCGCCGTCACCGATCACGCCGAATATCTCGGCGAAATGTATTCCACCATGGTGGAAGGCGCGCCGGGCCACGATCAGCCGGACCTGAAGACGCTGCGCGGCCTCAAGGGCTTTGAGGAGCGGGAAAGCTGGTTCCTGAATTATGTCGTCAAGAGCAACCGCTCCGAGACGCCGCAGCATCCGCCGTTCTTCGTCGGCCCCGAAACGACCAAGAGCGCATGGGCGGTCGTCGTGGAAGCGACCGAGAAGAACTACAAGCCCGGCAAGTTCACGACCATTCCCGCCTTCGAATGGAGCGGCGCGCCCAAGGGCGGCAATCTGCACCGCAACGTCTTCTTCCGCGATCTGCGCGTGCCGCAGATTCCCATGAGCTACATCGACCTCAATCGCGAAGACAAGCTCTGGGCCTGGATGGGCGATCTCGAGAAAATCGGCGCCTCCGTCATCGCGGTTCCGCATAATTCCAACGCCAGCAAGGGCATGATGTTCGATCCGAACACGCCTGACGGCAAGCCGATCGACGCAGCCTACGCACGCACCCGCGCGCATTTCGAACCGCTGATCGAGATGATGCAGATCAAGGGCAATTCGGAAGTGCATCGCAACTTCTGGGGCGCCGACGAATTCGCGAATTTCGAGAATGCGGATTCGATGGCGAAATACAGCGGCCGCGAAACGAAGAAGGAGAACTTCGTGCGCTATGGGCTCGAAAAGGGCCTGGAATACGAACGCACGCTCGGCGCAAATCCCTACAAATACGGTTTCATCGGCGGCACCGACAGCCACAACGGCACGCCTGCCGACACAGACGAGAGCAATTTCATCGTCGGCAGCCATGGCGCCGCCGACGGGACTGTCGAACGGCGTCGCACCGGCGAGGTTGGCGGCTGGATTGGCGGCATCGATCTCAATCCCGGCGCGCTTGCCGGCGTCTGGGCGACCAGCAACACCCGCGGCGCGATCTGGGACGGCATGCGGGCGAAGGAAACCTTCGCCACCTCGGGCGTGCGCATCAAGGTCCGCATGTTTGCGGGCTTCGGCCTTCCCGGCCCGGACGCGAACTCCAAGACAACAGTGGAGAACGGCTACAGGTTCGGGGTGCCGATGGGCGGCACGCTGCCGACTGTGCCCGCCGGTGAAAAGCGCCCGCTGCGCTTCAACGTCTTGGCGATCAAGGGCCCGAAGGACGCCAATCTCGACCGCATCCAGATCATCAAGGGCTGGGTCGGCGCCGACGGCGCGCCGCAGGAAAAGATCGTCAACGTTGTCTGGTCGTCGGAGCGCACGATCGGCGCCGACGGCAAGCTGCCGCCCGTGGCCAATACCGTCGACCTCAAGACGGCGACTTACAAGAACTCGGTCGGCGCCACGGAGCTGACCGGAAGCTGGGTCGATACGGAATTCGATCCGGCGCAGAACGCGCTCTACTACGCGCGCGTCCTTCAGATCCCGACGCCGCGCTGGAGCACCTACGACGCTGTGCGCGCCAAACTGCCGCTGCTGGAGGGCGTTGCGGCGACCGTCCAGGAGCGGGCCTGGTCCTCGCCGGTCTGGTACACGGCGGCAAAGTGAGAGTCAGGTCCCGATGAAGCGTCTCGTCGCCTGCGTCCTCGTTCTTGCGTCTCTCATTTCGCCCGCGTGGGCCGACGATCAGGACGACGACGCGCCCAATACCGGGCAGGACATCACCAAGCCGGTGACGCGCGTCGATCTGCGCGCGGGCTACCAGCGCACGCCGGGCGCCGCCAACAGCTGGTCGTTCATCGCGCGCACGGACAAGCCGTTCGCGCTCGGCGACGGCTGGAAGCTGTCGCTGCGCGCGGACATGCCTTTCGTCGACAACACGACGGGCAATGGATACAGGCTCGGCCTCGGCGACGCGCTGGCGCAGGTTCTGTTCATCAATGCGATCGACAAGCGCCAGGCCTTCGGCTTCGGCGTGCAGATCGTTGCGCCGACGGCCGGCGGACAGCAGTTCGGCACGGGGCGCTACCAGCTGATCCCGACGCTAGGCTATCGCTACGCCCTGCCTGAGATCACGCCAGGTTCGTTCTTCGTCGGCGCCGTTCGCTATGATTTCGACTTCGCCGGCGATCCCGCGCGCAAACACATCCGCAACCTGCAATTCTCGCCGACGCTGAACATCGCGCTGCCCAACCAGATGTTCGTCACCTTCTATCCATCGACCGACATCCGCTACAATTTCATCACGCGGAGCTGGTTCGTGCCGTTCGACGTCCAGATCGGCAAGATGTGGGGCAAGTCGGTCGTCACTTCCCTCGAAATCGCGACGCCCATCCACAATGGCGCCTCGCCGCTCTATAAATTCAAGACGGAAGCCCGGCTGGGCATATTCTTCTGATGCGAAAGGCCCGACAGGAAGTGAGCGCATCCACGCCCGTGCTCTCGCGCAGATCCGCGCTGGCGGCCATATCGGGCGCGGCCGTATCCATGCTCGCCGCGCCCGCCTCTGCCTGCGGCTACGACAACCCGGACGATCTCGCGCAATATCTAATCAACATCCGCTACCCCAAGGCCATGTACGTGCGCGCCGCCGTGGCCGAAGCCGAGGCGGCAGGCCTCCTGCCGCCAGGCGCGTCACAGAAGCCCGGCGCCGACCCCTTCGCCTTCCTGCGCGCCGCCGCCAGACTGAAGGCACTCGGCGATCGCCTTGCGCCGCCACAAACGCCCGGCGCAAGCGCGCCGATCTCGCTCGTCCTGCTCGAAAGCGCGCTGTGGACGCGCTACACGCCGGCGAGCGGCGTCTATGCAACCCAGGTTCACGCGCCCGGCCCGGCGCCGGGCGACGCTGTCGTCGTCACCGAGACCGCAGTCGTGACAGCATTGCTCGGACGATCCCTGACATTTGCAGCCGCCTCAACGGCAGAGCTGGTTCGGCTTTACGGGCCGGACAAGGGCCAGGCCGCCCTGCGCGCCGCATTCGCCCGCTTTGCATGAGAACGACGCGTGGCGCCCGGCGCGACCGCTTGCCCTTTGCGGCCCGTGGAGCCATTTTTGAATAGCCGGCCGGCATTTCAGGCCAGTCCGAAACGATTTGAATCGCGGATTTTCAGATGTGTGACGTCGAGATAGCCGGGCGCCGGACATTTCCGGCGCGGAGCAATCCGTAGGCGAACTAACCATCGCCTTCGCGACCCGCATTAATGGCGTAGACCTCGACATCGAGGAGACGGTTCGTTGGATAGCGCCTGATGGTTTGCGACTGATAGCTGACGTTCGCCCGTAGGGCGGGAAATGACCCACATCGACATCAAAGCGCATGCAATTGTTGAGAGTCGATGGCCTCTCAGCAGCGCGTATTTCGACCAGACCAACGGCAACCCCTGATGCCTTCAGTCAGAGTCTAATGCTGACTTCAGGTTGGTCAGTTTCCCTCCGTTCGCCAGATATTGGCGAGCGAGAAATCTCACTTCGTCCAAGATCGCGTTCAGTTCTATGCCCTGCTCCAGTTTGTCCAGAACGAGACCTGCTGAGTAGTGGCTGTAGCTATCCACCATCTCGCTTGTCGAATGTCCTGTCACTGACATCACTTCGATGGTGGACAGCCCTCGCTCGAAAAGCCGGCTCGTTGCTTCATGGCGGAGATCGTGAAAATGCAGATCATTGATGCCGCATCTCTCAAGGAGTCGCTTCCACCACGTGTCCAACGTTAAGGGATTGATGCCGAAGAGCGGACTTAGACGGCGCGCGCCAGAAGCCCTTAGGCAGGCTTTCCCGGCTAGCCGGCTTATTGGATCGTCGGTCCAGCCCAGGTAGCAGGCTGACCGTCGGGGCGGGCAAATCTCGAGGCGCTGGCATGTTCCGAACCCAGTGGTACGGAAATGGTACGAGAAACCGCCTCGATTACCCAGCGCCCCGCGCAAAGGTTTGAATTTTGTGGAATATGGCGGTCCCGAAGGGATTCGAACCCCTGACCTTCGGTTTAGGAAACCGCTGCTCTATCCTGCTGAGCTACGGGACCGGCGCGATTGTCTTGCCGTAATTCGGCGCAAAAGCAAAGCGGCTGCATCTGCGCCCCGCCCGATCTGGACCATTGCGCGAGCGCCCTTGACGCCTGCGCCTGCGCCCGTTCAATTGTCCGACCAAAATCGGAGACAATCATGAAGGCCGCCGTCCTCACCGAGATCAACAAGCCGCTCGAGATTCTCGATCTCGAACTCGATCCGCCGAAGGCGGGCGAGGCGCGCGTCAAGATGATGGCGTCCGGCGTCTGCATGTCGGACTGGCACATGATGAACGGCGACTGGCCAGCCAAGCTGCCGCTGGTGCCGGGCCACGAAGCGGCGGGAATCGTGACGGAGGTAGGCCCCGGCCAATCGCATGTCTCGGTCGGCGACCACGTCATCTTCTCCTTCGCCTCGCATTGTGGCCATTGCCGCTACTGCAATTCCGGCAAGTCGGTGCTCTGCAACGGCCATTCCGCGCCGGGCTTCCTGATGCCCGACGGAACGACGCGCCTGAAATACAAGGCCGAGCCCGTCTACCAGATGGCCCGCATCGGCACCTTCCGCGAGGAGGTCGTCTGCTCGCTCGAAAACCTCGTGCCGATCCGCAAGGACCTGCCGTGGACCATCGCCGCCATCATCGGCTGCTCGGTGGCGACAGGCGTCGGCGCGGTCTATCGCGCCGCAAAGGTGGAGGCGGGCTCCAGCGTGCTCGTCATCGGCTGCGGCGGCGTCGGCCTCAACATCGTGCAGGGCGCCAAGCTCGTCGGCGCGGGCAAGATCATCGCGGTCGACCTGCTCGACAACAAGCTGGACTACGCCAGGCAGTTCGGCGCGACGCACACGATCAACGGCAAGACCGAGAATGTCGTGAAGCGCGTGCGCGAGATCACCGGCGGCGGCGTGGATTACGCCTTCGACGCGATCGGCTCGGAAGCGACCATCCTGCAGATCGTCGACTGCCTGTGCGCGGGCGGCCGGGCGACCATGGTCGGCATTCCCTCCGTGCAGGTGCGCGCCGGCATTTCGCCCGCCTCCATGGTTTTCCAGGAGAAGACGCTGGCCTCGTCCTTCTACGGCTCGATCCAGCCCGACATCGACTTCCCGATCCTCGCCGATCTCTACATGGACAAGAAGCTCGACCTCGATTCGCTGATCTCGCGCACCTACACGCTCGATCAGATCAACGAGGGCTTCGACCAGCTCCGCAAGGGCGGCGTCGCGCGCGGCGTGGTCGTTTTCGACTGACCCGCGACCCTCGCAATTGTGACATTTGTTTCCGTTACAGGTCCGTCGCGGCTCTGTAACGGAGAGACGAATGCCTGACGTGAAAAGCGCTGCCGAACTGCGGAAAGCGCAAACGCGCCGCGCGCGTTACGCGCGCGGCAAAGCGTTGCGCAAAGCGGTCCCTCGCGAGGCGCACGCGGAATTCGCCAGTGACGGACGTGATCCGGTCGCGGTGCTCGCGCGGGGCGACAGCGGTCGCATATCAACATTGCTGCCGCTGCGTTACGCGCGCATGACGCAATCGCCTTTCGCCTTCCTGCGCGGCGCGGCGGCGGTCATGGCCGCCGATCTCGCCGGCGCGCCGGCCGCGGGCGTTTCCGTGCAGGCTTGCGGCGATTGTCACCTGATGAATTTCGGCGTTTTCGCCTCGCCGGAAGATCACATACTTTTCGACATCGACGATTTCGACGAGACGCTGCCCGGCGTCGACTTCACCGTCGACGTCAAGCGGCTTTGCGCCAGCGTAGCGGTCGCGGCCCAATCGAACGGCTGGTCGGAGCGCAGGGCGCGCGCCTGCGCGGAAAGCGCAGCGGCTTCCTATCGCCGGCGCATGCTCGACCTCGCGCTTCAGTCACCGCTGGAAATCTGGCGCAGCCGCATCGACCTGCCGCGCGAAATCGCCTCCTTCGACGATCCGCGTGTGTCGCAGCGCCTGCGCGCGATCCTGATGAAAGCTGGCCGCGACCTCGAGGACGACGACGATTTTCCGCAATTCGTGGTCTCGAAAAAATCGGGCCCGCGCATCGCCGATCGAGCCGACACGATCTTTCATCTCGATCCCGGCGATGCGACCGATCCCACGCGGATTTTTGCCGGCTACCGCGCCAGCCTGTCGCCTGAACGCGCCGCCATCCTGGCGCGCTACCGCCTGGCCGATTTCGCCATGAAGGTCGTCGGCGTGGGGTCGGTCGGGACGTTCTGCGCGGTCGGGCTGTTCGTCTCGGGCGACGGCGAGCCGCTGCTGCTCCAGGTGAAGGAGGCGGATCGCTCCGTGCTCGAAAGCCTCGCGCCGCAAGGCCGATGGGATGGCGAACAGGGCCGGCGCGTTGTCGAGGGGCAGCGCATCCTGCAGGCGGCGAGCGACGTGTTTCTCGGCTGGGTGGCCGCGCCGGATCAAGGCCGCCATTTCTACGTCCGCCACCTGAAGAACCGCACGCTCGGCTCGGTCGGCGATCTGATGGAAGGCGATGCGCTGCCGGCCTATGCGCGGCTGTGCGGGCGCACCCTCGCCCGCGCTCACGCGCGCTCGGGCGATCCTGCCCTGATTGCCGGATACATGGGCAAGAGCGAGGCGTTCGACGACGCCATGGGCGCGTTTGCGATGACATACGCGAAGCAGACGGTCGCCGACCACGCCGCGCTGCTGACGGCCAGGGGCCCGTCCGAGCTAGCCCCGGTCAAGAAAAAGGCCGGCGCGGCGAAGAAAACGCCGGCGCCAGCCTGATCCGCCGGACCGCGAGCCTTCAGGCTCGCAATCGGTTCGTTTCAAGCGAGCACGAAGGCTCGCGGTCCATCAGTCCTTGGCGCGCTCGACATAGCTGCCGTCGTCCGTCTGCACCACCACGCGCGTGCCGGTCTGGATGTGCGGCGGCACCATGACCTTGGCGCCGTTCGACAGGATCGCGGGCTTGTAGGAGGACGAGGCCGTCTGGTTCTTGATGGCGGGCTCGGTCTCGGTGATTTCCAGCGTCACGCGCGGCGGCAGCTGGATGGCGACGGCGTTGCCGTTGAACATCGACAGGATGACCTTCATGCCTTCCTGCAGCCATACGGCCTGGTCGCCGATCGTGTCCTTGGTGACGATCACCTGCTCGTAGTTTTCGTCGTTCATGAACGTGTAGCCGTCGCCGTCCTCGTAGAGATACGAGAAGTCGTGATCTTCGACGAAGGCGCGCTCGACCTGTTCGGTCGTCTTGTAGCGGTTGGACACTTTCACGCCGTCGGACAGGCGGCGCATGTCGATCTGCGTTGTCGGCGTGCCCTTGCCGGGGTGGAAGCTTTCGGCGGTAAGCACGACATAGAGTTGGCCGTCCTCGTGCTCGATGATGTTGCCCTTGCGGATGGAGGAGGCGATGACTCTCATATTGTCCTCGATTGCGAGTTCGATTGTAGGCTGCGGGCGCCCGGACTATGGTCCGCCGGACTTGCAGGAGATCGCCTGAGCGCGATCCGCCTGCCGCAGCACACAGAAATGGTCTGATGCACGAAGCTTCGCCCTGGTGGGCGCCGCACGTTTACGCCGATCGCCGTGATTTCCTCAAGGCGCGCGGCCGGATTGCTAAAGCCTGCCGCGCCTTTTTTCAAGCGGAGGGTTTTGAGGAGGTGGAAACCGCCTGCCTGCAGGTTTCGCCGGGCAATGAAACCCATCTGCAGGCCTTTGCGACGGACCTGATCGGCGGCGACGGGACGGCCACGCGGCTCTATCTGCATACCTCCCCCGAATTCGCCTGCAAAAAGCTGCTGGCGGCGGGCGAGACGCGCATCTTCACCTTCGCCCGCGCGTTCAGGAACGGCGAGCGGTCCGCGCTTCATCATCCGGAATTCACGATGCTGGAATGGTATCGGGCGCAGGAGCCCTATGCCGCCATCATGGCCGACTGCGTGGCCTTGGCGCGCGCGGCGGCCGACGCTGCCGGCGGGCGGGCGCTAAACTGGCGCGAGCAGACGGCCGACCCCTTCGCCGAGCCCGAAATCCTGACCGTCGCCGAGGCCTTCGCCCGCTTCGCCGGGGTCGACCTGATGGCGGCGCTGGACGATCGCGAGGCGCTGGCGGACGCCGCCCGGCGCCTGTCGATCCGCGTGGCCGGGGACGATGACTGGTCGGACCTGTTCTCGAAAATCCTGAATGTCGTCATCGAGCCGCAACTCGGCCACGGCCGGCTGACCTTGCTGACCGAATATCCGGCCCGCGAGGCGGCGCTGGCGCGCCTGAAGCCGGGCGACGCGCGCGTGTCCGAGCGGTTTGAGATGTACGCCTGCGGCGTCGAACTGGCCAACGGGTTCGGCGAATTGGTCGATCCCAAAGAGCAGCGCGCCCGCTTCGAGGCCGCGATGGCCGAAAAGCGGCGCCGTTACGGCGAGGCCTATCCGATCGACGCGGATTTTCTCGCTGCGCTGGAAATCATGCCCGAGGCGAGCGGGGTCGCGCTCGGCTTCGACCGGCTCGCCATGCTGGCGGCGGGCGCCGAACGGATCGAGCAGGTTCTGTGGACGCCTGTGGCGCCCGCCGGCGCTTAGTATTTCGAGCATAGTGCATTACACTACAAATCAGTTTTGATGCGGAGCCGCCGATGAAACCCGCCGGGCAGATGACGCTGACCCTTACGCAGGAACTCGAGCTTTTCGTGCGCGAGGAAGTTCGCCGCGGCGCCTTCGCTTCCAGCAGCGAATATGTCCGCGATCTCGTTCGCGAGCGCTACCTGCAGCAGCGGGACCGCGCCGACAAGTTGAAGGCGCTCGACGCCGCGCTCGCGCGTGGCATTGCCGATGCAGAAGCGGGCCGGACAATGCCGCTCGACGAAGCCTTCAGGCGATTGCGCGCGGAATTGGCGCTGCCGGGCGAGAAATCCGAAACGTGAAAGTCGCAATCACGGAAGCGGCGTTCGCCGACCTCCGACGGGTCGGCCGAACGATCGCGCTGGACAATCCCGTCCGCGTCGAATCCTGCGTCGCCGAACTCTATGAACGCTGCCTGCGGCTGGGCGATGCGCCCCGCGCCTTTCCGCTTCTTCCGCGGCGGGAACACCGCGGCATTCGACGGCGCCCGTTCCGCGACTATTTGACCTTTTGCCGCGTGTCCGGCGACGCCGTCGAAATCCTTCACGTCCTGCACGGGGCGCGGGATAACGAACCAATTCTGTTCCCTGACAGCCAGATCGGCAGGAATTTGTGACCCGCCCCGAGAAGCCCCGCGCACGCACGCTGACCAAACCGGACGATTTCGTCGCGGCCGGGCTGGCCGCGTCGACCGACGCGAGCGCGCTCGCTCGCGTCGCGGCCCGCTATTCCGCCGCCATCACCGGCCATCTCGCCGCTCTCGTCGACCCGCTCGATCCAGCCGACCCCATCGCCCGCCAGTTCGTGCCCGACGCGCGCGAACTCGAGACGGCGCCGCAGGAGCGCGCGGACCCGATCGGCGACGACGCCCATTCCCCCTGCGAAGGCCTGGTGCATCGCTATCCCGACCGTGTGCTGCTCAAGATCGTTTCGGCATGCCCGGTCTATTGCCGGTTCTGCTTCCGCCGCGAGACGGTGGGCGCGGCGAAGGGCGGGATGCTGCCGCGCGAGGCGTTGAACGCGGCGCTCGCCTACATCCGCGAAAGGCCGGAAATCTGGGAAGTCATTCTCACCGGCGGCGATCCGCTGGCGCTTTCGCCGCGCCGGCTGCGCGATGTCGTGCGCGAAATCGCGGCCATCGACCACGTCAAGACCGTCCGTTTCCACACCCGCGTGCCGGTGGCCGCGCCCGACCTGATCACGGACGATCTCGTCGCCGCCATCAAGGCTGACGGCCTCGCCACGTGGGTCGCGCTGCACGCCAACCATCCGCGCGAACTCGGCCGCGAGGCGCGCGCCGCACTGGCGCGTCTGGCGGACGCCGGCGTGCCGCTCGTCAGCCAGACCGTGCTGCTTCGGGGCGTCAACGACGAACCGCAGACATTGGCGGCCCTCATGCGCGCCTTCGTCGAGGCGAGGGTCAAGCCCTATTACCTGCATCATCCCGACCTCGCGCCGGGCACGGGCCATTTCCGTGTGTCGATCGAGGAGGGCCGGCGGATCGCGGCCGCGATGATGCGTCAGGTCTCTGGCCTGGCCCGCCCCGCCTATGTGCTGGATATCCCCGGCGGCTACGGCAAGATTCCGTTGACACAGGAGGCGGCTGCGCCGGACGGCGCCGGCGGCTGGCTGCTGAATGATCCCTCTGGCCGTGCGCACGCCTACAGGGATCGGCCAGACTAAGGCCAAAACCGTGCCGTGGCCGGCGATTCGTGCGAAATTCGCCGCATTCCGATTCGATTTCCGGGCCCATGACACTTCGCTTCGTCAAAACCCTGTTGAGCGCCGCCTTGCTCGCGCTTCTCGTCGCGGCCGCGCCGGCGCCATCGCGTGCGCAGACCGCCGCGCCGCCG